>DATAXU010000148.1:0-8835 GCA_036272955.1 Verrucomicrobiia bacterium
GTTTCCAGGATCGACGAAACCGCGCGTCGAAATGCCGATCAAAAAATCACTTGCCATGGAAAGCCTCTTTACTCAAAATCCCTCCCGGATTCCGCGACAACCAGATCATGACCGTTTTGACATTGCCCGCTCCATTCAAGGAGCGTGAGAACAAAGACCGCTATGACATCACACATTGGTTTTTGAGCGCGGTCGCCGCTGGCCTGCTGTGGCGCTTCGTGCGGTTTGGACTTCACTTCGCAATCACCGGTGACGAGTCGGGTATCCTCCGCAGTGTCATGGAACGCGGTTACGCTGCGTTGCTGGCCCCGTTGAGCTACTCGAACGTTTCCCCGCCCCTGTTTTTATGGATGACTAAACTGCTCGATTCCCTGTTTCAAAACGAATGGGCTGTGCGCCTGGTCCCATTCCTCGCCGGCATCGGCGCGGTGGGCATGTTCGGGCTGATCTGCCGCGAATCGCTCCGTGGAACGGCCCGGTGGCTGGCGTGGGCGGTTTTCTGCGTCGCTTACGTGCCGATCGTTGAAGGAACACGGGTCAAGGGTTACACCATTGATCTCCTGGTCGCGACGGTGATGTTGTGGTGCATGTTGCGATGGTTGAACCAGGGGCGCAAACCCCGTTATCTGGTTGTCCTTGCGCTTTCCGCCCCAGTGTTTGTCTGGTTCTCTTACACCTGTGTTTTTATCATCGCCGCCTCGGGTTTCGTTCTCATCGCGTGCATGATAACAACACTTTTCGTTCCTGACGAAACGACGCATGAATCCAAAACACTTGCCCGGCGAAACATCCTGGCGGGACTGCTTTTTATGGCGCTTGCCTCCGCCAGCGCAATATCCTTGTACGTGCTGAATGTTCGGCCCGGCCTTCAGGCAAGTCTGGACAACGGCTTGGCCGACGCCTGGAATCAGGGATACCCGCCCGCCCATCTGTTGAAGATTCCCCTTTGGCTCCTGGCGGTGCATACGGGACGTGGATTTGCCTGGCCCATTGGCGACAACCATTATCGTTCGGCCCTGACGTGCGCGTTGTGGCTGACGGGTTTGGTGGTCTATTGGCGCCGCGGCCACCGATGGGTGTGGATGTTGTTTGTGCTCCCTCAGGTTTTGTCGCTGGCCGCGGCGTTTCTTCACAAGTATCCCTACCTCCAAAATCCAAGGTTATGCTTTTTTTTGGCGCCCGGTATTTGCCTGTTCGTCGGGCAAGGCGCACAATTTTTGCTCGACAAACTCGACTGCCGAAAGAGGCTTTGGTCCTATCGCCTCGCCGCCTTCGCATTGGCCATGTGCGCCATCGGCGGCATGGCGCGCGATATTGTGTTGCGCGTCCGTGAAATCAAAGGACCGGGAATACGAAGCACGCTCGCCGAGACAAGTCAATTGATCGGTCCTGATGGCCAGTTTGTCCTCCTGAATGACGAAACTGTATCTGGAGTTTTTACTTACTACATCAAGCGGCAAATCCATCAAAAGGTCTGGGCCGACGGCCAATTTCCAACCCAAACCGCGCCAGACCTGAGACTGGCTGTCCTGGTAGTCACTTCCAAATTGCATGACCCCGACCCTAACTCCTTGTTCGTCGATTTTGAAAAGCGATCCAGAAAGATCCTTAAAGTCACTTGGTCGCAAACCGCACAAGAAGTTTTGCTTGATTCCAAAGACGGTTTTACCGTGTGGGTTTGCGAACCGGAAATGGCAAAGTTCGGGGGAAACTACTGAAGATTTGATTTCGTCTAATGAACGTGCGCCTTCTCCAACGAATTGACCGGTTCGCCGGCGTGCCGATCTGCTTTTGTTTGACTTTGGCCAGAACGCTTTTGGGCCGGCGACCGCTTCCCGGCCCCGCTCTGCCGCGCCGAATTTTGTTTGTTAAGCTCGCGGAGCAAGGCTCGACCGTGCTCGCAATTCCCGCGATTCGCCGCGCAATCCAAATGGTCGGCCGCGAAAATGTCTTTTTTGTCGCCTTCGAGGAAAATCGATTCATCCTGGATTTGCTCGATTTGGTCCCCGAACAAAATGTCATAACGATTTCCGATCGAGGCTTACTTTCAATGGCCCTCAGCGCTTTGAAGGCCCTGGGCCGCTTGCGAGGACTCCAGCTCGATGCCGCCATTGACATGGAGTTTTTCTCCCGCGGTTCTGCCGCAATCACATTCTTAAGCGGCGCGAAAGCACGCGTCGGATTTCACGCATTTTTTGGCGGCGGCCCGTACCGCGGCGATCTGATGACACATCGGCTTTCTTACAATTCGCGCTTGCACACGACAGCTAATTTCCGCCTTTTGGCGGAGGCTCTCACGCTGGACCCCGCTAAACTTCCTGTGTTGGATTTTGCCCCGCCCGAAGTTGACATTGATTTTCCAGTTTTTGTGCCAATGCCCGGCGAGATCGACTCGGTGCAAGCGATGCTGCCCCTTTCCACAGGCGGTGGTGCGCAATTGGTTCTGCTCAATCCCAACGCCAGCGATCTGGTTCCTCTCCGGCAATGGCCCCGGGAACGATACGTCGAACTGGCAAACCGTTTGCTGGCGGATTTTCCCGAGATAAAAATAGTCTTTACAGGAGCTTCCAACGAAGCGGACGAGATAGGCCGGTTGGCTCGTCAGGTAGGCGGCGTTCGCTGCATCAGCCTGGCTGGTAAAACCACCCTTCGCCAATTAATGGTCTTGTACACCCTGTCCGATGTCCTGGTTACCAATGATAGCGGTCCGGCACATTTCGCGTCATTGACCCAAATCCATGTCGTCACTCTTTTCGGGCCTGAGACGCCGGCATTGTTCGCGGCGCCGACGGTCCGCAATCTTCCCCTCTGGGCGGGTCTATCGTGCAGCCCGTGCGTAAACGCCTACAACAATCGTCAATCCGTTTGCCGCGACAACAGATGCATGAAGCTCATCTCGGTGAACCAGGTCTTTTCAGAAGTGCGCCGAATTCTTAAGCAACGAGCTTTGATCCGCAACGCCGGTATTCCCTCCACGAAGTCAACCTCCGCCAGACCGTCACATCCGCGCCCGATAAAAGCGACCCCGTTCTCTCCGGTTCAATCCTGACCTTTCGGTCATGTGTTGCGTCGGCGGTTCTCCTCGGTGTACCATAAGCGCAAAATGCGCTTCGGCCTCTCTATCGTAACCGCCTTCGCCTGCGCCAGGGCCGCCCTGTGCCAATCGCCAATCAACGAAGTCGTCACAGTCCCAAAGGACGGACTTTACCCGGTGACCGTCATAGTTACGGTCGGCGACGACCGTTCCTACCGGGTGACCGTCAATGATGAAGCCATCCCCCGCTGGTTCACATTCCACCATGAGAACCCCTCACGAACCATCCTTGCCCCCCTCCACGCTGGCTCTAACACGATCCGATTCGACAACCCCCACGAACCCGGCCCGGATTCATTGGACACCGTCGTAGCCGCCTCCGATCCCGTCGAATCATTCCGCATATCCGGCAACGTTTCCGTCCCCGGCGCTGAAGTGGACCTCAGTGGCGACTTGGAAAAAGTCACCTTCTCCGACAACCAGGGAAACTACGAATTCCCCTTCCTCCCGCCAGGCCATTACTACGTTTCGCCCGTCCGCTTCGGCATGGGCTTTTCCCCCTCCACCCGCCAATGCACCAATTCTGACCCCCAAAACTTCACCGTCTTACCCCCCGCCACCGGCAAAGCCTCCGTGCTGAGTTCGGGTCCCTGGCGCATCGAATATGGTGCCAACGGTCTGGCCAACATTTACCGCGACAACGCGATAGTCCTCTCCAACATCTATTCCGAAATCCGCCTCCCCGAACCCGTCACCAGCATGGATTTCACCACCCACCATGCCACCCGAAACAGCAACCAGGTCACCATCGAATCCACCGGTGGCCAGGCAGTCTCCATGCTCCAAACTTTCACGTTAAAGCCCGACCATATCCTCATAAACGTAAAGGTATCAGCCGACCACCCCCTCCGCTCCAATTTCATCGCCCCGCTGGTAACCCACTCCCCCATTGCCGGTTACAATCGAGCGTTATGGGTCCCTTTCGACAACGACAAATGGGTCCGCTACAGCGCCCCCCCCCTCAACGGCTATTCTGTAAGCGACGAACTATCAGCCTTTTACAACTCGGAAACCCGCGCGGGATTGGTCATCGGCTCCATCGAACACGACACTTGGAAAACCGGCGTCAAATCGGCCTCCGCCGACAGCGTCATCACAAGCCTTTGCGTGTTAAACGGTTACACATCAACCAGCACTCGCGACTCCCTCCCCCACGGCAGCATTTCCGGCGATTCAATCCGTTCCTCGACCGTTTTTTGCGGAATTTATGCGAATTTCTCAGTTGGCTTGGAGAGTTACGCCCAAGCCACCGCCGCCCTCACTCCTCCCGCCCCCTGGACCAACGGCGTCCCCTTCGGCTGGAACAGTTGGGGCAAACTCCAATTTCACCTTGACTACGACAAAGCCATAAAAGTTTCCGACTTCTTCGCCACCGACCTTCAACCCAACCACTTCCAGGACAACGGCACCGTTTACATCGGCCTCGATTCCGGCTGGAACCGTATGGACGACGACCAACTCAAAGCCTTCGTCGATCACTGCCACGCAAACCATCAGCAAGCCGGAATCTACACCACTCCCTTCACCCAATTCGGCGGCGACCACGGCCCATTCCTCCTCGCAAACGGCCGCCCCCAACACATCGATGGCGGCACCGCTCTCGACCCCACCGACCCCCGCACCCGCGAGCGCCTCCGCCGTCAAGTAGAGAGATTCAAGCGCCTCGGTTTCACCTACCTCAAAATCGATTTCCTCGTCCACGGCTCCCTCGAAGCCGACCACTACTACGACCCCTCCGTGACCACCGGCATGCAAGCCTTCAACAGCGGCATGAAATTCTTCCGTCAAACCATTGGCGACAGCATGTATTTGAACGAGGCCATTTCCCCTCTCTTCCCCGCATGCTATGCTCAATCACGCCGAATCGCCTGCGACTCCTTCGGTGCCATCGACCAAACCGAATACACTCTCAACGCCCTCACCTACGGCTGGTGGCTCAACAAAGTCTATGATTTCCTCGATCCCGACCACATGGTCCTCGAAGATTACACCGAGGCCGAAAACCGCGCCCGCGTCACCTCCGCCGTTATAACGGGTCTGATGATTTCCGGAGACGATTTCAGTTCCGCCGGCGCTCGCGCCAAAAAATATTTGACCAACAAAGCCATCGACCAAATCGCCCGCCAGGCCAAATCCTTCCGCCCCGTCGAAACCGACGCCGGCAGCAACGCCGCGAACATGTTCGCCGGCTGGAGCGGAAACGATTTTTGCCTCGCCGTCTTCAACTATTCTTCCACCCCCGCCGATTTCACCGTCGATTTGAATAAGATTGGCTGGCCATCAAACGCCCCGGCAATCGCCCGCGAGCTCTGGTCCGGCTCCGCGACAAACGTGGAGAAAACCCTCTCCATCCACCTCGCTGCCGCCGACGCCGCGCTGTACCGGTTCGAAAAATCCCGGTAGTCCAGCCGTAAAAAAATCTACGTCGTTAACCAAGTTATTGACAACGCCTCTTTCTTAGGGGTCAGTCCTAGAAAAATGACAGTTTGCAGATCACGCCGTTCATTTTTCAGCTTTGAGGAGACGTTGTTTGATAGCTGCCATTTTTCTAGTGGGGCGCCTGTTCATCCGGCTTACGGCTTGAGTCACCCGTGTGTAGTGGCCCATCTCCAGGGCCTCTCCCACCCTGCGCAGGGACACCGTTGTGCGCTGGCGCAACCACCACGCCAAAACGGTTTTCTCCGCCGACCCCTTGGGCATCTTCGGCAATTGATCTGCGCTGATGCCGAGGGCGTCCAACCCTTGGCTTAAGAGTTCTTGCGCCGCCGCTTCCCCATGGGCCCGTTGAGCGCCGCCAGCGTGGGACTCGCGTTTCTTGCCTGCGATCTTCGCTTTCAGCCGGCTTTTGAGTTTCTCCAAAAAACTTTCCTCCCCCAGATACCATCCCCGGCGCAATGCCTTCCATTTCTCTTCCATCTCCTCCATTTCCGGGCGGCCGTCCTTCATGGCCAATTCCAGCACCCGGCTTTCCATGTAGGCCTCATACCCCTTGCGGCTTTGTCCTCCCAGCCTCGCTGCGGCGAGCACTCGATCACAATCCAGCCAGACCGGCGCGCGAGCAGGTTGCAGATACCAAAGGTAACTGCTCCAGCGATACTGACGCAACGGTTGCTCGCCCGCACGAATGAGACCGGCCCGCACCGGATTCAAATGGATGTAGGTTCCCACCACGTCAAAGTAGCCCGCCGCTTCGCCGTCAATAATAATCGCTTTGTAGCGCCCTTGAAAAAGATGGCCACAAACCTCGTGTCGGCGGTTGTAACGCTGCGTATAAACGCCTTGCAGCCATTTCATGCCGGCCACGAGATTGGCTTCGGGGGTTTCGGCGAGCAAATGATAGTGATTGCCCATCAACACAAAGGCATGGATGCGCCAGCCGGTTTTATCGCACGTCTCTCCCAATGTGTCGAGGAAGCGGAGGCGGTCCCGATCATCGTCAAAAATCGACCGGCCTTGATTGCCTCGCGCCACGATGTGATAAACGGCGCCAGCGTATTCAATTCGAAGTGCACGTGCCATAAGAAATGCTAGTCTCATCCTCCCTCGTCCATTTGTCAACGCAACTTGTCATTTTTCTAGGACTGACCCCAAAGTTTCTTGAGTCAATTTATCTGATGCCTTGCATATCGAGATCAGTGCCATAGGCCGGGGATCACTTAGGGGTCAGTCCTAGAAAAATGACATTCTCGATTTCTCTTTCGGCTCTTTTCTTCCGTTGCCGTCCAAATTAGAGCGGGCGAGATCACCCTCGCATCACCACACTTCCACCGGCCCCTGTGGAACCGGTATTTCCGTCCGCGCCGCCACCGCCGGCTCCCGCATAAACGACGCCACCATCGGCGCCGGCCGATAATTCGGCTTCAATTGCCCGTCCGCTTCCAGGAATTGCGCGCGCCATCCCCGATAGTCTTCAAGTATCTGGTAAAACTCAGCAATAGTTGCCAGCTTGACAATCCGTTTGTTAAAATCATTCGCCGGCCCAAATCGCTTCGAATACCACGGGCCAATCTTGCGGAACATTCGGCAGCCGTGGACGTCCCCAAAGATATCCGCCATCAATTGGATGTGCCGGCACATCACCCTCGCGCGTTCCTCAAAATCCGGCTCCGGCAGCAACTCCCCCGTGCTCAGGTAATGCCCCGTGTGCCGGAAAATCCACGGATTATAAAACGCCCCGCGTCCGATGCTGACTCCTGCGCATCCGGTTTCCTCGAACATCATCCGCGCCGCCTGCGGTGTCGTAACGTCACCGTTGCCGATCACCGGAATGTGTTTGACCGCTTGCGCCACTGCTCGAATCCCCGCCAGGTTCACCGTCCCGCCGAAGCCCTGTTCGCGCGTCCGCCCATGCACGAAAATCGCCGCCGCGCCCGCGTCTTCAAGCACTCGCGCAAGGTCCGGCGCGGTGAGATTCTGGTCGTCCCAACCCAGCCGCATTTTCGCCGTCACCGGAATGCGCACCGCCGCCACCATCCCGCGCACCAGGTCCGCCGTCTTGTCCATCTCCGTCATCATCGCCGAACCACCGCCAACGCGGCACACCTTCCGCACCGGGCAACCCATGTTGATATCCACCGACGAAACGCCAATCGATTCCAAGTAAACCGCCGCATCGCGCATTTCTTCCGGCACCGAGCCGAACAATTGCACCGCCAGCGGATGGTCCACCGCAGATGTCTCGATCAATTTGAGCGCCTTCGGATTTTTCTCCAGCAATGAGCGCGCGTTCACGAGGTCCGTCGTCGCCAGGTCCAACCCGCCGATTTCGCGCAACGTCAACCGGAACGGCAGGTTGGTGTAACCCGCCAGCGGCGACAGAAACAAATTCGACTTTAATTGGAGCGACCCAATTTGCATTCCTGACATTTAACCATAGAATTGCCGCGCTGTCAGTTTTTGTGTAGGCTGGAGAATGGACGTTACTCGAACTGCTTTTGGCGCCTGGAACGGCGGTCGCTTTATGAATTTCGGCGAACCGTTGCCGGACGAACAATGGATTTCCCTCGTCCGCCGTGCCTTCGACAAGGGTATCCGCACCTTTATCACCGCCGATGTCTATGGTTCCGGCGGCGCCGACGAATTACTCGCCTCCGCCCTCGCCGGCATTCCGCGCAACGACTATTGCCTGATCGGAGCCGTCGGCCATGATTTCTACAAGGGCCAGCGCCAAGGTTCACGCGGCTTTCCCCGTTTCACCGATCCCGCCCTGCGTCCCGCCCGCGATTACGCCGATTACCTCCGCATGGCCGCCGAAAAATCCCTCGCCCGTTGTCGCGCCGAAAAATTCGATCTTCTCCTCCTGCACAATCCGGATTCCATCGGCTATTCGAGCGACCGCGTTTGGGACGGCATGGAAAAACTCATCGACGCTAAATTAACCGACTGCATCGGCATCGCGCCCGGCCCCGCCAATGGTTTCACGCTCGACCTCATTTTGTGCTTCGAGCGCTTCGGCCCCCTGCTGGATTGGGCCATGATCATTCTCAATCCTTTGGAACCGTGGCCCGGCCAATTGGTTCTTCCCGCCGCGCTCAAGCACGATATCCAACTGCTCACGCGCGTTGTCGATTACGGCGGCCTTTTCCACGACGATGTCCGGGCCGGCCACAAATTCGGCACGCACGACCACCGGTCTTTCCGTCCTGCCGGTTGGGTCGAGGCCGGAAACTCCAAGCTCGATCAAATGCGCGCCGTCGCCGAAAACCACCACCTCACTCTTCTGCAATTGGCCTGCATTTGGA
>DATAXU010000149.1:0-1683 GCA_036272955.1 Verrucomicrobiia bacterium
GGGAATTTTTCAGATCGCTCCGAAGGCGTACGGTTTAAAGGCATTTGAACTGGGAGGCCGCGGAAGCGTGGAAGCGGTGAAGATTGCCAATCCGAATCGGATCAACGTGACGGCTTACGCGGTTCGCGGTGACGGATATCTTTTTGTGACGATCATCAACAAAACGCACGGGCCTGGATCGCGCGAGGCGGAGGTTGCCATATTGGGGGACGGAGTAACGCTGCACGCTGAAGACATTTTTCTAACGGCACCGAATGGCGATGTCACCACAAGGGCAGGGGTCACGTTGGGTGGCGCTCCTATTCCAAACGACGGCCCGTGGCTCGGAAAATGGACGGCGCTGCCGCCGGACACGACGGGGCAGTGCGTTGTAAAAGTGGCCGCGGCATCGGCGGCGATCGCAAGAATGGCGCTGGAGAAATGATCACTTGATCGCGGAGGGCAATTGCCCGACGGGCAAAACTTCGATGAAGCCGGCCTGGCGGACCCAACGGGAATAAACTTTGTCATCAGGGACGATGATTTCGAGAGGCCCCTTTGATGCGTCGAGCGGTTGGCCATCGCGCCGGTCGGCAACCACAATGTTGTGCTTGCCGAATTTGGGGTCGAGTTCCGGCAATGAAAATGCAGCTTGATAATTGTCCGCCGCCTTGACGACAACGACGGTGTTGACGGCGTTACTGCAGCAGTGCGGAGTGAGTTTCGGCTTGGCGCGCATGACGACTTCGTAGAGGGCCACTCCCTCGAACGTCGCTTCGCCGCCGCCCTTTTCCTGCGCCTTCACAGTCACGCGTGGCATCGCCTGTAGGTCGGGGAGGGAAAGGGTGAGCGACTGCTCAACCGATCCACCAACAGACAGGACGGTATCGTTTGTCTGCGCAACGACGGGCATCGCCAGAAGTCCCGCGACAAATATTGCGGACGCCAGATGGCGGCGAAGACGGGGAAGTGATGAATTCATACTCACGATTATTCCATGGAAGCAGGCAACCGCCTTCTGATCCAGCGTTTTTTAATTGCGTTGCTGCGTGCGCGGCGCTCACACTGGTTTGCCACTCAGGACAAAGACCTGTTTAGTGACATGCTTTGAAGCTGATCCCAGGACTGATTTGCGCGGCGGGCCTCTTGGCCGGCTCGGCGCTGGCCCAGTCGCCACTCACGGTGACGATTGACACGCGGATTGCCGGGACGGCGATTTCCTCCAATTTCGTCGGTTTGAGTTTTGGAATGAAGGCGATTCCGGGAGCGCGTTTCTTCAATCCCACCAACACGCAACTTGTGACGCTCTTCCAGAATCTTGGCATACGCCATCTTCGCGTCGGTGGAACCACGGTGGATTCGCCGCCTTCAACTCCCATTCCGGGGGAAGCGGATATCGATAGCTTGTTTGCTTTCGCGAAGGTTTCTTGCGTCGGAAAGGTGATATATTCATTGCGCTTGCTTGAAACCGATCCCGCGCGGCAATACAGCGCGACTGACGCCGGCATTGCCAAATATATTTGGAGCCATTACCGGCCCTGGCTTGATTGCTTCGCACTTGGCAATGAGCCGGACGTGAAACGGGTCTATAATCAAGACCTGACAATAACTAATTTTGCGACTTACCTGGAGAAGTGGCGGACATACGCGAGCGCGATTACAAATGCCGTGCCGGGGGCGAAATTTGCCGGGCCGGACGCGGGA
>DATAXU010000150.1:0-15744 GCA_036272955.1 Verrucomicrobiia bacterium
GATCAGCTTGAGCGGGTCCGCGGCGGCGGGTGGGACCTCCCCACTCTCCAATCCAACATCGATCAATTCGTACTCCACTTCGATGTCGCCGGCGTCTCCCGCAGTTGCTTCAACACGTTGCAGGACCATCGCGATTTGAGCGTCCATTTCATGTGCGATCTGGATGGAACCATTTATCAAACTCTCGATTTAAAGGAACGCGCCCGGCACGCCACGATTGCTAACAATCGCTCCATCGGAATCGAAATAGCCAACATGGGTTCCTACCGCGTCACGGAGAAAAACCCGCTGGCCCAATGGTACAAAAAAGAACCCAACGGCCGCACGGTCATCACGATCCCCGAACGATACGGCCCCCACCCCGAGCGGACCCCGCATTTTGTCGGACGCCCCGCCCGGCGCGAAATGGTTGTCGGCGAAGTGCAGGGCGCCCAACTTCAACAATATGATTTTACCCCTCAACAATACAAAGCTCTCGTCAGGCTGACTGCCTCCCTATGCACCATCTTTCCGCGGATTACATGCGATTACCCCCGCGAGGCCGATGGTAAATTGATGACCCACAAGATCCCCGCCGAGGAGCTTCAAAATTATCACGGCGTCCTGGGCCACTATCACGTTCAGACCAACAAAGTCGATCCCGGCCCGGCCTTGCAATGGGATTACCTGATCGGCGAAGCCCGGCGCCTGATGAAACAAAAGCCTCCGCGCAATGTGAACGGCCAGTCGATCCTTAACCGTCCAAAATTGATAATTGATAATTGACCGCTCTCACTCCCACTCGATCGTCGCCGGCGGCTTGCTGGAGATATCAAAACAAACCCGATTGACCCCTTTGACCTCGTTGATGATGCGGCTGGAAAGTTTTTCCAGCAAATCATACGGCAGCTTCACCCAATCCGCGGTCATTCCGTCCTGCGATTCCACCGCGCGAATGGCGATTGTAAAGTCGTATGTGCGCTCGTCCCCCATCACGCCCACGCTGCGCACCGGCAGCAGCACCGCGAAGCTTTGCCAGATTTTGTAATACCACCCGCTGGCCTTCATTTCCTCCACCACAATCGTGTCCGCTTCACGCAAAATTTCGCAACGCCTCGGCGTCACTTCGCCAAGAATCCGCACCGCAAGGCCCGGTCCGGGAAATGGCTGCCGCATGACAATTTCGTTCGGCAAACCCAATTCGGTCCCCAGTTGCCGCACTTCGTCCTTGAACAGGCACTTGAGCGGTTCGATCAGCTTGAACTTCATTCTCTTGGGCAACCCGCCGACATTATGATGACTTTTTATCAACGCCGCCGGATTCCCCGCAATCGGCACCGATTCGATCACGTCGGGATACAGCGTTCCCTGCGCGAGGAATTTCGCCGCCCCGGCCCGTTTCGTCGCCGATTCAAAAACCTCGATGAATGTCTTGCCGATGATCTTGCGTTTCCGTTCCGGGTCCGTCACTCCTTTGAGCCGCCGCAGGAACAATTTCGAGGCGTCCTCGTACTGCAATTTCATTTTGAAGTGCCGTCCAAACACCTCCCGCACCACTTGCGCCTCCCGTCCGCGCAGCAAACCATTATTGACAAAAATGCACGTCAACTGCTTGCCGACCGCCTTGTCGAGCAACGCCGCCGCCACGCTGGAATCCACGCCGCCGCTCAATCCCAAAATCACCCGTTCATCGCCCACGTCCTGCCGGATTTCCTTCACCGCCTGCTCAATGTAATGGCGCATCGTCCAATCCTTGCCGCACCCGCAGATGCCATGCACGAAATTGGAAATCACTTCCCGCCCGCGCGGCGTATGCGCGACTTCGGGATGAAATTGCAATCCAAAGAATTTCCGCTTGCGGTCTTCGATGGCGGCAAATTCCGAATTGTCCGAGGTCGCCACCGTCTTGAATCCGTCCGGCATTGCCGTCAGCTTGTCCCCGTGCGAATTCCACACCTGGATGGAATCCGGCAGGTTTGCGAAAAGCGCCGAGAAGGGGTCCGTGATGAGCAGCGTTCCCTTGCCGTATTCCCGTTTTTGTCCGCGCGCCACTTTGCCGCCCAGGAAATGCCCCATCAATTGCACCCCGTAACAAATGCCGAGGATCGGAACGCCCAGCCGGAAAATTCCAGGGTCGGGAAGCGGCGCATTCGCGGCATAAACACTCGAGGGACCTCCGGAAAGGATCAGCCCCCTGGGTTTTACGGCCGCCATCTCCGCCGCCGGCGTATCATACCGCACCACTGTGGAATAGACCCGGCACTCACGCACCCGCCGCGCAATCACCTGGGTATATTGCGCTCCGAAATCGAGAATGAGAATTTGCTCCGTCATCAAAAAAAATAGCCACCCTTTCCTGGCCCACGCAAGATTAATCTCAACAGTGTCTCCGTCCCATGAGCGAAAAAATTCTGATTGACTGCCCGCGATGCCGCCAAAAAATCCGTATTCCCAGCAATACCGGCACGATCCATGTCACTTGCCCCGCGTGCAGGGAACAATGGGATTGGCCGAGGCCCCGGACCCCCCTCAAAGGCGCCACCCGCCACGCCGCAAGAAACCTCGTCGCCACATTTTCCAGCCGGGCCAGGGGATTGTGGCGCGGCGCGCTCGCGCCCGGCCGCTTCTCCTGGTCGCATGTCATTGTCGCCTGGGCGGTCGGCATTGGGATTGGAATTCTGGTGGCGGCAACGCTGCACATCGGCGCCAAGCCGGCGCCCCCGCCGCCCGAAAATCCCCTCATCCCGTTCGACCCTGGGCTTTCAAACGCCGCCCCGGTGGCGACCAACATTTTGAATCCGCCGGGAATAAACCCGAAAGCGGACGAAGTCATTCCCGGCCACGTCCAGGACCTGGAACCGGCCAAAAAGAATCAATAAAATTTCAGCGATCTTTAATCTCGCTCCACGATTTAATTCCGATCACCGGCAGCGCAAAGGCAAAAGCCTGTTTCCACTGCGGTGTGTCCGCGAGACGGAATACTTCATAAATCGGTTTCCGGCTTAATGGCTGCGACGGCAGCGCGCTTTTCGGGTCCCGCCGCCAAAGCCCCAGGTTCAGCCCTCCCTCCCCGTGGTAATCCACGTGCCGGTGCAGGATAAACGCATCGACCCCCGCAAGATTCACGATCTTCCTCCACGCGTAGCAATACGCCGCCGCCTGTAGTTTTTCCCCTTCCGGCGTAGGCTTCGAATGGAAGCCCTGCTCGGAGAGAATGATCCGGCGCGGCTCCCCGTGATAAAGCATCTCCCGGCGTCGCAAGTAACGCGGCAGCATTTCGATGTTCCGAAAAGTAATTCGCGGAGTGTCGTCGCGATACGTCGCCGTCTTGTCCAGCCACGTTCGGCAGTCAAAAAGATTTTCGGGATAAGGATGAAACGCGACGTTCCAGTCGAAATCGCCCTGCTCTTTGCCCAGCCGGTTCAAATAATCCACGAACGGACGTCCCCGAAAACCCTCCGTGTCATCCACCCCCGCGTACCGGATGTTCCAATGATGCTCCAGCGAAATAAAGACGCGGTCGCTTGAGGAAAATTTTCGCACCGCCGTCACGCATGTTCGCACGGCCCGCGAATAATCGCGCGCAAATTCCTCCATCGAGACGTGCCCCATGTTGTCCCAATACCAATGCGTATTGACCTCGTTGCCGACAATATAATTGACTACCCGCCCGTGCGGATAGCCAGGCTCCGAGTAACGCTCTGCCAGGAATTCCACACACGCCTTGAACCAGGCCATTCCGGGCGGCGTGCAAGTATTAAAGGCGCTCAGGTGCTCCGGCGATTTCGGGTCGTAATGTGGATGCCGCAAAATGGCGTCCGCCGCGGACCCGGGATGCACGTAATTGAGCAATATCAGCGTCACAGCCGCGCCGGTGTCGGACATGGATTTCACCTCCCTGTCGATGGCACGTATATAATTGCTATCAAACCAAAACTCCCGCCCGTCCATATCCCATCGAAGGTCCGCGCCTGTCGGAACTGGCTTCACCGCGCCGCCCAGGTCGAAATTGAATGCCGCCTGTTTCACCCCGAGTTTGATTGCGTCATCCACCATCTGCACCTGCAACCCCTTCTTGCTTGAAGTCCGCGGATACGCGTCCCGGTATTTTGAGATCTCTTTCGAAACCTCAACAAATCGAATCCCGCCGGCGGGCGCTTCATTTTCCAGCGCTTGAAAACCCGAGTAAATCCGGTCTCGTTCCCCGTCGAAACGTGGCACCGAGAATTTTTTCCCTTCGCCTCCAAACACCGCTAGGGTATTGGTACCTGTAGGGCCTTCCCAGGCATCTTCCCAAGGTTGCACCTCTGCCACCATTCGGGCCTTGTCCTTCGCATCAAACTTAAAAATCAATTCGGTTTTGGTCGCCGTGACGGAAAAAGCCGCCCGGCACTGGACGGAAAAAAGCAAGAGACAGCAATTTAACAGGATGCGTCCGGTCTGTAAAACTCGATTCAGACGCCCATTAATAGCAATAACCACGATAAAATAAAGATAAACGCGTATGTGGCCCTCGCAACCGGCATCGGTATCTCTGCGCCGGCCGCGACATACATGCGGGCGGTGCTCGTGGTATTGTGTGTGGCGTCATTGGTTTTCATGACTGCAAGACGACTGCTCGTTCGTCGTCCGATTGAAACTGAACACAACTGGCAACGGTTGCTCAGGCACCATGATCATTATGGAACCGACGAATTTACCGACAGGGATTGAGCCGCATCAAGAAATGACCGACGCCGACCGCAACTGGCGCCGGTTCGTTCTCTTTCGTGTTCTTTTCAATTCGCGGTTTTATTATCCGGTCCTTGCCGTTCTGTTCCTTGACCTGGGCGTCTCAGCGACAGAATACACGTTGCTTAATTTTGCCTGGGCGCTCGCGATTGTTTTTACTGATTTACCCGCCGGGGTTTTGGCAGACCGGGTCGGTCGCAAGCCCCTCGTGGTCACAGCCGCCGTTTTCATGGTGTTGGAGATGATTTTGCTTGGTGTAGCTCCTCTTCACGGCGGCATCGTTCTTCTCCTTTGCTGTCTGGCCAATCGCATTCTGAGCGGCATGGCAGAGGGCATGGCAAATGGCGCGGACGAAGCGCTTGTCTTCGACTCACTCGCGGAACGGGACAGGTCCGACGAGTGGCCCGAAGTTTTGGCTCAGGTCATGCGCTGGCAAGGCGTGGGCATGGTCATCGCGATGCTGGTCGGCGGCGCAATTTACGACCCCGCATTTGTCGGGCGTCTTTGCTCAGCCTTCGGATGGAGTCATTCGTTCGTCCAAGGCACAACACTTCGTTTTCCGATCTATCTCAATCTGCTCACGGCTCTCCTGACCCTCTCCGTGGTGCTCGGCCTGCGGGAACCCAAAGTGCGTGCCAACCATGTCGCGCCCGAAACCAAGGTCGCGGCTGGGCCGGAAGCCACAGCTTGGCGCCTTGTCACCACCGCTGGATATTGGATCGTGAAAACCCCGGTGGCTCTCTTTGTGATTACGGCTGGTGTCATGATCGACAGTGTCGTCCGGCTTTTCCTGACTTTCTCCAGCTCTTACTTCCGTCTCATCGAGATTCCGGAAGCGACCTTCGGCGTTATCGGCGCGACGATGGGAGGGCTTGGCCTGGCGGTGTCTCCCCTGGCCCGGCGCATGGTGGCGAAAAATTCGGTGGCGCGAAATTTCGGCATCCTTGCCTTAACCGTCCTGGCCGGGTTGATCGGTGTGAGCCGTCGATGGCCGTACTGGGGCGTACTCTTTATCGTGCCGTTGGCCGGAGCCATGATGGCGCTCGACTATATCGTCTCCTACTACCTCAACGCCGTCGTTGGTTCGGGTCATCGCGCCACGGTTCTTTCCTTCAAGGGCGTCGCCTTCAATCTCGGTTACGGGTTTATCAGTCTCCTCTTTGCCCTCGTACTTAAGGCCTTCAGGGGCGGCGGCAGCGCCGTCGATGCGTTGGAGCGCAGTCTTGTATTCCTGCCACTTTGGGTTGTTTGCGGCACCGTTATTTGTGGATTCATTTTCTGGCGACAGCAAAAACTTTTGCGCATCCGACTTTGAATTAATATGCCCCCGGCCCACGAAAGGACACTCGCCTGGGCCAAGCGGGCGGCGGGAACGGCGCTTCTAGTGGCCGTCCATCCCGCGAGCAAGCCCTAATAAACAAAAGGTTTTATTAAACTCACCACGGATGGACACAGTCTGTAAACACGATTCAGAACACCAACAAAATAGCAAAAACCCTTGTAAAATGAAGGTAAATTCGTCATTCCTCGCCACTATTTTTCACTACTTTCCAGCCCTTTCGCTGGCATTTTCACTGACAGTTGGTATTATGTCCGCAGCGATTCCAGAGAAGATTATTTTGTTTTGGGGATCCGTGCGCGGCGAAAAATAATTCAAAGGATTCGGCGTCCACTGGGTTTAAACGATTCAAAAGAACGATGGATGCCGCAAGTGCGGACCGGAGTAGAATCTATGCGTAGATTTAGCCTCATCTTGATCTTGGCCCTTTTGAGTGGGTGCCAGCATCTGCCAACGAACAGTGGCCATTCGGCTACAACCTTGGCAGACGAGGCAACCATCGGTTCGCGGGATAGTGCTGCCATCACGCGCCAAGAGGTATTGCAGATTGCCCAGGCATATGCCCGATACGAATGGCGGGCGACTGTTACCAATACATTCCACGGAGTTGACGCATCCGGGCTGCATGTTGACACGCCCGACGTGAAATGGTGGGTCGCGGCGGTTGGTATTTCGATGGACGAGTCAATGTTGGCGTTCCCTATTGTTGGGGCGGTGATAGCACTCTTGCCGAATTTGACAAAGGAGTATCGGCTGGCAGACCCGTGGGAAATATCGAACAGTTGTTCAATCTCATAGAATGTGACCCACGCGTATTGGCCGATAGCCCCGTGGGCGACGGCTTGAAAGTGTTTGAGTTTGACTTTGACCACAGAGCGGTTGATTTGAGAAATTTTGTGCCTCCTGTCGCAAGTCCGTTGTCCGATGGAGTTGACTGTTCAGGTTTTGTGAGTCGTTGCTGGCGGCTCAAAGAGAAACGATCCACCCGCGATTTGATTGAGGTTTGTCGCCCCTTACCGAGTTTCGACGACCTTCTCCCAGGTGACGCGGTTAATAAACCGGACGTCCATGTTATCTTGTTCAAAGAGTGGCTCGATAAGAAGCACGAAACAATGCGTGTATTTGAAGCGGGAGATGCTCAAGCACACGACGGTCACCCCGAATACTATCTGAAGGTCAACGAGAACGACTACAAAACAACATGGCTATCAAAACATGGTTATGTGCCGCTGCACTATCGTGGCATAATTGAGCCAACTGCTCCATGACGGTCCCCCAGGTGCGTTCCACAAAGGCGGGGTCGCTGGCTGTGAGGTAGGCGGGGGCAAGGTGCAAGTTTAGCAACGGCTGGCGTTGCGCCTCGTTGCGGGCGTTAAGCAGGCTCTTGGCCTCGGTTTCGTCTCTGGTTCGCAGACTGGTTTGCTTGCCGGTGGCGGTGTCCTCGGTGTAGAATACGCCCGCGCGCCGGAATAGGTTGAATCTCATTTTCATAACGTGTTCGTCTGAACGAGAAAACAGTCCGTATCCGACTGCGTTTTTGAATGCGAGTGGTGGCAAAGTTTCAGCGAGTTCTAGCCAGTTGTGACGAATTGTCCTGGCAATCGCCCCGTTACTGACAAATCCGCTCCGCCGATATAAAAAATCATTTTGGCTCCGAGCGAATGAGCAGGCATCCCCAAATTACCATACAGATCGAAGGGGAGAGGACTTTACGGTTTCCCGAAGCTCCCGGAGAAACAAGTGCGAGTTGCCTCAGCGATAATCGCCGATTGTTGGTCGGCGGAATCGAACTTGCTTCCAGTGAGATAGATCGTGAGTACAAATGGCGCCTGATTGCCAGGCCAGATGATGCCAATGTCATTCGAAGTGTTTCGATCGCCTGAGCCTGTTTTATCGGCCACAAGGTAGTCTTTCGAAACGGCACTTCGGATTTTCTTGTCTCCGGTTTTGCACCGCACCATCCAGTTCTTGAGCAATGTGCGCGATGCGGTTGACAGAGCAGAACCCAGCACAAGTGAATTAAGGTCCTGAGCCATCGCTCGTGGGGTGGTCGTATCTCGAAGATCTCCCGGCGCTGCTTCGTTAAGCATTGGCTCGATTCGATCGAGTTGGGTGTGCCGATCCCCAATCCGTCGCGCAAATGTGGTGACGACGCCCGGACCACCAAGAGCACCGAGCAGAAGGTTGGCTGCGGTGTTATCGCTAAGTGTGATTGCTGCTTCACAGAGGTCGGCGACCGTCATATTCGACCCAATATGCTTTGAGGTAACCGGGGCATACTTGAGGACATCTGTTTGCCTAACAGGCACCGATCTCTGGAGATGTTCGCTTCCCTCATCCACGCGAGAGAGAACTGCGGCAACCGCCAGGACCTTGAACGTGCTGCACATGGGGAACCGTTCATCCAGTCGGTGCCCGAGGATTTGACCACTGCCAGAGTCAAGAAGACCGACGCCCATTCGACCACCACTCCATTCTTCAATCCGTGCCAGGCCGTCAGTCAGTGAAGCGTTTACTGGCAAGGCTTGAGCAGGTGCGGGTATCCCTAGACACATCCCGAATAGGGCCAGGGCTGAAGAGCCAAGAAATTCACGGCGGGTGCGCGCTCTCTCTTTCTGGTTGTCCAATTCAAATGTTGTTTGCATTTCCGAACGGCCTCACAGCCTCACTGATATTAGCCGCCCATTTATCAATGAAAACCCGCAAACACAAGGCTTTTGCCCGCGTACCCATGGGCGGACACGCGCATCCAAACGCCGCGTCCCCCAAAATCATTCTCAGCCGTCTATTTGCCGAGCATTTTGGCGACGATGAAAATCAGGATGGCTCCTCCCAACCCGCCGCCACAAAGCAGATAGATCAAAGAGTATCCTGCTGCGGCAAACATTGGCGCCATCGCGAGTATCGGTACAATAGTCATGCCCTTCTCCTAGCTTGCGCCGTGCCGCTCTTTTCCCGGCACAAACCGCGTTTCCGCCGTGCATATTGCAACGGCGCCGCCTGCCGATACGCTCCGACGGGGGTGGCACGAATCAAGCTAAAAAACTAAGAGCAACACGCGCAGTCAGTAATTTGGGCCTCAGGCCGCCGGCGGCGCGCAAACGCAGAAGTAGAACTAATTAACAAACAAGAGGTAACTATATATGTCAAAGAAATCTGTATTCTGTATCGCCACTGATCGTAGCCAGGCCGAGTTGATCGTCGAACGACTCAAGGACGCCGGCTTTTCCAATAATGACGTTTCGGTCTTATTCCCTGACAAGGAATCCAGCCGCGACTTCGCCCATGAGAAAAACACTAAAGCCCCCGAAGGCATTGCCACAGGGGCCGGCACGGTCGGCGTGGTGGGCGGCGTTCTGGGTTGGCTCGCGGGCATTGGCGCCCTCGCGATTCCCGGCGTTGGCCCGTTCATCGCAGCCGGTCCGATTATTGCCGCCTTGAGCGGAGCGGCGGTGGGCGCGGCGGTGGGCGGCATCGCCGGCGGTTTGATCGGCTTGGGTATTCCTGAATTGGAAGCCAAACGGTACGAAGGAAAAATCCGCAGCGGAAACATCCTTCTCTCCGTTCACACCGAGAATTCAAACGAAATCGACGCCGCTGAGAAGATCTTTAAAAACGCCGGCGGTCAGGACATTTGCACCACCGGCGAAACAACTCCGCCAAAGCCCAAATCCGCCGTGTCTGCCCGCTGATACTGGGTTACTGGGTAATTAAAAAAAAGCGCCCTGCGGTTCGAGCCAGTCTCAACCGCAGGGTTTTTGTTTGTGCAAACGGACGGGTTGATTATATCCTGCCCAGCAGCACCAGGATCAGGACGATCACAAGGATGGTGCCGACCGCTCCTCCCGGCGCGTAGCCCCAACTCCGGCTGTAGGGCCAGGCTGGGACCGCTCCAATGAGAAGCAGAATCAGGATTATCAACAATATTGTGCCTACGCTCATAACATTCCTTTTTTTAAGGGTTAGTCTCCCCTCTTTAGCTTGAGGGATGCCAAATGATTTGCGTCACCCGAACATCGGTCAAATACACAGAACCTGGGTTGATCCAACCTTTCCCAACGGGTTAAACCCCCCATTAATTCTACGAATCCAAAACATGCAGACTGCATACGCGACGCACGCCGTTTCGCATTTTGCATGATTCTTGACACATGAAGATTTTTCATTGTGACTGTTGTGGCGCCCTCGTTTTTTTTGAAAACGTGGCGTGCCTGAAGTGTAATCACCCCTTGGGCTTTCTCCCGGTCCCCGCTGAAATCACCGCGTTCGAACCGGATGCCAACGGAACGTTCCGCGCACTGGCTCCCGGCCAGGCGCACCAATTCTATCGCCAGTGCGAGAACGGACAGCGCCATCAGGTTTGCAATTGGATGGTGTCAGTCAACGATAACGACAGTTTTTGTCTCTCCTGCCGCTTGAATGACCTGATCCCCGATTTGTCGGTGCCGGAGAACCTTGGGCGCTGGCATAATCTCGAAAAGGCCAAACGCCGCATCCTCTACACCATCATGCGCCTTGGCCTCCCCGTCGATGGAAATGACCGCCCGCCGCTCCGCTTCAAACTGGTCTGCGACGTTCCAGGTCATGCGCCCATCCTCACCGGCCACCTGAACGGCGTCATAACGTTAAACGTGATCGAGGCCGACGACCCGGAGCGCGAACGGCGCCGCGTCAATTTACACGAACCCTATAGAACTTTGCTGGGGCACATCCGCCATGAAGTCGCACACTTCTATTGGGACAGGTTGATTGCCAACAGCCACTGGCTCCAAGGTTTCCGCAAACTCTTCGGGAACGAAACCGCCGACTACGCCGCCGCGCTCAAAAGCCATTACGAACAAGGCGCCCCGGCGGATTGGCAGGACCGCCATGTCAGCGCCTACGCATCATCGCATCCCTGGGAGGATTGGGCGGAGACCTGGGCCCACTATTTTCATATCATTGACATGGCGGAAACCGCCGCCGGTTTTGGAATGACCCTCAGCCCGAAACATCCCGCCGCAAGCGCCATGTCCGCCGCCCCTCAAAACTCCGCTCCCGTGAATACCGATTTCGACGCCCTTCTTGAAAACTGGTTCCCGCTTACTTACGCGCTCAACTCCTTAAACCGCGGCATGGGCCTGCCCGACGCCTATCCTTTTGTCCTCTCCAGCACCGCCATTGAGAAACTACGGTTTATCCACGAGGTTTGTACACATAAATGACAAACCCAAAAATACGCATAAGATCGTCTAAAAACCCAACGGTACGATTTTCGCGATTCAGGACTTGAAATCCATCAGTATTGGGGTAACCTCTTGGCGGTCAATGTACAGAGGGCCTGCCGGGACTGTCCCTAAAGAAAAGGTTGACACGTTCCGAGGTATTTGAGTTAATTGGCACCCTTTTTTGAAAGTGGAACTATGTTTGCTGTTATCGAAACTGGAAGTAAGCAATATCGCGTCGCCGCGGGCGACACCTTGCGCGTTGAACGTGTAACAACGAAAACCGGTGAATCCATTACCTTCGATCGCGTGCTGTTGATCGGCAACGAAGGTAAGTTTACCGCCGGTTCGCCGACGGTTGAAAAAGCGACGGTCCTGGCCGATGTGGTTGAACACATCCGCGGGGAAAAAACCGTCGCGTTCAAAATGAAACGGCGCAAAGGCTATCATAAGAAAATCGGCCACCGGCAGGAATTGTCGGTTGTCAAAATCACGGAAATCAAAATGTAGATAGGAGAGAGTATGGCACATAAAAAAGGTCAAGGAAGCGTCCGCAACGGGCGGGACAGCGTCAGCAAGAGGCTCGGCGTCAAGGAATTTGGCGGTCAATTTGTGACCGCCGGCAGCATCCTGGTTCGGCAGCGCGGCTCCAAATTTATCGCCGGTCAGAACGTCGGCACCGGCCGCGACTGGACTCTTTTTGCGCTGACCGACGGCCGGGTTTTGTTTGATAAGCAAAGCCGCCGCGTCAATGTCAAACCCGAGACGGAAACCGAAGCGGTGACCGCCTAGAAATTTGTCCGGCATTTTTCCGGCGAGGTGTGAAAGCCTCGCCTTTTTTATTGATGTTCGTCGATGAGATAAAAGTCTATTCCCGCGCCGGCCACGGCGGCAAAGGTTGTGTCGCCTTTTTGCGCGAGACATATCGCCCCAAGGGCGGACCCTCCGGCGGCAACGGCGGCCGGGGCGGCGATGTGATCCTTCAAGGCGACCACGATCTTAATAATCTGATCGGCCAATTTTATAACCCCCGCTTGATCGCTCCGGACGGCGACCCCGGCTTGGGCAAGGGTATGGACGGCCCGGCGGGCAAGGATCTCATCGTCAAGGTGCCCTGCGGCACGCTCGTCTGGGCGTTGGAGCCGGAGGAGCCGCCGGATGTTGAAGCGGGATCGAGCGCCAAACCGACTTTATTGACTGGCGCCAGCCGCCGTCCCGTGATTCGTCATGCCGGCGCGGAACAAGCCGTGGAAATTGATTTGAAGGATGACGAGCAGCAATCCGCGCGTTCCGGCGTCAAAGCCGGGTTGGTCGCGGATTTGACCGAGCACGGCCAGCAATTTGTTTTGTGCAAGGGTGGGCGCGGCGGATTGGGAAATCGCAATTTCGCCACCGCGCGCCGTCAGGCACCCCGGTTTGCCCAGCCGGGCGAGGCAGGAGGCGAAGGCAACTATCTTCTGGAATTGCGCATCATTGCCGATGTTGGCCTTGTCGGCTATCCGAATGCGGGCAAATCGACCTTGCTGGGGGCTATTTCCAAGGCGCATCCGAAGGTCGCGGCGTATCCGTTTACCACGCTGACTCCGCAAGTGGGAATCGTGGAATATCCCGATTACTTTCGCCTGACGGTTTGTGATGTGCCGGGCTTGATCGAGGGAGCGCACCAGAATGTCGGGCTGGGACATTCTTTCCTGCGGCATATCGCTCGTTGCAAGTTGCTGGTGATCCTGCTCGACATGGCTGGCACGGATGGACGCGATCCCGTGGATGATTACAAACAATTGTTGGAGGAATTGGGGCTGTATGATCGCGTTCTGCTCGAACGGCCGCGGCTGGTTGTTGCCAACAAGATGGATGAACCGGCATTTGAAGCGAACCTGAAGGCATTCAAGCGCCGGATTCGCAAGACGACCGTGCTGCCGATTTCGGCTGCTTTTGGTGAAGGCCTGGATAAATTCAGGGCGGTCATTCGCGAGGAAGTGGGTTAAATAAAGAGAAATGAAAGCTGGAATCGTAGGTTTGCCGAACGTCGGCAAGAGCACCCTTTTCAATGCCGTCACCCGGACCCGAAAGGCGATGGCGGCGAATTACCCGTTTTGCACGATCGACCCCAATGTCGGCATCGTCACGGTGCCTGACCCGCGCCTGGAACCGCTGGCGGCGATTGCCAAGACGAGCGTCATCATTCCGGCAGCCATTGAATTTGTCGATATTGCCGGGCTGGTCAAGGGCGCTTCGCAGGGCGAAGGGCTGGGCAACAAATTTCTGAGCCACATCCGGGAAGTCGATGCGATCGTCCAGGTTGTTCGATGTTTCGAGGACCCGGATATCCACCACGTCGCCGGCGACATTAACCCGGTCCGCGACATTGAAACGGTGACGACCGAGCTGGTGCTTGCGGACCTGGAAGCGGTGCAGAAAAGAATCGAGCGCGGAGCCAAAGACGCCAAAAGAGGAGATAAGACGGCCGTGGCGGAAGCCGAAGTTCTCAAAAAACTCGCGGAACACTTCAACGCGGGCAAACCCGGCGTCACGATCGAATTAAGCCCGGAAGAGAAAGCTCTTTCCCGTTCGTTTTACCTTTTAACGGACAAACCGACGATTTTCGCGGCGAACGTTAAAGAAAGTGAACTGGCCGGGGCCGGGGATAACCCGTTTGTGCGGCAGGTTCGGGAATACGCCCGCACCCATCACTCGTGTGAGACGGTTGTCATCAGCGCGCAGATTGAGAGCGATTTGATCGATTTGCCGGCCGATGAGGCCCAGGCGTTCCTGAAAGAGCTTGGGGTGGACGAGTCGGGGGTTGGAGCGCTTATACATAGTACCTATCATCTGCTGGGTTTGCGGACGTATTTCACGGCGGGCGAAAAGGAAGTGCGGGCCTGGACCATCCATGTGGGCGATACGGCGCCAAAGGCGGCGGGGGTGATTCATTCGGATTTTGAGCGAGGGTTCATCAAGGCGGAGACGGTCGCGTACGACGATCTCGTTCGTTGTGGGTCGGTGGCGGGGGCGCGGGAGAAGGGATTGTATCGGATGGAGGGGAAGGAGTATGTGGTGAAGGACGGGGACGTGATGTTGTTTAAATTTAACGTATAAAGCGGGAAATTCACGCGAAAGGCGCGTGTTTTTCTCACGCTTAATGCGTGGAATTTTTGCGCATGGGTTGAAAAAGAGGTGTTTGGAACCCAAAAAGTTCTAAAAAAGCCCAAAAAGACGCAGATTTGATGGGTTTTTGCAGAAATGCGACTTGTGGCATCGACTCTGCTTAAAACCTTTAAATCGAGCAAAACACTGAGGTCCCATGAAACTCCGGTGGAAGCTCAAAGGCCAAAATAACCTGTAGAAAATATGAAACACACACGGAACAGAAAAAATGGAGCCTTCACGCTGATCGAGTTGTTAGTCGTGATCGCTATTATCGCGATTCTTGCCAGTATGCTTTTGCCCGCTTTGGCACGTGCCAAACAAAAAGCGCAACGAATTTCCTGCATCAATAACCTCAAGCAGATCGGTACGGCTTATCGTATTTGGTCCAACGATAACGGAGACCGCTTCCCGGCCCAGCAGACGGCAGCATTGGGTGGATGGAGCGATACGATTTGCGATCAGTCCAGCACCATTGCGGCGGAATATATGTTCATGGATTACACGTTGATGCAAAACGAGATGGGTCAATCCGCAAAGGTTGTGATCTGTCCTTCGGACGACCGCATTGCCAATACAAACTTTTACGCCTCGACGGCTGATTATCCGAATCCCACCACCTATGGCGTGGCTCAACAGGCCGCGTCGGGAACGTTCAACAACACCAACCTTTCGTACTGGGTTGGACCTGGCGCTAATGACACCTATCCGCAAGCGCTGCTCGGCGGCGACCGCAACCTTGGCATGGTCGGTGGCACCACTGCGCAGCCTGGAACCAGCCAGGACCAAAACTACGGTTTCTCACCCCTAGTCGGCACCAAGACCGGAGCGGACGTGATTCTGAATACGAACGGCGGGGTCTCAGGCGTACCAAGTCCCGTCGGGCCCTACAACCCCACCTCTGGAGCGGTTGGCTGGTCCGCGAAAATCCATTCTGCTGGTAACACCGCTGGAGCCGGAAACATCATGCTCGGTGACGGCAGCGCGCAACAAGTTACTTCTGGAAACCTTCGCCTGAACTGGCTGAAGAATGCCGTGGATGCGGGTAATTTCTCCTCCACTCAGTCGAGCGCTGCTGCGACTGCTGGAAGCGTTCGTTTGCTCTTCCCTTAAGCTGCCTTCTGGCACGGCTTTTTAAATCATTGGCACCCGAAAGGGTGCCTTTTTTTATTCCTTGATGCCGGCGGTCAGGGCGATGATTTCAGACAGGGGAGTGGCGGGCTGGAACCCAATAAAGCGCTTGAGTTTTTCGACCACGGGGCGGCGACGGAGCATGTCCTGGAAGCCCGGCGTGTAGGCGTTTTCGTAGGGGATGAATTCGATGGTTGAAGGGGAATCCAGGAT
>DATAXU010000151.1:0-14229 GCA_036272955.1 Verrucomicrobiia bacterium
ATGGAGGAATTGCGCCAGCGCGCCCACGCCTGCCTGAAGTGTCCGCACTTGGTAAAAAGCCGGAAAAATGTTGTCTTCGGGGTCGGCGACATCCATGCCCGTTTGATGTTCGTTGGAGAAGCGCCGGGGGCCGACGAAGATGAACAAGGGGAGCCATTCGTCGGCGCCGCCGGCCAGCTCCTCACCAAAATCATCCAAACAATGGGCCTGAGCCGCGAGACCGTTTACATCGCCAACATCCTCAAATGCCGCCCCGACACCCCGGGCCAGCATTCGGGCAATCGCAAGCCGACCCCCGACGAAATGAAAACCTGCCTCCCCTACCTGCTGGCGCAAATCGACTTGATTCAGCCCAAAGTGATGGTGGCCCTCGGAGCCACAGCCATTGAAGGGTTGCTCGGAAAAGCCGAGGGGATCGGGAAGTTGCGCGGCAGATTTCTAATGTTCCGCGACATCCCGCTCATGCCGACATTTCATCCCGCATACCTCTTGCGCAACCAGGCCTTGAGCGAAAAGCGCAAGGTCTGGGAGGACATGTTGCAGGTGATGGAAAAGCTGGAAATAAGCGTCAATAACAAGCAACGGGCCTATTTTCTAAAAGCATAAACTGTACCGGAATTGGCGGCTGGAAATCGTACCGTGGGATTTTTTTTGCCGTATTTATACGTATTTAAGCGTATTTTTCACTTACCCAATGGACGGGCGATGGCCGAAACATTGCATTGCAAACTCCCCGTTTTCGCGCGCTCGGGCGGCCCTGCGTCGTTGCGCGACTCTGACAAAGGTGCGAATGTGGATGCTGAGGGATAAAATTGTGCCATGCGCATTTTAGTGGTTGAGGATGATAACAAGATCGCGTCCTTTCTAGTCAAGGGACTCAAGCAGGCGGGATACGCCGTGGATCGCAGCGCCGACGGCGAGCAGGCGTTGGTTCTTGCCGAAACCACCCACTATGACGCCGCCATCATCGATGTCATGTTGCCGAAGCTCGACGGCCTTAGCGTTATTCACCGCTTGCGTGGACAAAAAATTCAAATCCCGGTCATCATCCTCAGTGCCAAAGCGTCCGTGGACGACCGAATCAAAGGTCTCCAGGCGGGAGGCGATGATTACCTGACGAAGCCCTTTGCTTTTTCCGAATTGACTGCCCGCTTGCAGGCGCTGATTCGCCGCGCCACACAATCCGTCGAACCCACGCGCCTGACGGTGGGAGATTTAACGCTCGACCTTCTCACCCGCGAGGCATCGCGCAACGGCCAAAAAATCGAATTGCAAACGCGTGAATTCGCGCTCCTGGATTACCTCATGCGAAACGCCGGGCGCACCGTGACAAAAACCATGATCCTCGAACACATTTTCGATTACAGTTTCGATCCCCAGACCAATGTCGTCGATGTGCTGATCCACCGGCTGCGCGCGAAAATGGACCCGGAAAAGTCCCGCCTCTCCACGATCCGCGGCGTGGGCTATGTCCTCCGTGCGGCTTGAAATGAAGGCGCTCCGCTCCTTTGCTTTGCGGTTGAGCCTTTGGTATGCGCTGATCTTCGCCATTAGCGCGACGGTGCTTCTCCTGTTGGTCTATTACCTCGTCATCAACGCGCTCCAGCGCAAGGACGAGGAGGTCATTCGCGCCCGCCTCACCGAATACGCCGCCGTTTACCAGGGCGGCGGCGCCGACGCTCTCAAAAGAGTCGCCACCCAGGAGAACAATCCCAACGACGAACGGTCGTTCTACGTGAATTTGATCACCCCGTTGGTTTCCATTCCGATTCTAGTCCCGGAGGGATGGATGAATTTCAAAATCATTCCGCGCACGATTTGGCGGCAGTTTGAAGTCAACCGAATCCCGAAAAACGGCGAGCGCGATTACAGCTTCATACCCGCCCGAATGCCGGACGGCTCGGTCCTCATCGTTGGGCGAAGCACCAACAACCGGGATTTGCTTTGGCAGCCCGCCCGCGAAATCGCATTGACGACAGTTTTAATTATTGTGCTGCTGGGCGTTGGGATCGGCTGGTTTTTGGCGCATCGGGCCTTGCTTCCCGTGCGGCAAATCGTGGCGACGGCCCGGCGCATTATTTCGACCGGCAACCTGGACGCCCGCGTGCCCGCGCGGCCGTCGCGGGACGAATTGGACGAAATGGTCCGGTTGTTCAACGCAATGTTGGATAAAAACCAGGCTCTCATCCGCGCCATGCGAGAGTCCATGGACAATGTCGCCCACGATTTGCGGACTCCGTTGACCCGGATGCGCAGCTCGGCCGAAATGGCGTTGCGTCAAACCGTCGATCCGGTTGGCTTGCGCGAAGCCCTGGCCGATTGCGTCGAAGAGTCCGAGCGTGTTTTGAGCATGGTCAAAACGCTCATGGACATCGCCGAGGCGGAGGCGGGAACGATGACTTTGGAACGGCGAACTGTCGATTTGTGCAAACTCATCCGCGAGGTCGTGGAGCTTTACGAGTATGTGGCGGAGGAGAAGAAAATCCAGGTAACGACGGAATTGCCGCCGATCTGCGAAGCCCCGGTGGATGCCACGCGGATGAGGCAGGCATTTGGAAACCTGCTGGACAACGCCATCAAATACACGCCCGAAGGCGGCACGGTGACCATTTCAGCGAGCCTAGCGAACAATCAGGCGCTCGTGCGCTTTAAGGACAGCGGAATTGGAATCCCCGCGGAAGAACAAAGCCGCATTTGGGATCGTCTGTATCGCGGAGACAAAAGCCGTTCCCAACGCGGCCTGGGCCTTGGATTGAGCGTCGTCAAAGCCGTGGTGCGTGCGCATGGCGGGTCCGTTTCCGTCAATAGCATCGCGGGAGCCGGGTCGGAGTTTACCGTGGTTCTGCCGGCAAAGTGACGCCCGCTCAACCGCCAATACAACTCATCGTCCTTTGCGGTTGCACGAAATCCGATTCGCCTATGTGATGGCGGTCTTCCTTCTGCCATGCCACCCGCCGCAGAAAATCGGCGAGGTCCTCGTCGGTAGCTCCATTGCGAAGGAGACCTCGCAAATCGTGCTCGACGATGCTGAAAAGGCAGGTGCGAATTTTTCCGTCGGCGGTCAGACGGATACGGTCGCAATGACCGCAAAAAGGTTCGCTGACCGGGGCGATGATGCCGATTTCCCCGCGTCCGCCGGGCAATGCCCAGCGCGTAGCAGTTTCGGAGGGATTGCGCGCGGCCACCGGTTCGAGAGGAAAATGCTCGCGGAGCCGAGCGAGAAGTTCCCGGCCGGGGACCACCAATTCCTTATGCCACGCCCGGCCGGAATCCAAAGGCATGAACTCGATGAAGCGCAACGACAGGCTTTTTTTCGCCGCAAATTCCGCGAGCTTTTCGATCTCATGGTCGTTAATGCCGCGGATCATGACCGCATTGATTTTCACAGGATGAAGTCCAAGTTCCAAGGCCAGGTCGATGCTTTCCAGGACCGCCGCCAATCCTTCGCGCCCGGTGATTTTTTTGAAATTCGCGGCATCCAAGGAATCAAGGCTGAAACTGATCCGTCGCAGCCCTGCGTCGCGCAAAGCGGCGCCTTTGCGTTGAAATAAAAACCCATTGCTGGTCAAGGCGAGATCGCGAATGCCCTCAATACCAGCGATCATTTTGACCAGCTTCTCGATTTCCTGGCGCAGCAACGGCTCGCCGCCCGTCAGCCGGATTTTATTGATGCCAAGCCCGGCGGCGACGGTGACGACCCGCGCGATTTCCTCGAACGAAAGAAGGTCGGCCTGAGGCTGCCAATGGCGCACAATTTTGCTCGCGGCTTCAGGTTTCTGGCCGAAACGGGATTGGTAAAAGTTGGCGGCTTCCTGAGTTTCCGGCAGGCAATAGAGACACCGGAAATTGCAGCGGTCGGTCACGCTTACACGCATATCGCGCAGGGTGCGCCCATGCGAATCGACTAGGGTTTTACCCTTCAAGTTATTTGGCACGCTCGGTGCTGGGAACCGGCGCGCTAATCCTGGTCTCCCCGCTCTGCCGCAGTTCGACGTTCAGCGTGAGGTTGGTTGCCGGTCGATACGAAACAACAGGATGAATCAGGCGCTCGCCCCCCTTTTCATTAAAGGTTTCGTAAATGCCTCGGCGCAGCCAGTCCAGGTTCCGCGCCAGTACGATATCCTCCTTGAGTTTTCGCACTTGAGCCTTAAGGGCTGCCAAGTCGTTGAAACGAGTTTCCCAAACGATTTTTTCATCCTGCAACCGTTTCAATTCCTTCAAAAGGACGACCCGGTCTCCTTCCGATCTGGTCAATCTGTCCTTCGTAGCGGCAATTTGAACTTCCAACCCGGAAATATGATCGCGCAACTCGACCGCCTGTTTGTCCATGTCCTGGTTCTGGTTCTCCAACTCGGAAATCTTTTTGTCGCGCTTGGCGAGTTCGGCGGCGTCAGCATCCGCCTGCGCTTTGGACTCCGCCTGGGCTTTTTCAAGGCTCGACTCGGTGCTGCGGAGATTGGCATCGCTCAACGTCAGTTTGTTGGAATAATCGATGCGCGTGACGGCCAGGTTGGTTTCCAGCGTTTGATTCACGGCCACCTGTTCCGCCAAGCTTGTCTTGATCGTCGTAACCGTATTGGATTGAACGCTCAGAGCGTCGGAAAGGTCCTGTTTTTCCTGACGGGCCTTGTCATTAACGACGATCAAGCCGACGGCAAGGCCGGCTGCGACGATAATTAGAACAATAACTGGCGCCTTCTCTTTCATAAAGGGTGAGGATGCTCGCAAACGCAGTTTTAGCAAGCCTGCATGTCCTCTTGATGTAATAGACGCTCGCGGATACATTGTGTTCATGGAAATTCCGAAAGAGGCTCCGGTAATGACCTTGCCCAATGCAACGTTGTTCCCGCGGGCGCTATTGCCGATTTACATTTTTGAGACGCGCTACCGCCGCATGTTAGAGGAATCACTCCACTCCCACCGCATGTTGATCATTGCAATGCGCAGGGCAGGCAGCTCGCGCGAAGTGCCGTGCAGTGTCGCCGGCCTTGGCGTCATCCGTGTTTGTGTGCAGAACGCCGACGGCACCTCCCACTTGATTCTTGAAGGTGTCAGCCGCGTCGAACTAGTCGAAACGGTGCGACGCAGGCCCTTTCGCATCAACCGGTTTCGAGCGATCCAAACTCCGGCTCGCGACAGCGTGGCGATTGACGCTCTGATGGCCAAGGTGCGTGATTTGGTCAGCGAACGCATCCGGCAGGAATTGCCTTCCATGAAGAACATTTCCAAAACCGTGTCCATCAAGGAAGTCATTGCAAGCCTGGAACGGCTCAATGATCCCGATCGCGTCGCGGACCTGGTCACTTGGTCCCTCTTGCGGGGAGCGGCGGAGAGACAGACTATTTTGGAGACAATCGAAATCGAGGAACGTCTCCGGCACTTGATTCATTTTCTAATGGCGGAAATCAGCCATCAACGGAAAAGCAAAATCACATGAGCAATCCAACTTCAGATCCCACGGGAGGCGACGAGCGCGAGCGGTCGATTTCGGCGATGTTTGTCAGCCTGGTTATTCAAAATACCAATATGGCGCTGATCTTCCTCGGACAAGCCCCCAACCCGCAGACCGGCAAAACCATCCAGGAGTTGGACAACGCAAAATATTTTATCGACCAGTTGGAAATGATCGAGGCCCGGACCAAGGGCAACCTGAATAAGCACGAAGAGGCCATTCTGAAACAAAGCCTTACGAGCCTCCGCCTCGCTTTTGTCGAGGCTGTCGAACATCCGTTGCCTCCTGACGAAGGCGGACAGAAAGCACCCGCCGAAACCTCCCAACAATCCACTGCCGCTCCCGCAACGGATGAACAGGAAATGCCGATTGTTGAGCCGGCATTACCAGGCGAAACAAACCCGCCGCAAGCTGCGCCGGACGTGGAGTCGAAAAAGAAGTTTTCCAAAAAATACTGATAGCGCCACTCCGCCCATGCGCAATCCCATTATCGCCGCGCTCGATGTCCCGACCGAAGAAGCGGCCCTTCAGCTTGCGGAAAAGATTGCACCGGCGGTGGGCGCATTCAAAATCGGCTCGGAATTATTCACCTCCGCGGGGCCTGGGATCGTCAGAAAGATTCGGGCCACCGGCGCGGGAGTCTTCCTGGATTTGAAATTTCACGACATCCCCAACACGGTCGCAAAAGCTGTCGCCGCCGCCGTGAAGCTGGATGTGCAAATGCTCACGGTCCATGCCAGCGGCGGCCCTGCGATGTTGCGCGCCGCCGAGTCCGCCGCGCAGGAAACCGCGCGCTCTCTCGGCCTTGCGCCGCCCCTGGTTCTTGGCGTGACCGTGCTTACCAGCATGGATAGCAACGAATTAAGCACGATTGGCCTTGCGCCGAATGTCGGCCATCAAGTCGAGCGTCTGGCCGGCCTGGCAGTCGAAGCAGGATTACGCGGCTTGGTTTGCTCGCCATTGGAAATAGTGGACTTGCGTCAAATCATTCCCTCGGAAATGCAGTTGGTGACACCGGGAATTCGCACGGGGGCGGAGAAGGCGGACGACCAAAAAAGGACCCTCACACCAGGGGAGGCTATCGAAGCCGGCGCCAGTTGGCTGGTGATCGGCCGCCCGATTTACGCGGCCAAAGACCCGCTCGCGTCTGCGCAAGCAATCCTCAAGTCCATCTCGAGATGAGTCGTCTCGACGCCAAAAAAAGCGTGCAATTTTTATAAAACGGAGTCAAACTTGTTAGATGCAGGAATCCGTCAGCACACGCGATGCGTCCGCAGTCGAGGCGGCAGTGCAAGAGGCGTATGTTGAAATGTTTCCACTTGGAAATCGCGAATATATCCCAACCATTTTTCGCTGGGCGATTTCGTGGTTTTCCGGGAAATATCGCGATTACCTGCCCATCGACGCGCACTACCATGACTTGGAACACACGTTGCAGGGCATACTCTGCATGTCGCGTTTGTTGCGGTCCCGCGCCGCGCATGGGATTCAGCCGCGCCTGACCCAGCGCGCATTTGAACTGGGAATGCTGGCCATGCTGACACATGACACGGGCTATTTGAAAAGGCGCGGGGACGCCGGTGGAACGGGCGCAAAATACACTTTCATTCACGTGGATCGCAGTATCGAATTCGCCGGTGAATTCATGCTCGGCCAGGATTCTCCGCTCGAGGAAATCAAGGCCGTGCAAAACATGATTCGATGCACCGGCGTCAACGTGAAGCTGGAGAGCATTCAATTCCAGGATGAAATGGAACGCACCGCCGGCTTTGCCCTAGGCACGGCGGACCTGCTGGGTCAAATGGCGGCGCCGGATTATGTGGATAAACTCCCGACCTTGTACTTGGAGTTTGCCGAGGCGGCCAAGTATAATATAGATGGAAAAATGAGGGCCGGCGGATTTTTCAGCAGCGCGGAAGACCTTATCCAAAAGACGCCGGTCTTCTGGGATAATTACGTAAAATCCAAAATCAACCGCGATTTTCTCGGCATCTATCGGGTGCTAAACAAACCGTATCCCGCCGGGCCCAATCCGTATATCGAACCGATCGAGGCAAACATGGCGCGGCTTCGCCGGGAGGTCGCAGCCAGCCAATAGGCGCGGGCTAAGGTCATGCCGCGCGATTATGTTTTGCAGCCATTCCGGCCGCCCATTGAGCCGCGCATCGATTATGCGGCGGAACTGAACGAACAGCAGTTGGCAGCCGTGACCGCGCCGCCGGGACCCGCCCTTGTCATCGCGGGCGCCGGCTCTGGCAAGACCCGAGCGCTGACCTACAGGGCAGCTTTCCTTCTGGAGCAAGGCATTCCGCCTGAACGAATCCTTTTGCTGACATTTACGAATAAGGCGGCCAAGGAAATGATGCGGCGCGTCTTTGATCTTCTGGGCGGCGAATTGCCGGGTTTGTGGGGCGGGACTTTTCATTCCATCGGCGCGCGGATATTGCGGCGAAACGCCGACGTGCTGGGCTATCAGCCGGATTTTACAATCATGGACCGCGAAGACGCCAAGGACATACTTCAGGCGTGCCTGGGCGAAATGGAAATTGACCTCAAGGAGACGCGGTTTCCGAAGGCGGACGTGCTGGGAGATATTTTTTCGCTCGCGACCAATCGGGACGAGCCGGTCGAGGCGGTGGTGAAAAAGCAGTTCGATTATTTTTCCGCGCTTGCGCCGCAAATAGCCGAGGTGCGGGAGCGTTACGCCGCCCGCAAGAGGGCCGCCAATACGATGGATTTCGACGACCTCCTCGTGTTATGGCTCAAACTTTTGCGGGAGAACGAAAGCGTCCGCGAGGAGCAGCAGCGCCGGTTTCAATTCATCCTCGTGGACGAATACCAGGATACGAATCGAATCCAGGGAGAACTCATCGACCTTCTTGCGGCGCGTCATCATAACGTCATGGTTGTGGGCGATGATTCCCAGAGCATTTACTCGTGGCGCGGCGCTCACTTTCAGAACATCATTAAATTTCCCGAGCGATACGAAAAAGCGGCGGTGTACCGTATCGAAATTAATTACCGAAGCACGCCGGAGATCCTGAGCGTGGCAAACGCGGCCATCGCGGCGAACGTCAATCAATTCGCCAAGCATCTTACGGCCTCGCGCCGACCGGGGTCCAAGCCGGTGCTGGTTCCCTGCATGACGGGCGGGGAGCAGGCGATGTTTGTGGCGCAGCGCATTTTGGAATTGCGCGAGGAAGGGCGGGACCTGGACAAAATGGCCGTGCTGTATCGCTCGCATTTTCATGCGTTGGAACTGCAACTGGAACTGACCCGGCACAACATTCCGTTTAGCATCACCAGCGGAATCCGTTTTTTCGAGCAGGCGCATATCAAGGACGTGGCGGCCTATGTGAAGTTTATCAACAACCCGCGCGACGAGTTGGCGTTGAAACGGATCGTCCGGCTGCTGGAGGGAGTGGGAGCGAAAACGGCGGACAGAATCTGGAACGCATTCAAAGCTGCGCCGGGGCCGCCGCTGGCGGTGGCGTTGCAAAAAATCTCCTCCGTCATTCCAAAAAAAACGACTGTGGCGTGGGCGCAATTGACGGCGACGATTTCGCAATTGGAGGCGCCGGAAATCCGGAGCAAGCCGGGCAATGCCATTCGACTTGTTCTTGACGCGGGGTACGAAGAGTATTTGCAGGAGAAATATCCGAACTACACGTCGCGGCTCGAGGACGTTCAGCAGTTGGCGGGCTTCTCGCGGCAGTTCGAATCCGTCGAGGAATTTCTCACCCAGCTTGCGCTTCAAACGACGGTCGATGGAGAGGAGAGCGAGGCGGGGGAGAAGGACGATGAAGAGATTCGGCTTTCGACGATTCATCAGGCGAAGGGATTGGAGTTTGATGTCGTGTTCATCATCATGTTGTGCGACGGACTTTTTCCTTCGTCGCGGTCGTTGGATAATTTGGAAAACGAAGAGGAGGAGCGGCGGCTCTTTTATGTGGCGATCACGAGGGCGCGGGATGAATTGCACCTGAGTTACCCGATGATACGGACGATGGGGGCGGGGGGGGAGGCGATGCAACGGCCTTCGCGGTTTTTGAGCGAGATTCCGAAAGAATTGTTGGATGAGTGGAACTTGCGGACTTCGGGGATTTGAAGTGATAAATTCGTATAAGATCGTGGAAAGACGTTTATTTTTTGGGGAGGGGAAGTTTGCAGGTGACGACGGCGCCTTCCTGCTCGCCGGGTTTGACCTCGAAAGTCGCGCCGATCAGATGCGCTCTGTAACTCATTATCCTTAAACCAATTCCAGCATTTCCATCGACTACGGAGGGGAAGGGGAGGCCGGCGTTGCGGATGCTCAGGGCGAGGGCATCGCCTCCGTTGCGGAGGCGGATTTCGACTTCGCGGGATTTGCCGTGTTTTATGGCGTTTGTGACGGCTTCCTGGGTGATTTTGTAGAGCTGGGTGACAATGTTGGGATCGAGCGCGGGGACGGGGGTGGTGCAGACAAAATTGCACGAAATCTCGAAAGTCCGCTGCAAATGGCGAACCAGGCTTTCCATGGCGGAAACCAAGTCCTTTCCGCGCAGGTCCAGGGTGACCAAATCGTGGGAGAGTTCGCGGGTTTGGTTCATGGTTTCCTGGATCAAGCCCTGTATTTGGGAGGCTTGCTCGGATTCGGCGGAGCCTTGCTTGGATAGGCGCAATGCCAAGCCTTTGGTCATCAAGGCGATGCCTGTTAATTTCTGGCCGAGATCGTCATGCAAATCGAGGCCGATGCGGCGGCGTTCATTCTCGGTAATTTCGAGCAATTCGTGTTCGAGACGGCGGCGCTCGACGAGGGCGGCATGGAGCTGGTCGTTGGCGGCGGAGAGATCGGCCGTTCGCTCGCACACGCGATGCTCCAATTCCTCGTGTGACCGGCGCAGGGCGTCTTCCGCCTGCTTGCGCTGTGTGATGTCGGTGATCGAGCTTAACCAACCTGTAACGTTATCGAAACTGTCCTTGAGGGCTGTCACCAAGGTTAAGGCGTCGAAGCGGTGGCCGTCTTTGTGGCGGAGGCGCAATTCGAGTCCGCCTGGGGGGCATTGGCCGACGGCGACCTTGGCAAGGGCGGTGGTGATGTTTTCGACTTCTTCCGGCGGCCAATAATCGAATGGAGGTCTTTTGCCAATCAAGTCCGTCTCCATCCAACCGACCATTCCGCAGAAGGCGCGGTTGACGTAAGTTTGGGTGCCATTGAGATCGACTACGGCGATGCCGGAGGGAATGGAGGTTTCGAGGGCGCCGCGGAAAGCCTGTTCTTCCCAAAGCTCTTTTTCGGAGGTGCGTTGGGCGCTGCGCACCTCGGATTCGCGCAATTCGCGGTCGATGGCGGGCGCGAGCCGGGCGAGGTTGCCTTTCATCACGTAATCGTGGGCGCCGGCTTTCATGGCGGCGACGGCGGTGTCCTCGTTGATGTGACCGGAGACGATGATAAAGGGCAAATCCAGCCCGCGGCCTTTGACCATCGCCAAGGCGCCCAAGCCATCGAATTGCGGGAGAACGTAGTCGGCTATTACGACGTCCCATGGCTGGGCGTCGAGGGCGGCGGACATTTGGGCGGGGGTTTCGACGCGGTGGGTTTTGAAAGTGAAGCCAGCCCGCTGGAGGGCAAGTTCCAGAAGCAGGGCGTCGTTGTCGGAATCCTCGACGAGGAGGATCTGGAGCTGGCGGTGGGGGGCCTTTATGCGCATAGAGTGAGGGCGGCGGGTTGTCGCGCGCCGGGCAGAGTAAAATAGAAAGTGGCCCCGCCGTTGACCGCGCCGACGGCCCAGGAACGGCCGCCATGGCGATGAACGATTCGCTGGACCGTGGCCAGGCCGATGCCTGTGCCGGGGAATTCGCTGGTGGCGTGCAGGCGTTGGAAGACGCCAAAAAGGCGTTTGGAAAAGGCCATGTCGAAACCGGCGCCGTTGTCGCGCACGAAAAACGCCAGTTCCGGTTCGTCCGTGAGGCCGAATTCGACGCGGGCATCGGTTTTTTTGCCGCTAAATTTCCATGCATTGCGCATCAGGTTGTCCAGAACCACCCGGACCAGTCGCGGGTCGCCGTCCGCGCAGCACTCCGGCGCGATGACGAATTCGACCGAACGCGAGGGGTCGGCGGCGGCAAGTTCGCCGGCGATATCGGCGGCCAGCAAACTGAGATTGACCTCGCGGAATTGGAGGTCGCCGCGAGAGACCTGGGAAAACTTGAGAAGGTCCTCGATCAGCCTGTCCATTTGAGTGCTGGCGGCGGAGGCGCGGCGGAGGAATTCCTGGCCGCGGGCGTCGAGTTGCGAGGAATGGAGTTCCAGCAGGGCCTCGGTGAAGCCGCGCAAGGCGCGCAAAGGGGCGCGAAGATCGTGGGAAACGGAGTAACTGAAAGCCTCCAATTCCTTGTTGGCGGCCTCCAACTGGGCGGTCCGCTCGCCCACGCGCTTTTCCAGTTGCAGGTTCAGCCGGTGATTTTCCTCCTCGGCGCGCCGGCGGCCGGTGATGTTGTGAGTGAAGAGGCGGGCGTGAATCAGGGAGCCGTCTTCGCGGTGGGAAGCGCTTGAATTGATGAGGACCACCCGGAGGGAGCCGTCATGAGCGCGGAGGCGGGTTTCGTAATCCCGGAGGGTATCTCCCTGTATGAGCCGTTGGAGCACTTCGCGTCCCTCGCCGGGATTGTCATAAAAATCGGCGGCGTTTTTCCCGATGTATTCGTCCTGAGTGTAGCCCAACAGTTCCAATTCGGCGGTGTTGGCCCACTGGATGATGCCATCGGCGCGCAGGCGGAGCAAGCCGACCGGGGCGCCTTCAGCAATGTCGGCCAGGATTTTGTCTTTTTGGCACAATGTGGCCTGAGCGAGGTCGCGCTCGGCAATGGCGGCGGCCAGGGCGAGGGCGGTGACGCTGACGATGCAAATAAAAGCCTGGAGGGCAAGAAGCGAGGCGGGGAGGCTCGACAAGGCAAACGGGCCGTTGCCTTCGACGGTGGCGACGACCGCGACCACGGAAATGACGGCGACCACGAGTACCACTGCGCGGGCCGTGAAACGAAGGGCGGCCCATAACAACAGGGGAATCGTCAAAAAGACCAGCGGCAACTCCGCGGAGGCGGAAAAAGGCCAGCCCCAAAAGATCATGGGCGCGGTGACGGCCACGGCAAGGGCCAGGAGTCCCGCTTCAATCCATTTGGGTTGACTCAAGGAGCGCCACGGTTGGGCCAGCCAGATCAAAACCAGGGCCGCCAGGGTCCAGTCGCTGGCCAGATGGCCCATCCAAAGCCCGGACCACGGCAGCATGAAACTGCTCCAAGGCAGAAACCCGCAAACCACAAGGACTGCCGTGCAGGTTGTTGCGCCCACCGCGGACGCCATGGCGGTTGCGGCGGCAAAGCCCATAACATCCGAGACGCGGCTGGGGCCGCGCATGCCACGGGCGAATTGTTTGACGAGCATGACGCCCACGACTGTCTCCAATGTGCTTCCGGCGGCGACGCCGAGGGCCTTGGCAATCACCAGCCATTCCGGCCCGTGGATGGAGGGGTTTGCCAGACTCGCCAGGAAAGCGCCTACAAAGACGCCCGGCCACAAACCGTATCCCCACAACACAAGGGCAGCCAGGGCCAGGCCGGCGGGAGGCCAGATTGCGTAAATGCCCTGGAAGGAGGAGCGCAACGAAAGGCCAACAATGGCGACGCCGAAATAGACCAAGGCAAGAACGACCGCGGCAATCGCGGGGCGTTTGCCGGCCGGAGCTATTTTTTGAGATGCATCCAACGCTAACAGAGTTTGGGTTTAAAGATAGTGCGAGATGTGAAAATAGCCCTATGGGGTAAGAACCCCCCATTTGTGCGCTGAGTTCACTTGGCCGTAACGATAGCGATTCAGCCGTTTTTGTTTTGGGTTGCTCAATTGACGTGAAATGAATCGTCACTCATATTCGACATTGCGACAGATGCCTATTCGCCGTCGCGATGGCTGCCTAATTCTGCAAGCGATAGAACCGGGTTGTGTCGGTGATCGAATTTGTCAGAACATTCATGCTGCCTGACACGGTGGGGGCATTCGTCACCACGGCCCAAGAACTTCCTGATGCGCAATTGGTCGTTGTTGTGACTTGGAAACCAGTGGCATAGGTCGGCCAGGAGAGGATAACCTGCGTTGCGGTTTGGGCGATCTGCAACGGCGGAAGGAATTCGTTTAACAGCACACTGATGGATCCATTGCCAGCCGAGACAATGTCCGGTTGTCCATCATTATTGAAATCCGCAACCGCAATCGCCCCGGCTCCCGCCACCGGCAATTGCGCTCCAATGGCAAATGTGCCGTCGCCTTTGCCCAACATGACCTGAATATAGCCGCCAACGGTCCCTACCAGCAGGTCGGGGATGCCGTCATTATTGAGGTCGGCGATGGCCACCGCCGCCGCGGCGGAGCCCAGGGCGTAATTGGTGAGGACGGTCAGTTTGCCGGTTCCGTCGCCCAGCAGCACCGTGACTGCGTTGCTAGCCAACTGTTCCACCGCCACGACGTCTTGATTGCCGTCGTGATTTAGGTCCGCCACGGCGAGGGCGTAAAGGCTCGAGGCCAGGCTGGTCGGAATGTTGAAATTGGTGGCTGTGCCGAAGGTGCCATCGCCATTGCCCAAGAGCACGTTCACACCTTTTGCAGTGGAATTGGGTAGCACCAGGTCAAGGTTCCCGTCGTGGTTCAGGTCTCCCGACGCGGCCGATCCGTTACCGGTGGAAACAAATTTCGTCAGTGCCGGCTGAAATGTGCCGTCCCCGTTGCCGAGCAAGGTGCTGACGCC
>DATAXU010000152.1:0-23655 GCA_036272955.1 Verrucomicrobiia bacterium
TTCCACGCCACGCCCCACTCCGTGTGCGATGCCGTTGGCTAAATTTACCGCAGCGCAATGTCGCGCGTATTCCTGCGGCCAATCTGATACGTGATGGAAAAAAACCGGGGCCGCGATTTCTTGAGGGACGCCCCAACGATGCAACAGCCGCGCGCCCACTTCACTATGGCCAAACCGAAAAGAGGCTTTTTCGCCGTGTTCCAACGCGGGACCGAAAGTTCCGACTTCCGCAGTCAGCGCCGCGTATTTGGGGCCTTCAGCCGAGGCCAATGCAATTTTGCCAATATCGTGAAGAAGGCCCGCGGTAAACCCAGCCCAGGCGGGTTCGCCGAGTTTTTGCGCCACCTGACCCGCCGCCACCGCGGTTATTGCGGAATGCCGCCAGAGGCTATCAGGGTCAAGTCCTGAACTGCGTGACGCTTGCGAAATGGCTTGCTGCCCAAACCACGCCACGGCCGTCTGATATACTTCGTAAAAACCGACCCGCATGATCGCCTCAAAAACATCGACCACATGCTCTCCGCCCGCATAGGTGGCACTATTGCAACGCCTCAAAACCTCGGCGGTCACTGACGGGTCGAGGCTCATTATCGAGACGATTTCGTCCACCTCTGGGTCAACCTGGCGGAAGAGCGCGATGAGTTTGACCACCACCGTTGGAGACGGGGGGAGATGGTCGATTGCGTCGATGTACTGATCCAATGCGTCTGGCATGAAAATTTAAATCCCAATAAATGAGTCCCAATATGCTTATATCGACACCGGATTAAAATACTTAAGCCGCAGGGGTTAATGACGGTTGGCTTGCGCTCAGTGGCGGTATCAAGCCCGCTAAGCCCTGTGCCGAATTAAGAAAGGCATGAGCCGGAAACTGTCATTTTTCTAGGACTGACCCCTTAGCGAACCCTGAAGTTGACACCAAAATTCGTAGGACCAGCTCAAAAAACGCAAAGTGAGGCCTGACACATGGGTGATGTTGATGTATTCAGTCGGCCCATGTTAATTGCTATTTGGAAATCGAAACGCGCGTCCGACCGGGTTGAAGACCGCAGGGCAGTCGCACCGTCCAACGACGCTCGCTTTGGTCCACTTGCAAGACGATGGTGGCCTCCCCAGGCGGATATTCTTTGCCCGATTCGACGATGAGAAAATCGGGACCCATGTGGGTGATGCCGATGGATTCGCCGTTAATAATCAATTGCATCTCCACCTGAGCTGAATGTGCTCCTGAATTTTCACTCGCAATCATGAACGAAATACTGTTGCCAAAAGCTCGCCTGTTTGCCGCCAAGCGTCAACTGGATCTGACGGCGACGCTAGGCTCTGGGAAAGACGGTATCGTTCTGGCGGCAAAAAACAAGAACAAACCGGCGGACGTTGCCATTAAAATCCTGCGGTTCGAGGAATCTTATGGTCGAGAAAAACAGGTGTATCAGCGTCTTGGAATGGCGGCCGTAACGGCGGTAATGGGATTCAATGTGCCTGTACTGATTGATTTCGACGACGAGTTGCTGGCGCTCGAAATGACCATTGTGAGGCGACCCTTCGTTTTGGATTTTGCCTCGGCCTATCTTGATAGGCGCCCCGAGTTTCCGGAAGACGCATGGACTATGTGGGAGGAAGAAAAGAGGGAGCAATTCGAGGGACGTTGGCCAATGGTGCAAGAGATTCTAGCGGCCCTTGAAAGGATTGGCGTATATTTCATGGACGTTTCCCCCGGCAACATTGGCTTCCTGGATCGGGTCGGCTAACAAACGAACTGTACTTCAAATTAAGACATTACGAGGTCTTGCGGCGGGCGGATTGTGAGAATAGCTTAGGCGCGAGTGGACGCGTCTTCCGAATCTCCCAGTTCCATTTTTCCGCGCACGGACTGGTCCGAATTGGCTCAGACTTCCGAGGCTGATGAGGCGCGGTTGGATCGGCTGATCCGACTGTACTGGACGCCTTTGAGGATTTTTCTCGGGGCCACTTTTCCGAGCCTTAAGGACCAGGCGGATGTTCTGCTCCAGGAATTTGCAGAGGATAAGATTCTCAAGAAGGGGTGGCTGCAACGAGCGGATCGCGGGCGGGGAAAATTTCGCGACTTTCTTAAGACGAGCTTGCGCAACTTTGTGCTTGATCGGCTGGATCGGGTGGAATTCAAACGGCCGCCGCTTTCGCTGGATGAGCTGGAGCAGGAATTGCCGGGGCCGGAGACGACGGCGGAGGAGTTCGACTTGACTTGGGTGCGGACGGTTTTGACAGAAACGTTGCGGCGGATGGAGGCGGATTGCAAAGATCCGAAAGCGGAGCAGCCGAGGCGGAGCAATATTTGGGAAATGTTCCGCGTCCGGTTGCTGGAACCGATTCTCAATGATGCGCCGCAAGCACCTTACGAACAGTTGATCGAGCGATTTGGACTGAAATCGCCGACGGACGCTTCGAATATGTTGTTGAGCGGCAAGCGGATTTTCAAGGCGCATTTGACGCGGGTCATCAAGGATTATGCAGAACAGGATTCTGTCGCTGCGGCGGAAATTCAGGAGTTGGAGGAATTTGTCGCGCGGCTGGCGGGATCTTAACGCAATGCGCGCGCAAGATATATCCCGGCGGGCCGTAATGAGAAGTGAGTATTTGTATGTCCGAATTTGATTCCGCTGGCGCGTTGTCTAAAAGCGCCCCGAAAAGCCTCGCCGCCCTGATGGCGGAGGGGGCGGAGCACGCCGGTCTATGGCGTCCGGACGAATTGGGAGCGATTTTCCGGCATCAATTGTCCGCGCCGATCCTGGTGGACCTGGGTGGGATGGATTCCGCCGCGGCGGGGCGATTGAAATTACTGGCGGATGCGCAAACGCTCGTGCTGAAAAGCTTTTCGGACCTCCTGCTCCACCCTGCCCCGCCGATTGAATTGCTGTCGTTGGCCAAGGATTTTGCCAAGGCCAATATGGAGCATCCCGGAAGCAGCCTGCCGAAGGAAGTGGCGGCGCTGCTTTATTATGCGAGCATTGCCGCGGCGCTGGTGCGCCGGGATGAGCGGATTTCGCGACTTAACGACGCGGAATTGGCACGGGGGCTGGGTTGGGCGAAAGACCAGCCGTGGGTGGATAAACAAATCCAGCAATTGCTTGTCCAAGCATTGAACAAGTTGTCGAACGCCGACGCTGGGAGCGGCACGACTTTATGAGCAACGAGCCTTCCAATAAGGAACAAGCGGTTTTTATCCCGCCGGTTTCGGCGTTCGCCGGACCGATTGCGGAATTGGTCGGGCACCGTCTGCTTTCGCCGCCGACACGGCCGGGGCCGCTTGCGGCGCTGGGCAATTACGAAGTCGTCCGGGTTTTGGGGAGCGGCGGGATGGGAGTCGTGCTGCTCGCGCGCGACGGAACCACTGGGCAAAATGTTGCGGTGAAAATGGTGCGGCCCGAATTGGTGGCCAACCAGCAGATCGTTCACCGGTTCGTGCGCGAAGCGGGGCATTTGCAAAAGTTGAAACACAAGGGCGTGGTGCCAGTGCTGGAAGTTTCCGACCGCGCCGAAGGGCCTTATTTCGTCATGCCGTATTTCGAACGCGGCAGCCTCGCGCAACGCATCAGACCTGGCATAGCGCTTGAGGAGGGCACAATCCTGGAAATCGCGTTGCAAGTGGCGCGCGGACTGCAATTCGCCCATAGGCGCGGGATTATTCATCGCGATCTTAAGCCGGCCAATATTTTGCTCGGGGCGGACGGGACAGCGTGCCTGGCGGATTTCGGGCTGGCGCGGACGATGTTCAACGACACTATTGTTGACGTGGAGCGGGAGCAATTGGAGGGGACGGCGCCTTATATGTCCCCCGGAGTGGCGGCAGGGAACGCCGAGGATACGCGTTGCGATATTTACGCGTTTGGCGCGCTGCTTTATGAGATGTTGACGGGCGAACCGCCTTACGCGGGGAAAACGACGAAGGAAATTCGCACGCAAATATTGGAAGGGCCGCCGAAGCCCATCAAGGCGCGCAATGTGGCGGCGGACGCGAAGCTGGTGGCTGTTGCGGAGGGGGCGATGGCGCGGGAATTGCGCGACCGCTATGCTGATATGGCGGACGTGGTGACGGACCTGGAACGCATCAACGAAGACCGGGCGCCGCTTGGCCCGCACGGGTTGGGACGGCGTGTCCGAAAAATTCCGGCGGGCGTCTGGATTGCGGCGGGGTTTATTTTGCTGGCAGTCGGAAGCTGGCTGGTTTGGCCTTCGCCGCCACTTGCAACACCCAAACCTGTTCCGCCGCCGGTTGTGGTGGTGAATCCGGTCAAGCCCGCGCCCCTGCCCTTGCCCCTGACCCCGCCCCCGGCACCGGCAGCAAACGGATGGGTTTCGCCGGTGATCGCGGGGCGAGTCGGAGTCATCGGCAGCACGGACGGCATTGGGGCAGACGCGCGCTTTCGGTCGCCGTCGGGAATTGCCATTGACGCGGCGGGCAACATTTTCGTCGCGGACATGGGCAACAACACGATTCGCAGAATTGCGCCGGATCATACGGTGACCACGGTGGCGGGCCGGGCCGGGGCTGGTTTTTCCGGCGCGGACGACGGCACAGGCACGGCGGCACGATTCATGGCCCCGCACGGCATCGCGGTGGACGGCCTTGGAAATATTTACGTGGCGGAATTTGCGAACAACACGGTGCGGAAAATAAACCCAGATGGCGTTGTCAGCCTGCTTGCCGGAGCGCGCGTGCCGGGGAGTCGAAACGGACGCGGCGAATTGGCGCAGTTTCGCAACCCGTGGGCGTTGGCCACGGACGCAGCCAATAATATTTATGTTTCCGATAACGGCAACCGTTCGCTGCGGAAAATCACGCCGGACGGAGTGGTCATCACGTTGTCGGATTCCTTTGGAGATCCGCGCGGGGTTGCGGTCGATGGCAAGGGCAATATTTATGTGGCGGACCTGGCGAATAATTTGATCCGAAAAATGGCGCCGTCGGCCAAGCCAACTACATTGACCGCCGCACTTTCCGCGCCGGAAAGCCTCGCGGTCGATGGGCTTGGTTTCGTGTATGTCACGGACGACGAGGGGATCCACAAGATTTCTCCCGATGGCAAAACGGTTTCGCTGCCGCCAGTGGCGCTGACAGAATCCGGTTCCGGGCCGATGCTGCGCGCGGAGGCGATCGCCGTCGATGCCAGCGGCGCGCTCTACATTGCCGATTCGGATAACAGCGTGATATGCCGCTATCCGGCGGCGGACACCTTGCACTGACTTCTTGCCGTCCAAATTTCTTTCCCGTACAAAGGCACTGGCGTGCTGAGCGATTCGGACATTTGGAATTCGTTGCGGCGATCGAAGCGGTTGACTTTGATCGCCGGGCCTTGCGTGATTGAAGACGAGGCGCTTTGTTTCAAGATCGCGTCGGCGCTGCGCGCGACGTGCCGGAAACTGGGTGTCAATTATGTTTTTAAGGCCAGCTACGACAAGGCGAACCGCTCCAGCGGGCGGTCCTTTCGCGGGCCGGGATTGAGAGCGGGCCTCGAAGTGCTGGCGCGCGTGCGGGCGAAATTTGGCGTGCCGGTTCTCACGGACGTCCACACGGAAGAGCAAGTGCAGGCGGCGGCGGAGGTTGCCGATGTTCTGCAAATTCCGGCGTTTCTTTGCCGGCAGACGGATTTGATTATCGCCGCGGTGCGCACGGGAAAAATTGTCAATTTGAAGAAGGGGCAATTTCTTTCGCCGGGGGAAATGGAACAGGTCGTCAAAAAAGCCGCCGGCGCGGGCGGGCGCAAAATCCTGGTGACGGAACGCGGCACAACGTTCGGCTACAATAACCTCGTTGCCGATATGCGCTCGATACCGATTATGAAGAGCTTCGGATTTCCGGTGATTTTTGACGCAACGCATTCGGTGCAATTGCCCGGCGCGGGGGGCGATCATACCGGCGGGCAGCGGGAGATGGCGCCGGTATTGGCGCGAGCGGCGCTGGCCGCGGGGGCGGAAGGGGTGTTCATCGAAACGCATCCGGAACCCGACCGTTCGCCCAGCGATGGCCCCAACATGATTCCACTGGCGGAAATGCCGAGGTTGATGGCGGGGCTGGCGAAACTGCACGCCGTTGTGCGCGCGCTGCCGGGAGCCGGATGATGGCGGCATTTTTCCAACGAGCTTTGCAACTGGCCGCGGCGTGCGTGGCGTTGGGGGCGGGACTGCCGCTGAACGCACAGACGCCCGCGGACACTCGTCTTGACAACAGATTTTCGGTCAGCCGTTACCACGACACGCCCAAGGGGCCGGAGGTGGAAATGCTTTTGTTGGGCGATCATTCCACGCAAGTGGCAAAAGCGGATTTGCTGGTGACGCCCTTCAAAATGATTTCCTTCCATAACGGCCTGACGAACCTGACGGCCCAGGCGGCGCAATGCCATGTCGATGTTCAATCCAATCTTGCCTGGGATTCCGGGCACCTGATTTTATACACACCGACCACCAACATATTTGTGCAGGGCGACGGTTTCTTCTTTACACAAAGCAATCACATTCTAATTCTCTCGAACAATGTGGAGACCCGCATCCTTCGCGCGTTGCTGAAAAGTTCGATGCTGAACAGCGGGCGCACAAACGCGGCGCCCAGCCCGAATGATGTCGTGCATATTTACGCGCAGCACGGGCAGTTTGACTACGCTTCCAATCACGTCGATTACTCCGGGAAAGTCCACGTGATCGATTCGCAAATGGACCTGACGTCGGATTTTCTTTTCGTTCAACTCAACACCAACGGCGCCATCGAAAACATCCGGGCGCGGCAAAACGTCGTGATTGTCACCACGAACAAAGGCCGGGCCACGGGCGAGACGGCGTATTATCGGATCGTGGGCGGAACCGAAATCATGGACCTCACCGGGAATGCTTTCTGGCGGAATGGCGACGAGGAAGCGCGGGCCGACCATTTCAATTACGACAGCACTCATCACATTCTCTCCGCCACCAACCGCGTGCGCATTCGGTGGCCCAATGCCTTGCAGACGCCCGCGGAGCGCGAGGCGGGCGTTCCGCCACACGCGGACTTCAGCGGCGAGCGCATCCTGTACGCGGATGACGCGACGATGCAGTTGCCGCCGACCAACGGCCCGGTGGAAAGCATGATCGCCAATGGCAATGTGGTGATTATAAACCAGGGCGACCTAAGCCGGTCCACCAGCGACCACGCCGTTTATTCGCGGGCGAATAATCAGTTTGAGTTGACAGGATCGCCGCTTTGGTGGAACGACCGCATCAAGGTCCAGGGAGACACCCTCACAGCGGAGGTGACCAATAGAATCTACCATACGCGCGGGCGGTCTCGATTTGAAATGATCACGGGCAAGGCCACGAATCAACTCGTCGTCATTTCGGCGACGAACATTGATTATCAAACCAACCTTGCGGTGTTTCGGGACAACGTTCACGCGACCCTTCTGCAGGACGGCGCGCTGCGCGATACCCTCGACTGCAACCGGCTCGACATCGAATTGGTCAGCAACGAAGCGGTGACGGCGGTTGCACGGGGGAATGTTCGTGGCGAAAGCGCTCCGAATTTCGCGGGGGTTCGCAAGACCATTACCTGCGCGACGCTGACGGCGCACCGTTCGCCCGTCACGCTGCTGATGCGAGATTTGGAGGCGACGAACGACGTGGTGATCCGGCAATTCGGCAAAACGACGAATGCTCCGCAGAACAAGTTGACGGCAGCGTCGGTCATCGCCCGATTTTTCGCGACCACCAATCAAATCGAAAATGCCGAGGCTGAACACGATGTCATTCTTGAACAGATCAAACCTGGACAGGCCATTCACGCCACGGCGGCGCGGGCGGATTACACGGCCACGAACGACGAGGTGAAGCTTACCGGGGCGCCCCTTGCCACGACCGACCAGCTTATTATCAGCGACGCTGATGCGCTGGTGTGGCAACCGCGGACGAACCGGTTTCGGTGGTTCGGCCCGTATAAAATTGTTCCCGTGAAATCGAAACCCGGGCAACCTTCCTCCTGAGCGATGAGCGAACTTCAACCAAAGCCGGAACCAGCTTCGCCCCCTCTCCTTTCGACGGAAAATCTGGCAAAGCAATATCACGAGCGGCGGGTTGTCAATAATGTTTCCATTTCTGTCAATTCGGGCGAGATCGTCGGGCTGTTAGGTCCCAATGGGGCTGGCAAGACCACCACGTTCAACATTGTCGTGGGCATCGTCAAACCGGACGCGGGCGAGGTTATTTTCGAGGGCAATCGCATCACGCGCCTGCCGATGCACAAGCGCGCCCGTTTGGGCATCGGTTACCTGACGCAGGAGCCTTCGGTATTTCGCAAATTGACCGTGGAACAGAATATCCTGGCGATACTGGAAACGTGCGAAATCGGCGCGAAAGAACGGGCGTTGCGGCTTAAATCTCTACTTGACGAACTGGATCTGGCGCGTATTTCGAAAAGCAAAGCGTACACATTGAGCGGCGGCGAAAAGCGGCGGCTTGAAATCACCCGTGCGCTTGTCACCAGCCCGAGACTTTTGCTGCTCGACGAGCCTTTCAGCGGCATCGATCCAATCGCGGTGTACGAGGTTCAAAAGATCATCCGCCAACTGAGGGAACGGGGCCTGGGCATCCTGATCACGGACCACAACGCGCGCGAAACACTCAAACTGGTGGACCGCGCCTATTTGATACATCACGGCCAAGTGATATACGCGGGGCTTGGGCCGGAGATGCCGTTCGATCCGAAGGCGCGCGAAATTTACCTTGGCCCTGAGTTCAATCTTTGACTGAGGCGACGATTGGTTCCTGCGCGAGAATTGTCTTTCCTTTGGAAACCTGGACAATCGCCAGCCACATTCTCCACTCCGGATCGTAACCCTTCTGTTTGTCTTTCGGATGGCAATTGCGGCGATACTGTTCCTTCACGGTATCAAATTCAAAGGGCGACCCGGCTTCCTGCTTGTAACCGAGAGCTACGAGGGAAAAATTGGGGGAGTTTCGAGTAGGAACCAGGCGCAACGGCTCAAAAAAACCTGGCAGGGCGACCACAATACTGCCTCCATCGCGATACTTTTCCCGTCCCGCCGTGACGGTGCATTCAATTGTCTTTCCCTGGCGAAAGGCTTTCACCGCCAAGGAGCCGCCGGGTCCGGTCGTCGTCACGATTCGCAAGAAGTCCTGGAGGTCCGTGACAGGTTGGCCGTCCACTCCCAATATCAGATCACCCGCGCGAAGGCCGGCGCGGAACGCCGGCGAATTTGTGGCGAGATCGGTCATCAAAATGCCCGCCTTTTGCTTTGGCGCAAGCGCAGGGGGGAAACAATAAATGGAATGGTCCGAGGTGAAAAACTGGTCGGCAAAACTCTGGTGGACCGCAGCCCGCTGATACGAGCCGCCAATCCATCCGCGTTGCTGGATGGGCTTTTCCTTTGGCGAGCTTGCGCAACCGGAAACGAGGATGATGCCGGCAACAATTTGAAAACGAACGATTGATTGGATGTTCATGTAAGTATCGTTGAGGTTTAATTTTCGAAACCCGGCGGCAAACAATTTTCCATTTTTCGTTGCTGAAAATAGACGGATATTGCTGCCAGCAGCGGAATTACTGTGTAAATCCAATTTTGAGACGGCCAGCCGTACCCGATCAAAACGGAGCCGGGGTCTATGCTCGCGTACGTGATAATGCTGTTGAATGAACAGACGGCGCACGCAATCAACTTCCATTTCAACCCAAGGGCCGAGCGGCGGGCGAGCCACAAAAACGTGAGCGTGACTAATACCGTCGCCGAGAACATCAGCCCGTTATTGACAGGTCCCGCAAAACTTTGAAAGGCGTTCGGGTCGCTGGCCAGCGCATGGGCTGTCTGTCTGTCAACACTGTAACCAGGCCCACAAATTTGGCCCAGCAGCCAGCAGATTCCCGCAAGGACCGCCCCGCACGCAGCCCACGCGGGCGCGAGCGCAAAAAGTGGGAGAATAAAAAATCCGATGACCGGATGTCGTCCCCACCAAGTGGACCGGCGCAAGACTGCAACCGTTTGTTCCGCAAGGAGAATGGAATCTCCGAGTCGCATTTGAGCGCGGGCCTCGGCGTCCCGTTCCTGCAAGCCCTCCTCCATGGCGGCTTGCTTCAAATCCTCGTAATGGTCCGCAAACTCGCGAACCGTTTCCCGCATCCACATGGTTGGACAACCGATTTCGACCAATCGGCGCTGGAATTGTCGTATGATCACGGCTTCACGCATGTTTGTTTCGCATCAAAAGAGAAATTCCGGCGGTGACACGGTCCCAGTCGGTGTTTAATTCTTCGAGCCGTTCGGCGCCGCGGCGGGTCAGTTGGTAATAATTGCGGCTGCGTCCCCGGACGTCTTTACGGCGGCTGCTCACCAGTTTTTTTTCTTCCAAAAAATGCAGGCACGGATAGATGCAGCCTTCCCCGAACGTGAGGGTTTCACCCGTGTCCTCCTCGATCGCCTTGACGATTTCATATCCGTACATTTCGCGCCTGGAAAGCAGCTTGAGCACGAGCAATTCCGGCACTCCGTTCAAAAAATTTGGATTGGTTCTACTCATGTCGGGGCGAGGATGCCTCAAACAAATAGGTATGTCAACCTCAATGTTTGAGGTATGCCCGATTTTCGGGGCCGGATACCCAAAACGAGAGCGAAAAAGCCGCCTCAAAATGTCTTGCCAATGACGCTCCCGCATCTTAATTCTAACCCAGTGAATTTCAGTCCATTCGATGATCGTTGCCGGTAATACGCGACGACCTCGCAACGTGGATGTGCCCCGCGCCGCCGCGATTCTCTATGGCGATTGGGGCACCAGCAAGGCTTACGTTATCGGCCTGGCCTTTGCGGTCGGCGGCTACAGCTCGTTTTGGCTCATTTTGGCCATGTGCCTTTTGACCGCCCTTGTGGGTGTCAATTACATGGCCGTCTGCAAACATTATCCCGACGGAGGCGGCGTCTATGCCAGCGTGCGGCACCGCTCGGAAATCATTTCCATCGTCGGCGCCTTCCTGCTGATTGCGGATTACATTGTGACTGCCGCCTTGAGCGCTCTTTCGGCGTGCGCCTACTTCGGGATGCATCACCCGGAACTCTACGCGGCCGGTGGAATTGTGATCATCGGATTGCTGAACATCTTCGGCCCCAAGCATACGGGCGGTTTGGCATTTTTGGTGTCAGTGCCGACGGCCGTGGTGGTTGCGCTGCTGGCGATTTTTTGTCTCCCGCATCTGGGTCAGGCTGTGGCTCACGTGCAACCATTGGCCGGCGGATTCTTTAAAAATTGGAAAGGCTTTGTCGGTGTGGTTCTCGCGCTATCGGGTGTTGAGGCCATCGCCAATTCGACGGGTGTAATGAAATTGAATCCGGGCACGAGCGAGGCCAACCCGAATGTTTCCAAGACGTCCACGCCCGCGATCCTCTGGGTGATGCTGGAAGTCTGTATTTTCACCGCCCTCCTCAGCCTGGGCATGGAAGCGTTGCATGGTCTGACAATTAACGATTCAGTCAGCGGCAATATCAACGTCGATGCCCCGGGCCACCCAGGCGTGCGGGATTACATGCTCCGGTACATGGGTCAAGTTTTTGTGGGAGGCGCGTTGGGTCCGCTGGCGGGGCACGTTGCGGCATGGGTCATCAGCGCGGTGTTTGGATGCCTGCTGTTCTCTGCCGTCAACACGGCGATTGTCGCTCTAATCGGCATTACGTTTTTGATGTCGAGGGACGGCGAACTGCCCCCGCAATTTCAAAGGCTCAATGAATTCGGCGTGCCCAATTTGGGTTTGATAGTTGCGACAGTTATCCCGGCAATCCTCGTAGTTGCCGTCAAAGACGTGAGCGGATTGGCAGACCTGTACGCGGTGGGCGTTGTCGGAGCGATCGCGACCAACCTGGGCGCCTGCAGCACGGACAGAAAACTCCGTCTTGCGACTTGGGAACGTGTGGTCATGGTCGTCACCTTCATCATCATGCTGTGCATTGAGATCTCGCTGTTGGTGGACAAACCATCGGCCCGGCTCTTCGCCGGCACGGTGCTTCTCGTGGGGCTTTTCCTCCGCGGCCTGGCGGCCGAGTTTGCCAGCCGCCAAAAAGCGACGGCGGCGGCCAATGTTTTGCAGACACCCGTGGTAACGACGCCGACGCCGACGCCGCCGAAGTTCAATATGGATAATGTCCACGGGCCGCCGATCATGTGCGCGGTGCGCGGGACCGGAAGGACCCTGGATTTCGCCATCGAAGAAGCGCGCCTGACGCGCCGGCCGCTATACCTTCTATTTGTGCGGAAACTGCCCGCACTGACGGAACAGGATTACAAAAAGAAGTGGCAGGAAGACGAGGAAGCGCGAGAAGTATTCCTTGCGGCGCGAAGCAAGGCCGACGGGCACCCGGTTTTTCCCTGTTACGCGGTCAGCGATTCGGTGGCGGATACGATTGTCGATATCGCCGCAACGATGGGAGCCGCTTACCTGATCCTGGGAGCGCCGGAGCGCAAAGGCCTGGCCTACTTGCTGCGAGGCAATATCATCCGCCAAATTTCCGACAGTCTCCCTGAAGAAATAAATCTCCTCGTATTCGCTTGACGGCTCTTCGGACAAAATCCGCCCTTATCACGGGTGCGACCTCGGGAATCGGGTCTGAATTCGCCGAGATAATGGCGGCCAACGGTTACTCGCTCGCGCTCGTGGCGCGCGACCAATCCCGCCTTGCGGAACGAGCGCGAACCCTGGAAAACCAGTTCCACGTTCCCATAAAAATCCTTCCGCACGATCTTTCCGATCCGTCTGCGCCGCCGCAGATCTTCGATCAATTGGAGCGCGAGTCATTTCCCATTTCCACGCTTGTCAACAACGCGGCTTTTGGCGTTTACGGCCAATTTGCCGAGACGGACCTTGATAAGGAACTGCAAATGTTGCAGGTGAATATGGCGTCGGTCGTGCAGTTGACTAAGCTATTTCTTAAACCGATGCTTCAGCGGCGGGAGGGACAAATCTTAAACGTCGCCTCGACCGCTTCGTTTCAGCCGGGGCCATGGCTGTCCCTTTACTCCGCGAGCAAAGCGTTTGTTTATTCGTTTTCGTGCGCACTGGCGCTGGAATTGAAGGGGACGGGCGTGTCCGTCACCGCGCTTTGCCCAGGAGGGACCCGCACGGAATTCCAGCAGCGCGCAGGAATGGGGCATAAAGAAGGTTTGTTTGGGCCGATGAGCGCCCGGCGCGTTGCGGAAATCGGATTCAAGGCGATGTTAAACGGGAGGCCGATCGCGGTTGCAGGATGGAAGAATTGGCTGATGATCCAAGTCTCAAGGCGGTGTCCGACGATGCTGACAGCATGGGTGGCGGCGCGATTGAACAAGACTCGTTGATCGAAATTGATTGAACTCCTGCGGCAGGCTGTTTTCATTTGGCGCATGTTAACTGGAACCTACACGGCAATTGTAACTCCGTTCCGAAACGGGAAACTCGACACAAAAGGATTGAAAAGGGTGATCGAAATGCAGGTCCGCGGCGGTGTGGACGGGATCGTCCCGGTCGGCACAACCGGGGAATCGCCGACGCTGGATTACAAGGAGCATATCGAGGTCATCGCGCGCTCGGTGGAATACGCGGCTGGCCGCCTCCACGTAATGGCCGGAACCGGCGGCAACTCGACGAGCGAAGCGGTTTATTTGACACAGGAGGCGGAAAAGGCGGGCGCCGATTCGTCATTGCAAGTCGCGCCGTACTATAATAAGCCAACGCAAGAAGGTTTGTATCAGCATTTTTTGGAAATCAGCCGTGTCAGCAAATTGCCGATCATCCTGTATAGCGTTCCGTCGCGGTGCGGAATCGAGATCGGCGTTGATACTGTGCGTCGTCTCGCGGCCGCGACGCCCCGAATCGTCGGCATCAAGGAAGCGGGCGGAAACGCGGACCGCGTCAGCCAATTGCGGGCGGCCCTGGGACGGAAGTTTTCCATTTTGTCCGGCGACGATTCACTGACGCTGCCGTTCATGTCCGTGGGCGCGCACGGCGTGGTCAGCGTGGCGTCGAATGTAGTGCCAAGGCAGGTCGCGAAGATGGTGAGCGCTTTTCGCGCCGGCGACGTCGCCGCGGCGTTGAAGTGGCACGACAAGCTTTATCCACTGTTCAAGGACCTTTTCATTGAGTCGAACCCGATCCCGGTCAAAACGGCCCTCGCCATTCTGGGCGTGATCGAGGAGGAATACCGCCTGCCGCTGGTGGCGATCGGCGCAAAAAACAGGGAGATACTTAAAACAACCCTGAAAAAATGTGGAGTATTGCACAATGACTAAAATTATTATTGCCGGCGCCAAAGGCCGTATGGGCCAGGCGCTTTTCCGATGCGCGGAACAGATTCCGGAAGTCTCAATTTCTGGACAAATCAACCGGGGCGACGATTTGCGCGCGTTCATCGAGGACGCGGACGTAGTGGTTGATTTTTCTTATCACGACTGCACTGCGGGATTCGCCGACATTTGCGCGACCCACAAAAAGGCAATGGTGATCGGCACCACGGGGCACACCGACGCACAACGGAAGGAACTCCAGACGATCAGCGCGAGACTTCCGATGGTCTGGACCTCCAATTTTTCCACCGGTGTGAATGTGTTGTTTTGGTTGACACGAAAAACCGCCGAGATTCTGGGGCCGGAATATGATTTGGAAATCGTCGAGATGCACCATCGATTCAAGAAAGACGCACCCAGCGGCACCGCCAGAACGCTGGCGCAAATCCTGGCGGACACGCGGCGGCAACAACTTGACAGCGTGCTCCGGCATGGTCGCGAAGGGTTGGTGGGAGAACGCGCCGCCAGCGAAATCGGGATGCATTCGATTCGGGGAGGCGATGTCGTGGGTGATCACACCGTCATATTCGCCACGCCCGGGGAACGGGTGGAACTTGCACATAAAGCATCCAGCCGCGAAGCGTTTGCCAACGGCGCGCTACGAGCCGCGCAATGGGTCCAGGGTAAAAAGCCCGGCGTTTACGATATGCAGGACGTCCTTGGTCTTAAGGCGTAGCAACGCCATGCCTCCTGACGATCTTGCATTCGTTGCGTTGGGTTCGAACCTTCGGGATTCGGAGGAAATCCTGTGCCGAGCGACCGAACGCCTCCAATCACTATCCGCCGCGCCGTTGTTGCGTTCGCGCGTTGTAAAAACGATGCCGGTGGATTGCCCGCCCGGTTCGCCGCCCTTTCTGAATGCGGTGGTGGGCCTGACTCCGCTACCTGGTGAAACGCCGCAATCGCTTTTCGGCCGGTTGAGGGAAATCGAAATTCTTCTTGGCCGGCAGCCGAAGAAAATCCTCAACGAACCGCGAGTGCTCGATCTGGACTTGATCGCGTTCGGTTCGCAGGTTCTGACTTTGCCCGAATTGGTTCTGCCGCATCCGCGCGCGCATTTGCGGCGGTTTGTGCTGGAGCCGTTGAGGGAAATCGCGCCGGATTTCATTTTGCCCGGCCAGAGAAAAACCGTCCGCGAATTGCTCCTATCCCTGCCAGCGACAGAGTGATTCGACATAGGCGGCCGAACCGTCACGAAGCCAGCCGTCCAACTGCGCCTGATCTTTCAATTGCTGACCGCGCATGCGGGGGACGACAAAATACCGGCAATCGACTTCCGGCAGCGCGGTCATATCGCCCCACAACTTCTCGAACTGCGCGACCGGGAAAATATCCTCCTGGCCGTGCCCCCATCGCTTTTTGACTTCCTTCAACGTGATATACGCAGGCATGCGCGCCGCGATTTTGCGGATGGCGGCGGAAACCTTGTCCGCGTTTGACAACTCCGCGACTGTCAAACCGAAAACAGCGAGCAGCTTGCGAACATCAATCCATGTGCTCAGGGAATTGTAGTAAGAAAGCACAAATTCGTCCTCCTCGCGCGGCATCGCCAGGCCTTCAAGAACGCGCACCGCGCCATTGATGCGAGCCAATCCACCCCCGCGGTCTTCCAACCGGCGGCTGATCACTTCAAACGAGAGGCAGCCTCCGGATTGAATGTGAAGGCCGAGCAAGGCCGGGTCCAAATCGACCCCGAGCGAATCAATATTATGCACCAGCAAATAATTCAAATTAGGCCGCTGCTCCAACAACCGAAGCAGCACGCCGTTGCGCAGAAGATTGGAAATTTCGTACCAATGCCCAACAGGGTGCAGGCACTGCGCCGGCGCGTTGTCCGTGTAGTCCGCCCCCTCCCCGCTCTGCCGCGCCCACCCGATCAAGGCGGCGCGCAGGCTTTGCCGGACTTTTTGCGCCTGTTCATCCAACATTTGCTGCGGCATTTCCTCCCAAAGAAATCGCAAATCGCGCTCCATCGGAATCAATCGCAACCCAATCGCGCGCCCAGGCGAAAGCAATAGCGGCCCGGGATAATCGTAATTATTTTGCCGCGCCAGAAATTCCTCAATTGGCCGATGTGTCAAATAGCTGGTAGTGACGACGTGGGGCGGAACAAGCCCATGCTCATGGCCGATGCGCCGGGTCTTGGCAAGGTGCGCCTCCAAAAACGTCCGATGCCGTCCGGCCAATTTGCAAAATGGATGCAGCGCTTTCACCACTCCGGCGCCCTGCGTCCATCTGCTCCCCACGCCGGCGGCAAGCGTCACCACCGCCGCCTCGCCGCGCGCGATGGCCGCTTTGCCAATCGCCACGCATTCGTCGGGCAGCGAACCACTCGCGTCAATCACATCGCCGGGCTGGACATCCTCGATTTTGGCGGTGGCCGGCAAACGATTTTGCGCAAGGCCGATCCGCCCATCCTTCATGTCCGTCCGAATCTGCTCGTGCTCCACTCTGTCAAACCCATTTTCCCCAAGCATCACTGCCAGGTTTTGTCCGGCCGACGAATCGGTCTCCAGGCGCGGCAGCAAGCGGTCGAAGACTTCCTGCACGACACTCCCCTGCCCTGAGCGATGGCTCGCAGCGGCAAAAAGATCCAACTCCGCCCGGCGCGACACCGGAAGCGTGCGCAAATCAAGCTTGAGCAATTGCGGGACAACCATTGCGTAATAATGCCGCGGCAGAAGGGAAGCCTCGCCCGTCAACAATTCGGCAATCGTCCCGCGCTCGTTGATTGCAAAATCATAAACCACCGGCTCCATCGCAAACGGCAGCGCATTTTCCAATTCGCGCTTCGTTTCGCTCATGATTTCCTGCAACCGCTCTTGCGCCTCCGATTTGCATTCCGGCGCAAATATAAAACCCATGCCGCCGCCGGACATTCCGCCGAGCATCCAAAATCCCCAGAAATTACCCTCAAATGCGGCGCGGGCCTCGTCAATTAGAGTTTCTGTGTAAAAATTGCTCGCCCACGGGATGATCGTTTGCAAGGGCCCGCTGAAGTTCCGCGAGGTCGCCCTTCCGATCGCCCGCAGGTCCTCCGCCCGCAACGCCGCGAGAATTTCATCCAGTATTCCCAAAGTCTCCTGGCGCGCCCGCCACTCGGCTTCCGATCTCAGCAGGTATTTCTCCGTGACCATTTCCAGGATGGGGCCGACGTTTTGTGCCATGCCGCCGTGGACGAGCACGAGGCTTTCGGTCAATTTTTGGCGGACTTTTTCGGAAGCGTCAGTGGAGTCAAGTATTCGATGTTCCGGCATCAATCGGCCACGGCTGAGGCCAAATTCCGGATCGCCCTCCTGTGCCAGGACGCCTTGGATCAATTTCATTCCGGGCCAGATGCCCCCGGAATCCTGCCATCCGCCGCCGGACCCTCCCAGCCATTCCCCCAAAACGGCGCGGGCAAGCACAAGCCGCCGCTCATTTTCCGCCAATTCGCCCTGAAGCGATTGCGCCTGCCCAGTGGCTCGCATGCAAACAGAAATCAACGCGGCCAGCAGGTTGGTCGAAACAGCCAGCCGCGATCCTTTCGGGATATTGTTGACGCTGCTCACCAGTTCCAGACCACGCCCCGGACCGGCCACGCGCGCCAGCAGATCTGCAAGGCTCTGCCCGGACCCTTCGATCCCTGGAGGGACAATTCCCGAAGCGATGACCGCCGCCTTCAACAGGCCCAGATAGTCCCGCGCAAAATCAAATACCTCCGAGAGATTGGTGATCGTCGCCACAGCCCCCAAATCGACGCTCGCCAGCCGCAACGCCGGCTCGTCGATCACGCGCAAATACGCTTCGACGGGCGGTTTTGGCGCGGCGTCCCGCCCATGCACGCCGAGGTCAATCGACACGTTGAGCACCTTTGCGCCCTGGGGGTAATCCATTCCGAGAAAGAAAATATCGCTCCATCCGCTGTGTGTCAGATCCATGCGGACCGGCGTTTGTTCGCGCAAGACGGGATAGCAGCCATTGGCGCCGCGTTGCAATAATTCCGGCCTCAGGCGCAACGGCTGGTCCGCCGGATGGCCCATGCGGAACATCCATTGGTTCCCGCGAACCGACCGCACGCTGCGGCGGACCTGGTCGGCCAATGTCTGAATGCCGAGCCTGTAGTAAGCCGTCGCCAGCGCGCTCGAAATGGTGTCGCTGGGCCCGCCCGCCCGCTGAGCGTCAAGAAAAACTTTCACCGCCTCCTCAAATCGCCTCTGCAAAAGATGGTTGTAACCCTGAAATGGCAGCAGGCCGCGGCGGTTCAACCCGGATTTCATCGGGACATGAAAACGATGTATCGCGTAAAGAAAGAACAGCGCTCGGACCCGCTCGTACAGATTCTCACTGCGCCGCCGAGACAACTCCAGTTCACCGCATTCCGCCAGCAATTCCTCCAGTGAGGCGCGGGCGCAAAAGGGGTCCAGGGATTGATTGCGAGCGGCTGGGTCCGGTGCGGTAATGATCTGGCTTGGTCGAAGCGTCATACGGCGCCGGGCTTTTCTCCTTTGACAGCGAGCATTTCGACAAGGTTGGAAAGCACTTCGTCCCGATCGCGGCCCTCAAAGGCCAGCGCGAGTTGCGCTGTCAATAATCCGTATTTGGCGCCGATGTCGTACCGGCGCCCGTTCAATTCCAAAGCCAGATAACGCTCGCGCGACGCCAGCAGGTTCAGCGCGGCCGACAGCGCCAGTCCGTTACGAGTGCCTGTTGTCATGCCGGCGAGCAGTTCCATGACAGCGGGAGTCAGCACATGCATGCCAAAAAAACACAAATAGCGCCCCGCCCGCAATCCGGGGACGATGAGCCGTTGCTCCGCTTCCGTGGGCGTCGGTTTTTCCAGCACGGTATCGACTTGGTAAGCGCCGTGGCGTCCGGGCGCGAGCCGTCCGCCGACCGCCCCGTAAAACGGCAGCTTGCTCTCGTGCGTCGCCTGCACGGCGGAAACCGAGCACGATTCGGCGACGGCGACTTCCACCAGTTGTTGGGCGCAATTCTTTTGGGCGCGGCTGACGTAAAGATGGTCGCCCACCAATAGAAGGAACGGCGCGTCAGCGGTGAATTTTCGCGCGCATTGGACGGCGTGTCCATAACCTAGCGGCGCCGATTGTTCGACGAATTGGAGCCGGCTGGCGTGAGATCCCGCCGCGGCGCGATACGCCGGTTCGTCACCGGGACAAACGACAACGCAAACCTCCTCGATGCCCGGCTTGAGGACCTCTTCGAGGATAATCGCGAGCGCGGTTTTTTGGACGCCATCGCGGTCCACAAGAGTTTGCAACGGCAGCGTCCTCTGGTTTTTGCCGGCGGCGGTAATGACAGCTTTTTTTAATTGCACAGAAAGACTTTTTTTATTGCGTGCAAAGGGTTGCAAATTCGCGCGAAACCGTCAACGGCGATAACGGCGGCTTGTCACGCCCCGGCCAGACAGTTACCTTTCCGCCCACATGACTCAGAAAGCTTACGCGGCGGCGGGCGTCGATATCGACTTGGGAAACCGGGTCAAGGCCACCCTGCCCCAATTGCTCGCTTCGACACGCCGGCCGGAGGTGCTGGGCAAAGTCGGCGGGTTCGGCGGCTTGTTCGCCCTTGATTTCAAAAAATTTCGCCAGCCCGTCCTGGTTTCGAGCGTGGACGGCGTCGGCACAAAACTAAAAATCGCCTTTGCCATGGACCGGCACGACACCGTCGGTCAGGATCTTGTCAATCATTGTGTAAATGACATTGCCGTGCTCGGCGCGGAACCGCTTTTTTTCCTCGATTATATCGGCACCGGCAAATTGAAGCCGCGCGTTTTTGAGGAATTGATCCGGGGGTTCGCGACCGCCTGCGCCGAGAACCGCTGCGCGCTGATTGGCGGGGAAACGGCGCAACTCCCGGGCTTCTACCAGGACGGCGAATACGATTTGAGCGGCACGATCGTGGGCGTTGTTGAAAAGTCCGCGCTGCTCGACGGCAGAACCATTAAGCCGGGCGATGCCATTATCGGGCTGGCCTCAAGCGGGCTGCATACGAACGGGTATTCGCTCGCGCGCAAAATTCTCTTTGACAAACTGAAATTGACGCCGAAAAGTCGCATTGCCGGACTGCGCGGAACCCTCGGCGAGGCATTGCTTGCGGTGCATGTCAGCTACGCCCCATTGACCCGCGCTGTTTTGAAGAAATTTGGCGTCAAGGGCATGGCGCACATTACGGGCGGCGGTTTTATTGACAACCTCCCGCGGGTGCTCCCGAAGAAATGTGATGCCCTGATCGAAAAAGGCGCCTGGCCCGTCCCGCCGATTTTTCAATTGCTCGCGGCCAAGGGCGATGTCGATGACGCTGAACTTTACCAGGTATTCAATATGGGAATCGGCATGACATTGATCGTTGCGCCGGAAAAGGCCGATGCGGCAGTGAGATTCATCCGCGCGCGCGGGCAGGCCGCGTGGATCATTGGTGAGATTGTCCGCGGCACAGGAAAAGCGCGCGTGGTTTAAGGAACGATGAGCATTTTTAATGAATTGGAATGGCGGGGGCTGGTGGCCGATTGCACAGACGCCGCGGAATTGCAAAAACGTCTCGCCGCCGCGCCCATCGTTCTTTACGCCGGCTTCGACCCGACTGCGGACAGCCTGCACGTCGGCAATCTCGTCCCCCTTCTCGCAATGCGAAGGTTTCAACTGCTGGGCCATCACCCGATCGCGGTCGCCGGAGGCGCAACCGGTCTGGTCGGCGACCCGAGTGGACGCGCAACCGAGCGGCAGCTCTTAACGCGCGAAATCCTCGACCACAATATCGCCTGCGTGAAAGAGCAATTGCGGCGCCTGCTGGATTTCGACTGCACGGCAAACCCGGCGCGGCTCGTCGATAATGCGGATTGGACCGCGCCCGTGAGTTTTTTGGAATTTTTACGCGAGATAGGAAAGCACTTTTCTGTCAATCAAATGATGGGCAAGGAAAGCGTCCGCGCGCGCATGGAAGATCGCGAATCGGGCATCAGCTACACCGAATTCAGCTATATGCTTTTGCAGGCGTTCGACTTTTATCATTTGCACAAGAAATACAATTGCGAATTGCAGATCGGCGGCTCCGATCAATGGGGCAACATCACCGCCGGAATGGATTTGACGCGAAAGAAGGCCGGTCACCACGTCTTTGGCCTCACTCTTCCTCTGATCCTCAATAGCGACGGCACCAAATTCGGCAAAACAGCCGCGGGCGCCATTTGGGTCGATGCCAAAAAGACCAGCATTTACCGCTTCTATCAATTTTGGATCCGCTCTGATGACCGCGACGTTTTGCGTTATCTGAACTTTTTTACTTTTCTCGGCGAGGAACAAATCGAAGACCTTGCGGAACAGCACAAAAGCCGGCCCGAATCCCGCGTCGCCCACAAGGCGCTGGCCAAGGAGATGACGGATTTGGTGCATGGCGCGACAGCCACCACCGAGGCGCTACGCGCGAGCGAGATTCTTTTCGGCGGAAATTTGGACGGCATAGCGGAAGCAACTTTCAACGAAATCGTGGGCGAAGTCCCCACCCGCGATATGGAGCGCAATAAACTGGAAGGTGCAGGGACGCCGTTGGTGGAAGCGCTTGTGCTGTCGGGCCTCTCGCCCTCAAAAGGCCAGGCGCGCAAGGACATTGAAGGAGGCGGCGTTTACGTCAACAATATTCGCGAAGCCAACATCCAACGCGCCGTCACCGCGAACGATCTTCTTTTTGGGAAGCACCTCCTTCTGCGCAAAGGCAAGCGCAATTACACGGTTTTGTCTGTCAAATAACATTATGAAGCGCAATAAACTCATCGGGATCTTCGCCGCCGCGGTCATGGCGATTCTCCACGCCTCAGCCGCGCCGCAACAGGAATTGGTTTTCGTCGGTTCAGGGCGGGCGAATATAGAGGCTTTTCATTTTGACCTGGCGTCTGGCGCTTTGACTCGCATCGGCCTCGCAGCCAGGATCTCGCATCCCTCTTATTTTGCCATTGCGCCGAATCATCGATTTCTCTACTCGATAACGGAAGGACACAAGGCGACTGACAGCAGCGTCAGCGCTTTTGCAATCAATCCGGCGGATGGAGAATTGACGTTGGTGAATTCGCAGCCCGCCGGCGGCGCGGGCCCATGCTACATTGAAGTGAATTCCAATGGCAAAGATGCGTTGATCGCGAATTACGCCAGCGGGAGCGTCGCAGTTTTTCGTCTTGGCGAAACGGGCGCTTTGAGTCCGATGTCCGCATTTGTTCAGGACCAGGGATCCAGCGTCAATCCCGACCGTCAAGAAGGGCCGCACGCGCATTGCATTGTCACCGACCCGACGGACCGTTTCGCGTTCGTCTGCGACCTCGGCGTGGACAAGATAATGAGTTTTAAGTTTGACCCGAGTGAAGGTTCGTTGCGGCCCAACGACCCCGCGTTTGTCACCACTAAACCGGGCGCCGGCCCGCGACACATCGTTTTTCACCCGAACGGGCGCTGGGCCTACGTCATCGATGAAATGGGTAGCGCAATCGTCGGGTATTCCTATGATTCCGCGACGGGAGCGCTGCATGAAATCCAATCCGAATCGACGCTGACAAAGGATTTTTCGGGCAACAATACCGGCGCTGAACTTGCCGTTCTTCCGAATGGAAAATTCGTCTTCTTCTCCAATCGAGGGGACGACAGCGTTGTCGTATTTGCGTGCAACCCGGACACGGGCCGCCTGACTTTTGTGGAACGGGTTTCCAGCGGCGGGAAAATCCCGCGCCAATTTGAGATCGACCCAACCGGCTCTTATTTGCTCGCAGCCAACCAGGACTCGAACACCATTGTTGTATTTCGCATCGATGGTGAAACCGGCCATTTGCAGCGCGTTGGCGATGCCGTCAGCACGGACAATCCCATGTGCGTCAAATTCATGCCGCCGAATTAGACGGGCGCGACGGGGGCGTTAGGGAGAAATCCAATTGGTATAGGCGCGCGCGCCAAAATATTCGTAACCGGTATTTTCCAAGGGTGTCCCCGCAACCATCGCGTGAATAAAGCCGTTGCGTTCCACCTGGATCGTATGGAGGATTTTGCGCTCCGGGTTTTCGTGCAAAAGAAACTGAACACGACCGCCCAATGCTGAATGAGACTCCAGACCGGCGGCGTTCGTTTTGCTGGTGAAATCGAAAGCCGTCGCAAGGTCGCGCAGCATGGCGTGACTTCGTCCCCAGGTGCCGCCGTCCGCGCTGACAAAGGGCTTGCCATTCAGCCGCGCAATGGCGTCGTTATAAGCCAGCACACACAGAACATGGCCGGCGGATGCCTGAAGCCAGTCGGCCAGATTGTTTCCGTGCCCCCGGGCAGAATCGTAAGCGTAATCGCTGTCAAGAAAGGCAATCCGCACGAC
>DATAXU010000153.1:0-5093 GCA_036272955.1 Verrucomicrobiia bacterium
CCCTAACGATGTTCCCCCCGGCCCGTTTGGCCGCATCTGGCGGAACATCGACCGTCAGAAGCATCTTAAGCCCAGGATTCATCGCGGTATTTCTTGCGCCAGAAATGCAAGAACCCCGCCCCCAAGTCAAGGCATTTTGCCGCCGGAATCCCAACGCGAACCAATACGCCAATAATCCCCGTTCCTTTTGTATTCGCCGCAAGCCTCCCCAAAGGATCCGGTCACTCGCAGCCATCTCGTCTTTCCAAAGACCGCGAATTGCGCGCTTGCGCGCATCGACGGCCCTCCTGTACATTCCCATCCAGATGTGCCGATGTGGCGGAATTGGCAGACGCGCTAGACTCAAAATCTAGTACTCGTGAGAGTGTGTGGGTTCGACCCCCTCCGTCGGCACCATCTCGAAACTGCGGCTTTTTCCTGTCGATGACTCCCACCGAACGCGGGACAAGATCGACAACCTGTTCAACCGACAAATTGGTGATTTGCTGTCCCAATGGTGCCCGGTTCTACACGAAACAGCCCGCCTGCCAATGGTTCCCTCGCAAGACTCGCGCTGTTGAGAGTTGCCCGTGCCGAAGTGATAAACAACACTCCCAACCCTGGCCCTCCAAATGCGCAGGAAGTCACCAGCGACACCGGCAGTCGAATAGTTTCCAGCAGAATGCCGGTTTGCGGATTCCACCGGGTGACGCGGCCTCCGCCCCAAAGTGCCACCCAGAGCATCCCTTCAGCGTCAAGCGTCATCCCATCGGGCAGGCCGGCCCGTTTTGGGATGCGAATAGCAACGCGCCGATTGCAAATGGTTCCAGTGCGCTGATCGTAGTCGAAAGCCCAGATTTCCCGCGTGGCCGAGTCGGTGTAATACATCGTCGTTGCGTCCAAACTCCAAGCCATCCCGTTGGAAATGGTAACGCCATCCAGCACACGGCGAATTCGACGTTGAGAATCAAGAACGTAAAGACCGCCTCGATTCGGTTTGGCATCCAAATCCATCGTGCCCGCCCAAAATCGTCCCGCGGGATCACATTTTCCATCGTTGAACCTGATGTCCCGCCTTCCGCCATCAAGCCGGCAAATGTGGCGAAGGTTTTTAGTTCGGAAATCGAATTGAGCCAAAGTGTGATGCAGACCGAGGATCAACCCGCCCTTTTTCCGAATGCCGATGCAACCCACAAAATGGCCGACATTATAGCTTCTATCCCTTCCTGACGATGGATCAAATTCGTGGATTTCCTTTTCCAGAATGTCCACCCAATAAAGTTTTTTCCGCCGCTCGTGCCAAAGCGGACATTCCCCCAGGGTTGCTCGCGCATCGAGAGCTAGCTCAACTTCATGGCGGCGCGCGGGCACGAATCAAGTGGGTTACGACATCAAAGCGTCCATTCCGCCATCGACGAGCAGCGTGGTTCCCGTAATGAACCCGGTCAGACCGCTCGCGAGAAACGCGCACAACGAACCTATCTCGTCCGGGGTTCCTATCCGGCGCACCGGATGCCTGCTTTCGGTGCGCGCGCGTTCCGCCGCGGCGTCGGGAAAAGTTTTGAACCAAAGGTCATTGCTAGGCGTATCAATAAAGCCCGGCGCCACACCGACGGTTCTGATTTGTGGGCCTAATTCGATCGCCAGCGACTGGACCATTGCCACCAGCCCCGCCTTGGCAACGTTATAAGGGAAACACCCAGGCATTGTGCGCCAGGCGTGGTTGGAAGTTATGATGATAATGACCGGCTGCAGCGATTTTTGCAGATAAGGCTTTGCCGCCTTGGTCAGCCGCCAATGCGCCGCAAGGTTCAGGTCAATACATCGTGCCCACGTCTTTTCGTCGCATTCTTCGATGCCGGTAAAAGAATTACGCCCCGCGTTGGAAACGAGAATATCCACGCCGCCAAGGGCCGAAGCGGCTTGCTTGACCCATTGTTGCGGACCTCGCGGCGACGCAATATCCGTAATCTGATACACCGCGCGCCGCCCCTCATCCTTAACATTCTTAAGGAAGGCTCGCGGACCGGGTTCACTGGCCTTGCTTTGGCCGCAGCCCGCGACGTTGCAACCGGCGCGGGCCAACTGGCGGGCGATGCCGGCGCCAATCCCGCTGCAAACTCCAGTAACCAGCGCACTTTTTCCCGCCAGGTCAATGTTCAGCATAAGCGGTCTCCGTTTGACATGTTTTCATAATACTACCAAAAAATGATGTTAAGAATGATGACCGCCGCGACCAAAACAGCGCCAAGCGCAGCGGGCTGTTGAATCCACCTCAATTCAGGATGGCGTTCTCTTGGCGTCAGCGAATAGACCAGCCCGCGAAGTTCCTCATCCGTTTTCCGGCGCGCGGTCAGAAGCGAAATAACAATTGTGCTCAGGAAACAAATTGACCACGCCCAAATTGCCGTCCAAAAACTTTGCGCCATCTCGCTGTGATAGGTATGCCGCACCGTTCCGAGCCAGCCGCCTTTGAGCCAGGTTGTTGCTCCGTTGGGAATTGTCAGGCCATGATGAATCACCGCGGCACATGTGCCGGACAACAAGCCGAAAAATGCCCCCGTCGCCGTTGTGCGTTTCCAGAACATCCCCAGCAAAAACGTCGCAAACAGTGGCGCGTTGACGAAAGCAAAAACCAATTGCAGCAAATCCATGATGTTATTGAATTTTGAAGCGGCGTAGGCGGCGCCGATGCTCAACAATATGCCGGCCACCGTGGAAATGTGCCCCATCCGAAGGTAATGCTGGTCGGATTGATTGGGACGAATGTAGCTTTGATAGATGTCATACGTCCAGACGGTGTTGAACGCCGTGACGTTTCCCGCCATCCCGGACATAAACGACGCTAGCAGCGCCGTCAGTCCCAATCCCAGCATTCCACTCGGGAAAAAATGCATCAGCATGAGTGGCGTCGCCATATTATAGTCCAGTGAACCATCGGTTGCTTTGGGCAGAAATCCCGCCGGCATCGAATAACTCATGCTGATGGCAACCATCCCAGGCAAAATCACCAGTGCGGGAAAAAGCATTTTTGGGATCGTCGCAATGAGAGGAGTTCGCCTGGCGGCGGAAAGAGACTTTGCCGCCATGGCGCGTTGAATAACCAAAAAATCCATGCACCAATAACCGTAAGCCAAAACAAATCCCAATCCCATTAACATTCCCACCCACTCCACGCCCATCGGATTATCCGCCGGGGACCTGAGTGGCGACCAAATTGTAGTCAAGGTGTCCCGCGCAAAGCCCTGGCTGACGGCGATCGCGCCCAGCTTGTGTTTCAATTCCTGCCACCCGCCCGCGCTTCTCAGCGCCAGATAAGCCAGCGGCACAAAACCCATGACGATCAGGAAAAATTGCAACACCTCGTTGTAGATGGCGGAAGTCAGCCCTCCCAAAAACGTATAGACCAAAACAATCCCCGCCGAGAGCCAGACACACAGATGAAAGTTCCAGCCTAGAAGCAACTCCATTAGCTTTGCCAGCGCGAACATGGAAATACCGGATGATAGGATGGTCATGGCCGCGAAAGTAAGGGCGTTAAATCCGCGCGTCTTCTCATCGAATCGCAATTTTAGATATTCCGGAACGGACCGCGCTTTTGACCCGTAATAAAACGGCATCATGAAAACACCCACGAACACCATCGCCGTCACCGCCGGCAACCAGTAAAAATGACAGGTCAACATCCCATATTTGGCGCCGCACGCTCCCATTCCGATGACTTCCTGGGCTCCAAGGTTGGCGGAAAGAAAAGCGAGTGCCGCGATCCATGTCGGAATTTGCCGGCCGGATAAAAAGAAGTCCGCCCCAGTCTTGACCGATTTCCGCAAAACCCAGCCAATTCCGAGCACGAACGCCAGGTAAACGCCTAATATCGCGTAATCGACGGTTTGAAGATGGATTCGTTGCATAACGCCGCGTCAATTACAGGAAAGGCTCCATTCGATCGTGGCGTTTATTGGAGAATCGATTGTCAATCGCACAAGATTTTTGTCGCCGGGAATTGGTTTGATCCGAATGGTTCCACCCGTGGCGCGCGCCTTTTCCGGCAAGGAGCCGTTTAGCGCGACAACTATTTCATACGTTTCCCCACCGATGACTTTGGAAGCGCCGCGCAAAACGTGATCCGGGAGGATCCACTCAGGAAGCTTCGCCATGTCCACAAATCCCTGCATTATATGGCGGCTGGTGGATAGGAATTGCGGATTAGGCTCCACTTCGTGAATCGATAGCATCCGGGCCTCTCCGGGTCGCAGGTTCTGATTTAATCTGCCTGAACCCTTCACGCGGCCAACGAAGCGGTCGTTCCAGAAATCATAAACGTAGTAATCCTTGTCCGCGGCCAGGCCGAGCGCCCCATCGACCGGGTCTCCGCTCAATGGCACAGAGAAATCCGACGCCTCCGTAGGCAAGGTGTTGTTATAAAGCACAACCTGATGCCAGTTTGAATTGACGGCGAAATCATAAACTCGCGGCCAGCCATTGTTAACAAAGGCATCCACTGGCCGCGCGCTGCGGCGTTCACTGTAGTAAGGAAAAGTGCGCGAAAGATCGTGCAATACATCCGCGGACATATCCCGAAACGAATTTGCTATGAGAAGCCGGCTGCCCGCGATTTCAGCCATGGTCAGCATCATGCGGCGACCATCGGCATCGGACCCGTGAAAGCCCGTGACCTTCCATGAACTGTTTAACTCCTTTGAATCCATGTCGTAATTGAGCACCACTCGGTTTTTGTACCAGCGAAGTCCGCTGCGCGATACCATATCGGGAGATATTTTGTCGGTATCCCATGAAGTGCGTTGAGAGTCAACAATGCCGAGGGTGAGATCATTGTTCGGCTGATTCAGGTTCCGCTCGTGCAACCACGAATTGGCGCCCAGACCCTCCTTTGCTAATTTAAAAAAGGTCCGATAGAACGACGTGCTGGTGGCGTAGGGACAAAAAAATCCGCCTTTGCTCGCTTCCGAGATCCAAAGATCGTCGCAGTAGTCCACCATGAAACCATCTATGCCGCCGCGCATGGCCGCGAAAACCTCGCGCAGATGTTGCTGCGCACCCGGATTGGTAAAATCCAATGTGCGATTGACATCTTTGCCACAAAGCCAGCCCGT
>DATAXU010000154.1:0-8463 GCA_036272955.1 Verrucomicrobiia bacterium
ACCGCCGTGCTTTGCGGAATTCGACAACGTGTTGCTCGCCCCTCACGCCATAGCGTGGACCGAAGAGCAGTTTCGCAGCATCGGTCGTACGGCATGCCAAAGCATTGTTGATTTTTCGCGGGGCAAGCGCCCGCATGCACCAGTAAACCCGGAAGTCTATAACCGTCCAGGTTTCCTGGCGAAATGGAAGCGCGCAATAACTTGACGGAGTGACACGGCAGTATCCGTTCCATTTCTCGCTCTTTTCCAGAAACCAGTCGGACAATGGCTTAATGATCGACCTCGATTTGTTAACGCGCCTCAAGGAACTTTATATTCTTGTATCAACCGCGTCTTTCCTGGTGGAAATACTTTTTCATATCTTCATCAACGCATAAATTATAGCCATTTTACTGGAAACCGAATCTGGTCTTGTTAGTGCGTGAGATTGAAAATCTACTTTGCGGATGAAACCTCAGCTTCAGATGAGAATCGCCGTGTGGCAAGACATAGTTCAACCCGTCCTTCTGTGGGTCGGCAGGTTGATCGACAAGTCTGTTTATATTGGATTATCTCATGGCCAGACGGCACGCTTAGTTGGAATCCTGGGGATTGTCCTGGCTACAAAGATCCGAGCCCAGGTCGTTACTCCAAATACCAATCTCACCGAGCGGGCCGAGCAAATCATCGCTGTCGCCAGGTGCGACGCCACCCCGCAATTCCACGGGGCCAGAGTTTGGGGCATTCGACCGAACACACCACTCTTGCGTACGCTGTCGGCAACAGGAGATCGGCCATTGACGTTTTCCGCCGAGGGCCTCCCCAACGGTTTGAGCATCGACTCCGCGACAGGTATTGTCCGCGGTTCCCTCAGTGCGACGGGAATTTACCAATTCCAAGCGCGGGCGCGGAATAGCGCCGGGGGGGCCGAGACGGCCATTCGCATTCAGTGCGGTGACCGGCTCGCGCTTCTGCCGCCGATGGGATGGAACAGCTACGACACATTCGGCGATTCTATAACCGAAGCTGAACTGATGACCAACGCCGCTTGGCTCAAACAGCACCTCCAGCCATACGGATGGGACATTGTGGTGGTAGACATTCGTTGGTATAAATCCAAATACGGGGACCAACTCGACCGTTGCGGCCGTTTTTTGCCCGCGACAAATCGCTTTCCCGACGTCGTGAACGGGGAGGGGTTCGGGCCGTTGGCCGACAGAATTCACGCAATGGGACTGCGTTTTGGCATTCATATTATGCGCGGCATTCCACGCCAAGCAGTAGAACAAAATACTCCCATTGCCGACTCGCGCTTCACAGCGAGAGAAGCGGTACGTCCGGAAGGGGACCCCAATCGCGAATGCTCGTGGAATAACGATATGTATGGCGTGGATGCTACGACGGAGGCGGGGGAGGCTTGGTACGCTAGTTTGGCGCAACAATATGCCGCGTGGGGTATCGACTACATCAAATGTGATGATATGTCCAGTCTGCACCGAGGAGTGATGTACGACCCCGTCGAACTCGAAGCTTTGTCCACCCATCTGGCTCGCTCTGGTCGCTCCATTATTTTGAGCCTTTCTCCCGGCGAGACGCCGGTGAACTGCGGCCCACATATCAAACGCTTCGCCAATCTATGGCGAATTTCGAATGACTTTTGGGACCGTTGGGGTTGTCTTGATCACAACTTTGACCTGTTCGCCGCTTGGCTGCCAGAGGCTGGGCCAGGTCACTGGCCTGACGGCGACATGGCGCCGCTGGGCCATATCGCCCTGCGTAGCGGAGACTCTCCCCCAAATCGGTGGACACGCTTTACGCAGGACGAACAGATGACGCTCATTTCGCTCCTGGCAATCGCGCCCTCGCCCCTGATGTTGGGCATGAATCTGCCCGATAACGATGAGTGGACCACGGCGTTATTGACAAACCCCGAGGTTCTTGAGGTAAATCAAGACTCGCTCGGCGCCGCCGCCCGTCGTATGACCGGACCACCCGTACCCGCGGAAACATGGATGAAGCAACTAGCCGATGGAGCATTTGCCGTCGGACTTTTCAATCGCTCCGGCCAACCAGTCCATGTGAAGTTTCCTTGGCGAAACCTCGGATTTGGCTCGGTGCCGGAAGTCCGCGACCTCTGGTCACGCAGGACGTTGCCTCGCTTCGAAACTTTTGTGGTCGACCTGGCGCCGCACGGTTGCACCCTGCTTCGCGTCAAATAATTCATCGGTTTGGCTCAGGTCTCTCTCTGTCAATTCCGCCAGATCCACTGCGCGCTCGGTCAATCCAAGGACGCCGGGAAATTGACAAGTTGCATTCATACGACAACGTTTGACGGACTCTAATGGTGCCGATCGGCGATAACCAGTAGGCTCTGCCCGCCACTCCTGCACCCGCTGGATATTTTCGGGGCCGCGGAAGTAGTCGCTATTTTCCGGTTTACTCAACCAACGCTGCTGCCTGCCCCGTTTGCCAGCCTTCCGGCACTCCGGGGTCGCACAATACCCCTGGCGTTCCCGATTCCGATAATCGGGCAACAAACAGCTTCTTACAGTGCAGACATTTACAGCGACGCATTTCCGGCTTCATTTGGTTGAAACCGCCTCCATTAAAATGTCGAGGTCAAGCGGCAAGCGGGAAGAAAATCCGCTGCCGAAGAAAACGGAAAAAGAAGAGAAGAAGATGACTTTCGTGCGAAGGGGGAAGAGAACGGAACCGGAAGAAGACAACAATTTCAAACCGCCACAATTACCCCGTTTTCAGCCTGGCGGTCTCATCCAATACCTAACCCGACTTGGCGGATTCGAGGGGGTTGAAAGGGGCAGGTGCTTGAAAATCAACGCCCGCGTTTCCTAGGTCTTCACTACAGAGCCAACGTTGCCCGGCGGCTTGGATGCCGTGACTTTAGGCGGCGGCTGGGCCGGCAACTCCAGTTTGAGTTGTTGCAATAACAGTTGAACATCGGTTTCCGGTTGGGTGTATACGTGCAACGAGAGTTGGCTGAGACGAATCCGCACGATGTCGGCATCGTCCACCGCGCCGATCCGATCTTTGGGAAACAACGCCACCGTGCGCGGCCGCGATCTGGCAGCGCAACAGGTCGCGGGTGGTGAATCCCCCCGAACCCCATTGGTTCTTGAGTTCGTCGTAGGCGTTCTCCACGTCCGCCCGCTGCCGGTAGAGATGGGCGATGGTCAGCAGGTTTTCCTGGAGGCAGGTTACCAGCACGACATATTCATAGACGAGCCCGCGGACCACTTCGACGCCCCTGTCCGCCAGCAAGGGAAGGCGGGCTGACCCCGGATTGGTCCGGACGTTGGCACCGCAGGACCACGGTGCGCCGTTGGCGTGTCCAACCCGTCAGTTGCAACTGGCCCTCCGCGCCGGCCCACCCCTCCGTCAGGGGCTGCCATCCACCTTGGCTCTCCAGCCACCGGACCCGTTGCCCGACTCCCTTGGTGCTGCGCTGGCGGAACAAATACTTTTGTCCGCGCTCCTCGCCTTGGGCCATCAACCGCTCGTTGCCGTAATTGGCGTCGCCGCATACCAGCCACGGACCCTGGCCCGGCGTGAGCCGATCCCACACCCGCCACAAGTTGGAGAGGCCATGCAGGCAGGCGTGTTCCTTGCCCGAACGCACCTCCACATCCAGCGCCACCCGCAAGGTGCGCAGGAAAACGGTGTGATAGGCATGACTCGGACGCCCCGGCTTGTGTGGATTATATCCCAGCTCCGCCCCTTCCTGATGGCCGTAAATCGGTTTGACGGTCACATCCAAATCCGCAATCCAAGGCCGGTCCAGCGCGGGGGCATAGGTGTGCCGCAACGCCTCCGTCTGCCAGGCGGCCAGCTTGGTTTCATCCTGATTGGCAAAAGCGCGGCGCAAACTGTCCTCGCTGACCACCTTTTCCATGCCCAGTCCCTGGGGGTTGGCCCGATCCCCGCGCAAGGCCGTGACATGCGCGTAACGCCAGGCTCCACTCAGGCTGGCCAGAACCCAAGTGCCCAGCACATCCTTCAGACTGAGCGCATTCGGACTGGTGTAGCGCAACGGACACTCCGCCACCCACTTCGAGTAAAGCCCGCCTGTCGCCAGAAATTGATAGAAGAAAACCAACTGGCCCAGTGGCGTGACGGGAGCTGTCCAACTGCCGGATTAAGGGTAATTGCATTGCGAAGCACCTCCTCATATTTTGTAATCACGCTCAAAGGAAGGTCCGAAAGCCGTCGGCACCGCCCGAAGCGATAAAAAACGTCACACAAACGTAACAAATCATAACCGCGAAACGTCCGGTCCAGAAAAGAAAACAGGATCGATGCACAAATGAGAACACAACCGTCCTCAGATCAAGCCGTCAAAAAGAGTCCATGTTTGAGCGCCTTAAGACCGCTGAAATGCTTGCGGTCAGCCTTGATCCTTTTCATGACAGCGGTGGCCGGCCTTCTGCCTCTCGACTGTTACGCGCAAACGTCAGTGACGTTTTTCAATAACGGAACAAATTGGACCGTCAATCAAAGTGGGCTGAACTCCGCAAATATCACCTCCAATGTCTTCCATAGCACAGATGGCAACGGAGGCGAGACTGTTTCGGCTTGGTACAATCGGCCCGTTTACATCAACGGTTTCACTGCGTCGTTCACTTATCGGGATGTCGGCGGCTCACTGGGAAATAATGCGGACGGGTTAACCTTTGATGTTCAGGAGAACGGGCCTGCGTTTCTCGGCGGCACCGGCGGCAGCCTGGGCGTCAACGGCCTTTCTCCAAGCGCCAACTGGGAATTCAATCTCTACAGTCCAAACGGCATCGGCGCAATTTTCCACACGGACGGAATCGCCTCTGGATATGAAAGCACCGGCTCCGTCAACGTTTCGAGTGGCCACCCCATTAACGTCACAATCGTTTATTCGCCCGGCGGCGCTGTTGAGGAAACATTGGCTGACACGGTCACTAGTTCTACCTTTGTCACCAATTACAATATCGGCGACCTGGTTGTGCTTTTGGGCAACAGCCTCGCGTACATCGGTTTTACCTCAACGGACGGCGGCGTCAACTCGGTCCAGACCGTCAGCAATTTCTCCTTCGTCAGCGCCACCAATATGCTGAATCAAGGCGGCGCGGTGGCTTTGTCCTATCCTGCGCAAGGATCAGTAATGCCTACTTTGCGAAGTGTGCAGGTGAATTTCAATCAAGCCGTAACAAATGTCATCGCCGGAGACTTGCTTATCGACAACGTTCCTGCGACAAATGTGACGGCTTACACGCCATCGATTTACGTGTTCGAATTTCCCGAGCCGGCTATGGGAAGCGTTGGCGTGAATTGGGCCAGCAATGCCGGCATCGTAAGCATCGCGGGCCAAACGAACGTCGGACTCGGCGGCGGCTGGAGCTACACGCTGGATCGTTTGCTGCCGCAGCCGAGCATCGAGATTTCCGAGTTCATGGCCGCGAACAAATCGACACTTTCCGATTCCTTCGGAGAAAGTTCCGATTGGATTGAAATTCACAATGGAACCAGCGCGGTGGCGAATCTGGCGGGTTGGTCGCTGTCCGTGGACGCCAGCAATTTGACAGAATGGACGTTTCCCGATTACGTGCTGGAGTCTGGGGATTACCTTGTCGTGTTTGCTTCTGGAAGAAATCTGACGGCGGTCACTAACGAATTGCACACCAATTTCAAACTTCCCGCTGCCGGCAGTTTTCTGGCGCTGGTCGATCCGAACACCAACCTGGTTTCCTTTTTTGCCCCGCAATATCCGCCGCAATCGACAGACGTTTCTTACGGTGTTGACCCGTTCCTCAAAAATGCGATTGGCTATTATACCATACCGACCCCGGGAAACCCCAACGACCCGGCAGGGCCCGGCTTCACCGCGGAACCGGCATTCTCGCAAGCGGGCGGAACGTTCGTTTCACCATTTAACTTGACGATTACGGACGCCACGACAAATGCCGTGGTTCGTTATACAACCGATGGAACCATGCCGACGGACCAGTCGCCAATTCTGGCGGGGCCGCTCCTCATTAACGGCAGCGTGCAGGTCCGCACGCGCGCTTTTGCGGAAGGACTCTTGCCGGGGCCTATTCACAGCGAGAGCTACATTCAACTCGCATCGGACGTGGTCCAGCAGACTTCGGACATGCCCGCTTTGATCATTTACAATTTTGATGCAGGGGTGCCGAACACTGCCGAGGGAACGCCCGATCAATTCGCCAATTTTTCCTTTTACGAACCATCGAACGGAATCACCCGCCTGACGAATGCTCCGACATTGAGCGCCCGGGCGGGATTTCATGTGCATGGTTCCTCAACACGCGGTGACGCCAAGCAATCGTGGACTGTTCAGTTTTGGGATGATTTTAATAATTCGACCGACGAAACGCCGCTGGAATTGCCCGCCGGAAAAGACTGGGTGCTGTATGCGCCGGACAATTTCGAGCCGGTCCTGATTCACAATCCGTTGATGTACCAGTTGAGCAGGGACATCGGAAGGTATGCTCCCAACACCCACCTGCTCGAAGTTTACCTGCACACGACGACCGGCCCGGTGACGTCGAATGATTACTTTGGCATTTACGTGCTGGAGGAAAAGATCAAGCGCGCGACAAACCGGGTTGACATCAGCAAGCTCCAGGACGACGACAATACTCCGCCAAATGTCACTGGCGGCTACATTCTTGCCATCGATCGGCTACCCCCGGGGGATAATGGCCTGAATGCCGCTGGACAGACAATGGTTTATGAGGATCCGGAAGAATTGGACATTCTCACGCCCGAACGCGCCCCGCAGCAGTCCTATATTCAGAATTATTTGAACCAATTTTACGCCGCCTTGATTTCGAGTTCTTACACTAACACGGCGACTGGTTATCCTGCTTACATCGACGTGCATTCATGGATTGATCATCATATCCTCAATGTGGCCGCGTTCAATGTCGATGCCCTTCGTCTCAGCGCGTATTTTTACAAGCCGCGCCAGGGCAGCCTTGTTTTCGGCCCAATCTGGGATTTTGACCGCTCTCAAGGTTCAACAGACGGGCGGGATTTCGATCCCTTTGTGTGGCGGGCGTTCACCCAGGACGGCGGCACCGATTATTTCAACTACATTTGGTGGGGGCAGATGTTTACGGACCCCGATTTCTGGCAAAAGTGGATTGATCGCTACGAAAGTTTGCGGCAGGGGATGCTTTCCACGAACCATATCTATGCCGACATCGATGCGCTGGTGGCGCAAGTCCAAAACGAAGAACCGCGGGAGATCGCGCGTTGGCCGGACTACACGACCCCTCGTTCGGGGACATTTTCGTACGGGACTGGATTTTCCTACACATTCCCGGGAACCTACGCTGGTGAAGTGACATTTCTAAAACAATGGTACGCGGACCGGCTCGAGTTCATCGATACCAACTTGCTGGCGATGCCGACCCTCGTTTCCAATGCGGTTGCCGGCTCGTCCGGATCAACTGTCACCATAACCGGCCCGGCAGGCGCGACGATTTACTACACAATCGACGGCACCGATCCGCGACTTTCAGGTGGCGCCATTTCTCCCATAGCGCAGGCTTATCAGTCGCCTATCGCCATCACGAGCAACACGGTCGTTACCGCCCGTGCGTTCAATGCGAAGCATTTTAACCTTACCGGCCCTAACAATCCGCCGATATCCAGTCCATGGTCGGGATTGGCGGTTTCGACCATTGGCCTGGTCACTTCACCTTCGGCGGTTGGTTATGGAACAGCCGACTCGGTGTATACTCAGAACTTTGATTCCTTGCCGAATCCCGGAGCGACTTCAGTCAACAGTGACAACCCGGTGACAATTAACGGCGTGACTTACTATCTGGGAATCCCTATGGGTTTGCATTTCCGGTGGATTCGTCCGGGACGTCACTGGGTTCGGATGGCTTGGGCCTTTCGAATATCATGGCGGGCTGGTACGGGTTGGCTGACAACGCTGCCAGCGTCGGCACACGTTTTGGCGCGACCGACGGAGATCAGACGACAGGCGGACAGATCAGTTTTGGCGCGGCCGACAGCTCCAATCGCGCGCTTGGGTTGCTGGCCACAAGTTCCACAGGGTTCACGGCATTTGGTGTCAAGCTGCTGAACGGCACCGCGGAAACGTTGAACAGAATGAGTGTGCAATTCACAGGCGAACTGTGGCGGCAATCCGACCTCCCCAAAACGCTCCAGTTTTATTATCTTGTTGATCCCTCTGGAACAAATAACTTCTCGACCGACGCCACTGCATTTCTTCCCGCCCTTAATGTCAACTTCGCGACTGTTGCGGCGGACGTAGGCGGCGATGCGGTCGATGGAACCGCCCCTGCCAATCAGACGAACTTGAACGTTGCTAACCAGGTCATCACCAACTGGTCTCCGGGATCAGCCTTGTGGCTGGTTTGGGAAATGGCGAGCGACGCGGGCAAATCACAGGGTTTGGGCATCGACAACCTCACGTTCTCCGCCGTCAACTCGTCCTCCTTA
>DATAXU010000155.1:0-9415 GCA_036272955.1 Verrucomicrobiia bacterium
GAAGGCCTCGTCTAAACTTCGTTGTTCTTTCGGCGATGAAGATGGCAGTTCATTATTCATGAACTGATCTATTTATACATCTTTTCCAAAAGTACCAGGCAAATTTTGCCTGGTATTGACCGACACTTTTAATCACACCCCCCGCGCCGTCGCTCACGGGTTTCGTGGAAGCGAGAAATAAAATGTCGCGCCCTCGTCCAGTTTGCCTTCCGCCCAGGTCCGCCCGCCGTGCCGCGAAACGATGCGGCGGACGTTCGCAAGGCCGACGCCAGTGCCCTCGAATTCCTCCTGGCTGTGCAATCTCTGGAATACCCCGAAAAGATTTTGCGCGTGCGCCATGTCGAACCCAACGCCGTTGTCGCGCACAAATATAACGATTTCCTCCGCCGTCTCGGGCATGGCGCCGATCTCGATTTCCGCCGGGTTGCGCGGCCTGCTGTACTTGACGGCGTTGAAAAAAAGATTCTGAAAAACCTGCCGGAGCATCGGGCCGTCCGCCTGCACGGTCGGCAACGGATTTTTTTTCCAAACGATTTGCCGGTCCACCATTTCGGGCTGGAGCGCGACGATCACTTCATCGCACAACAATTCGAGGTTGACCGGCACGCGGCGCATTTCTCCGCGGCCCATCCGGGAAAATTCCAGCAGGTTGTCGATCAACTGCCCCATCTGTTTGGCGGCGCCGGTGATTTGGGTCAGAAAATGTTTGCCCTTCTCGGAAAGACCCGGCTCGGCGCGGGCGAGCATCTGCGCGAACCCATCGACGTGCCGCACTGGCGCGCGCAAATCGTGCGAGACAGAGTACGAAAAGGCTTCCAATTCCTTGTTGGCGCGTTCGAGTTGTTCAGACCGTTCCCGCACCTGCCGCTCCAGCGCCGCATTTTCCACGCGCAACCTTTGCAGCGCCAGCGCTCGTTCCAGCACCGGAAGGATTGCGCTCAAACGAAACGGCTTCAGGATGTAATCAATCGCGCCGGATTTCATCGCTTCAACCGCGGTGGCAATGGTCCCTTCGCCCGTCATGATAACGGCGACCAGATTTGGGTCCGCCTTCAGTCCCGCCTGCAACAACGAAATGCCGTCCATCTCCGGCATCATCAAATCCGACAGCAGCAGGTCGAATTTCTTTTCGCGGATCGCCTGCAAACCGGCAGTGGCGGAAATGAAGCCGGTGACTTCATAGCGGTCGCCGAGTGTATCGCACAAAGCCTTCATTTGCGCGGCCTCGTCATCGACGATGATCAGTTTGGAACGATGTGAATCACTCATGATGGCGCTTGGTTGGATGGCGACTGGTCGGTCGGGGTCGCGGCGACGCACTCGGCCAGCGCTTCGCGCAGTTGACGCAATTTCGGCGGTTTGTTGAGCACGCGGTCCACATGCGGCGGAATGTCATTTTCAGCGATCAATCGCAGGCCCCAGCCCGTCAGCAAAATCACCGGTGTCGAGGGCGAAGCCGCCTTCACCGACGCGGCGACCTGCCGTCCATCGACGTACGGCATCCCAAGATCAGTCATGACAACTGACACCTTTTCCTGCCGCTGGAGGCTGTTGCGAAATTCCTCAATCCCCTCCCGCCCTCCATTGGCCGCAATCACGATATGGCCATCCATCTCCAAAATGTCTCGGAGGGATTTTATCAGCAACGGATCGTCATCGACAATCAATATCCGCAAGCGGATGGGCAGGGGGGCGGACGGCGACGGCTCTTGCGGCGAAGCCGGGGCGGTCGCTTCGGCAAACACCATGCGTACCGTCGTCCCTTTTCCCGGCGTGCTCTCAATCTCGATGTCCGCGCCGTGGCGGCGAACAATTCCATAGACCATCGCCAGTCCCAAGCCGGTCCCGCGTTCGCCCTTGGTCGTAAAAAACGGTTCCAGGCAGCGGCGCCGCGTGTCTTCGTCCATTCCAATGCCGGTGTCAGTGATCTCAACAGAAACATGGCGCGCCTTCGTATCGGCGCCGACAACGGCGGTGCGCAGAGTCAGGCTTCCGCCGTCCGGCATGGCGTCCACCGCGTTGAGGACCAGGTTGACCATCGCCTCGCGAATTTCGCTGTCGATGCCGAGGACAGGCGGCAAATCCTCCGCCAAATCCGTCTCCACCTTGATGACCAAACCGCGCTGCTGCGCCATGTCGTTCCATCGCGCGCGCGTGAGTTCCAGGACTTGCCGGCAAATGTCATTCAACTTGACGGGCCCCAGTGCCAGTTGCGGCTCGCGCTGCCGGTAGAATTCCCTCATGCGCGCCACGGTTTGCGCAACGTCTTCGATGGCGTGCTGGATGGTGCCCAGGTAATCGCGCGTTCGCGTGCTGAGATTCGGTTCGTTGTCCAGCAGGGATTCCACGTAGAGCGCCACAGGCGAGATGGCATTATTGATGTCATGCGCAATGCCGCTGGCCATCTGCCCCAGCGCGCGCAGGCGCTCTTGTTGCATGACGGCCTGCTGCGTTTGGCGCAAATCATCGTAGGCCTGTTGCAGCGCCGTCAGGATTTTCGATTGATGCGCCGCCAGCGCCACGTGTTCGCTCAATTGTTTGAGGAATTCGCACTCTCCGCTGCTGAAAGCGTACGGGGCGCGGCGCGCGGCGATCAGCACCCCAAAGACCTGGCTTTCCACCTGCATCGGCGCGAACACCACGGAGCACAAGCCGCCCGCGGCAAGCCGTTGCGCGAAGGGAAGCGGCGCATTGCGAAGGTCCGGCTCGTAAACCAAATGGCCGCGCAGGCATTTCGCCAGCCCGTTTTCGCCCACCTCAATCGTCCCCTGTTCAATTATTCTAATGGACTCCGCCACCAATTCGTTGCGGGTCCCGACGACCGCCACTTTCAACGCGCTCTCCACCCCGTCGTGAAGGCAAACGCATCCGAAATCGATCGGCAGTTGATCTTCGAGCCGGCGGATGACGACCTGGAAGATGCTGTTCAAATCCTGCCGTTCCCCAATCGCGCGCGTAATTTTGTCCAGCAACCCCAGGCGTTCCAACTGACTCTGGAGCCGTTGTTCGGTTTCTTTGATCGCGGTGACGTCCTGGGAAGTTCCGAAAGTTCCAATGATATTCCCGTCCGTGTCCCTCCAGGGCATTTTTGTGCTCAACGTCCATGCCGCCGTGCCGTCCTTCAACGCCGCCTTTTCCACCTTTCCAAGAATTGGCTTCCCGGTGTTCACGATGGCGTCTTCCTCTTCGCGCACAAAGCGCGCGTCCTCCGGGGCAAAGAAATCCTCGTCGGATTTGCCCAACAGGTGCCTTCCAAAAATTTCAAGGCTGGATAAATAAACCGGCAACGGCGCGCCCGGATTTTCGACCTGATGCCGGGCGATGGAGAACGCCAATCCCTTCTGGACCTTGGACCTGCTCAAGCGCACATACCGCGACGCCCGGTCCTTGAAGTAAATGGAATCCGGAAGATTATCCAGCAACGTTGTCAACAAATCCCGTTCGTAGGCCAGCGCAATTTCAGCGTTGCGCCGCGCGGTGATGTCGCGCATCACGTTGACAAAACCCCGCAGTTCGCCGGATTCGTCGCGGATCGCCGTCATCGTGATGGTGGCCCAGATGCGGGCGTCCCCCTTGCGAACGCGCCATCCCTCGTCCCGGAAACTCCCGGACGCGGTCGCGGAGGCAATCCCCTTTGCAAGTTTGCCGTCCGCAATGTCCTCGGCCGTGTGAAATGTGGAGGCAAATTTGCCCATGACTTCCGATGCCTTATAGCCAAGAATGTGTTCGGCGCCGGGGTTCCATGTCGAGATTCGCCCCTCCTTGTCCAATCCAAAAATCGCGTGGTCGCCAATGCTCGCGACCATGAGACGAAACCGTTCCTCGTTTTCCGTCAGGGCCGCGTTTTGTTGCTGGATCTGGGCCAGCATATCGTTGAAGGCTTTGGTCAGCGCGCCGATTTCGTGCCGGTCCTGCACGTTGGCGCGCGCGGTGTAATCTTTGCGCTCGGCGATTTGGCGGGCGGTTTCCGCGAGGGCCGTGATCGGTCGGGAAACAGAACGTTGCAACGGCGCCGCCAGGCCGAGCGCAACCATGAAAGACCCCAACAACACCACCACGCAAACCCCGGCCAGCAATCGCAACCGGTCGTTCACCCCGTGCGCGTCCAATTCCATGAACAGCGTTCCCACCCGTTTGTTGTTCAGCCGCACGGGTCGAAACACCTCCAGCCGTCCATTGGCAAAGGCGCGGCCATCCTTCCCCGGTTTGGCGGGAACGTCGCTTTTCCCGCCGGCGCGCGCATAATCCGCAAGCTCGGTTCCGTTGGGGCGAAACAGCGCCGCCGCCACGACATCCGGTTCGGCTTGAAGCGCCAGCAACATTTCGTGCGCCGAGTCTTCGTCGTTATACTCCAGGGCGGACCCGCTGGTTTCCCCAATGACATCGGCCAGCACGGTCGTGTCCCGCACCAGCGTGCGGCGAAAATCGAACATTTGGTAGCCGGCAAGGACGCCGCACGCCAGAATGAGCGCCGCGGAGCAGGCAAGCAAAATGATCAGCGTTAGCTTGCGCCTCAGGGGAAGATCATTGAGCCACTTCATGTAACTCCTTTCCCATACAGTCCTTATCGCCGGTTGCAAAGCCAAATCCGCTCCATCCGTCACTTATTCAATGCAATCCGCCTTTTTTTGTTTGCGCTCGGAATTGGCCCCGCCGTATTCTTTCTGCCTGGGTTGCATGAAACTTCGCCTCGTTATCGCCGGCTTCGTTTTGTTTGTCCTCGCTTTCGCGCCCTCGTCAAAAGCGGATGGACCGAAACCAAACATTATTTTCATTTTGACTGACGACCTGGGTTACGGCGACCTTGGCGTCCTCTATCAAAACAGCCGTGCGCCGGACCGGCCCCGGATGACCACGCCGCACCTGGACCGTATGGCCGCCGAGGGAATGATTCTGCGCCAGCATTACACCGGGTCGCCCGTTTGCGCGCCGGCCCGCGCTTCTCTCCTGCTCGGCCAGCACCAGGGCGATTGCCCGATCCGCGACAACCAGTTCGACAAGGCGCTCCCCGCCAATCACACGCTCGGAACGGTGCTCAAGGCCGCCGGATATTACACGGGCGCGGTGGGCAAGTGGGGGTTGCAAGGCAAAGGCCCGGAATATCCAGGCCATCCTCTTCGCCACGGTTTTGACGAATTTTACGGCGTGCTGGCCCACGGCGCCGCGCATTACCATTATCCCGGCAACAGCGGAAAAATCATGGACATGTTCACCCCCGTGACCAACGGCCTTGATTGTGCCTACGACACCGATCTCTACGCCGCGCGCGCTAAAAAATTTATAATCGACAGAGCTCACGCCGGGTCGCAGCCATTTTTTCTCTACCTGGCATTTACCGCGCCGCACTTTTTTCACGAATTGCCCACTCAGGCGTATCCTCCCGGGCGCGGCCTTCACGGCGGTTTGCAATGGCCCCTCAACACCAATTCCGGCAAGACCAATTCGTGGTACGACCCGGTTTACGCCGTCCAGGATTGGCCCGACGTCGAGAAACGCCACGCAACGATGATCCGCCGCGTCGATGACGCCGTTGATGACATCTTCCAGTTGCTCCGCGATTTGCACATCGAAACCAACACGCTCGTTATTTTCACTTCGGACAACGGCCCCCACAATGAGGACGGCCAGAACCCCGCCTTTTTTGATTCCTGGGGCGTGATGGATGGGATCAAGCGTGATTTGTGGGAAGCCGGCGTGCGCGAACCCACCCTCGCCTGGTGGCCCGGCCACATTCCCGCCGGCTCAGTCAACGACACCATCAGCGGTTTTTGGGATTGGATGCCCACCTTCGCCGACCTTGCCGGCCTCGCTCCGCCCGCCCAATCCGACGGCGTTTCCATCGCCCCCTCGCTTCTCGGCAAGGGCAACCAGCGCACCCGCGGCTTCTGGTATTTTGAATACCGTTACTCCGGCCGCCCCTTCCCGGTGGACAAGCAATTGGGCAAGCGCAAACATTTCAAGCGGCGCAACCAAATGCAAGCCATCCGCATCGGCGATTATACCGCAGTCCGTTATTCCGTCACCAATTCCGCCGATCCCTTCCGCCTCTACAACGTCGTGACCGATCCGCACGAAGACCACAACCTTGCCGATGACCCCGCCTTCGCCGACCGCGTGGCCCTGGCGCGCGAAATGACGAAGGAAGTCCGCCGCCCCGAACCCAGCGCTCCCCGCCCCTACGACAACGACCTCGTTCCCGCCATCTCTGTCAATTGTAAAACAAACGGCGTCCTCGATTACGCCGCCTACTCAGGCGCATGGCCCTGGGTCCCTGATTTCGACGCCTTGACCCCCGTCTCAACCGGCACTTGCGCCGGCCTCGACCTGGGTATTTTGCCCGGGGGCGGCGAAGGCGGCATTTCGTTCAAGGGATACATCCGCGTCCCGGCCGATGGCGATTACACATTTTATGAGCAATCCGATTCCGGCGCCGAAATGTGGCTCCACGAAGCGCATGTCATAGACGACGATTTTGTTCACACCGGCGCCGAAGTATCCGCCTCAATCCGCCTGGCAGCCGGCTGGCATCCCATCCGCTTATTCTACCGCCACCAACCCGGCGCGCCGAAGTTGACCCTCGAATATTCCGGCCCCGGCATCGAAAAACAGCCAGTCCCGCTGTCTGCCTTCGCGGGCTCCTGCGCTAATTAATTAGGGTACGGCTTCCGCCGTCGCTCGGGTAAGTTTAGCCCCGCACGCGCTGCAATAATTCGCGAAACCCGGCGAAAGCGCGCGGCATTCCGGGCAGGCGCGCCGTGCCTTTTCGTGACGATAATGGATGATGAGATTGCGGATGTACGGTATCCACGTAAACGCATACGCAAATATAAACACCGAATCCTGCTGGTGAAATACAGCGTAGGACAGCAATAACAATGACCCCGCAAGGCTCAACCACCAGAACAGCGCCGGAACCACCACCTGCCGCCGTTTCTCCGTCGCATACCACTGCACGAAAAACCGCGAGAAAAACACCGCGTTCCCAAGCCATCCCACGGCCTTCCACACGGACCACTCGATACCCAGAAATTTTCCGTCATGCCAGATCAAGTGGTGGATGTCCATTCCACTCATCATGATTTTTCCGCCAGCAGCTTCTTTATTTTGCCGTTCAAGTCCTCGCGGCCGTTGAGATATCGCAAGTTTCCTTTTTTATCAATCAACCACATCGACGGAACGGCCCCAATTCCAAATTGCTGCGCGTATTTGTTTTGCCAATAAAGCCCGTCAAAATATTGTGGCCATGCCATGTTATGCTCCGCGACGAATTTAGTGAGCTTGTCCTTTTCCTTGTCCAGGCTGATGCCGACAATTTCCAACCCCTGCGGATGAAGTTCGTCGTAAGCCGCCTTCACGTTCGGCACTTCTCTGACACACGGCGGGCACCACGTCGCCCAAAAATCCAGCAGCACCACTTTTCCCTTCATGGCTGCCAGGTCCACCTTGCGTCCGTCCACCGCGGTAAAGTCCAAATCCACCGGCTTGCCGACCGCGTCCAGCTTTTTCAATCCGTTGGTGGCCGCATTCTTGAAAGGATCCGGCGCGATGCTCGCGATGATTTTCTGGTAAAGTTCGCGTGCCCTCGGCGGGTCGCTTTCGTCGGCGGACTGGAGGAGGAATTGCAGGACATCCGGTCGGTCCGGATAATCTTTCGCCAACCCGTCCTCGATGACTTCCATCCGCGCCTGCATATTGGTGGCCCCATATTGTATCGCAATCGTAGTCAATTCCATTTCCTGCTGGCGCGCCTCAAAGGCGTGCTCATTCGTGGGGTAGCGGGTATAAAAGTCCTTGGCTTGGTCAGTCACCGCGAGGACGTACGGCAGATAATACGCCTCCTTCTCCTCCGGTGTCGGCGCCTTGTTTGTCCATTCAGGCGGGTCGGGCGGCGGGTGAATGGCCGCGTTCAATTCCGCCCATGCCCCCGCTGCGTTGGTGGCCGCCAGTGTATGCGAAGCCAGCGGGGCAACGGGCGCGGCGCCGAGTTGCGTGGTCAATGCTGTCGCAAAGACAGCGCAGGAAAGAATCACAAGAGTTCGCATAGAAAATCAAAACCAGTCAAGCCGTGGGCAACCTACGTGTGGTTTAGTGTTTTTCCAAGGCAAATCGCACCCTGCGCGGGTTGTTTGGCGAATCGAAATCGCATTCCGCGACCTGTGCATCCGGCGAGACCGGCGCGACTGGCGGCAAATTCGCCCCTTCCTGTTCCAGCCGCGCCACTTTCCGCGCAAATTCGAGCAGCACCGCGCAAGGTTCAAGGCAAGGTATAATGCTCTTCTCTCCCGTCCCATCCGCCGCCAGCCCCGGCACTGACCACAGCCGCCGTTTAAGGCAAAAATCCCGATGACAACACGCGCGCACCGCCGCCCCCGCGATGCGGTCATCGAGGTGCGTAGTGATCCGGTACATCCCCGTCTGCCGCGCCGTAAACTCGCGGTAGGAAGTGATCGGCGGTGGATTCCGCCGCGCCGCAAACCAGTCCGCAATCGCGCCCGGATAGAGCGAATTGAGCGCAGTCTCCAATGCCCCAACGTCCGCCGCCTCCGCCCGCCATCCGCCCCGCAAATTCGGCGCCGATTTCAGCGGACGGAACATGTCCGCCGCGGTGAATTGTGCCAGCGCACGCAGCCCGTCCACCCGCACCAATTCCAGAAGCTCGTCCGCCGCATCGCGGTCGCCGGCATGTCGCAATTCAAACCCGCGCCCCGCCCGGCGGATCAACACCTGGCCCACGACGATTTCCGCGTCGAACGCTGCCAAAAACTCAGTGAACGCCGGGTTGTGCAAGTTTACTCTGTTGCTGAAATTTTAAGCCGTAACGATGCAGTTGGGAAGGAAATGATCGCGCCGCGGATGTCACACAAGTCAAAAGCCGCTTTACAGGAGCGCGGAAATGGTTCAAAAATAAAGCCGGTTTCGGGCTACCCAGCCAATCGCCGGTGACAGAAACATCTAACCGAAAGAGCTTGATGGCGCGGGCGTTCACTTTGATTGAACTCCTTGTCGTGATTGCCGTCATCGCCATTTTGGCCGGGCTGTTGCTGCCCGCCCTGGCTCGCGCAAAACTCGAGGGCCAGCGCACCTATTGCGCGAACAACATGCACCAACTCGTCCTCTCCTGGTTCATGTACAATGGCGATTTCTCCGGCCGCATCGTCTCCTGCGAACCCATCACTGCCGCAGGCGCCGTGAACACTGCCGCGTGGGCTCCCGGTTATTGCGGCGGCGCCGACCAATCCGGCTCCTTCGGCGCGGAATCCATTGCCTGGCCCGCGCCTTACAACGAAAGCTCCGCCCAGCAGATCATGAACGGCGCCCTTTGGCCCTACGTCAAATCATTGCCCGCGTACCAATGTCCGGGCGACCACACCACCGTCACCAACGTCCACCGCTTTCGCAATTACGCCATCAGCGG
>DATAXU010000156.1:0-16364 GCA_036272955.1 Verrucomicrobiia bacterium
CCGGATGGCCGGGGGCTTTTCTCCCTGTCCGGCGACGGCACGACCTTGCGCCGATGGGACGGTCCGCAAGTCATCAAGTCCCTGCCGTGTCCGACGCCCTTCCTTCGGACTACAATAGCTTTTTCGCCCGGGAGTCAGAGCCTGTATGCCCTCGCCGACACCAACAACAGTGAGGTTCAAGTCTTTGACGCCAACACGCTAAATTTGAAACGCTCCTTCAAACTATCCGGCCCGTGCGGCCAACTTTTTCAGGTATCACCGGATGAGCGCTGGCTCGTTGGACAAGGTGCGATGTTAAACGACATCTGCGTGTGGGATGTCGCCTCGGGAAAACCCATCGCGCACCTCACGGGAGTTCCAAATAAGCCGAAAATCCCATTCTCGCCCGACAGCCGGGTGCTGGCCTTCTCCACCGGCAAGTGGGAAGTCAAGCTGTGGGACATCGTGACGCGACAGTTACTGCGAACCTTGGAACCACATCCATGGGTTGTTTATGCGATTTGTTTTTCACCAGACAGCCGGTATATCGCCAGCTCCAGTTGGGCGGGCGACATCCGCGTCTCCGAAGTCGCCACTGGCAAAGAAGCGGTGAGCACGCTCTATGGCCATGGCTTCGGCGTCTGTTCACTCAGTTTTTCGCCGGATGGCGCCACGCTGGTCAGCAGTGGTGACGATTATTCGGTGCGTTTTTGGAACGTAACCACAGGACGCGAAATGATCAAAATCGAAAACGGCAACAATCGAGATGCGCAAATTCCATTCCTGTCACCCACCGGCGAACTGCTGGTGTATCAGGATTTCACTCAAAACCTCCGCGTGCGGGTCACTGCCATTCCTACCTTGGCCGAGATCGAAAAAGCGCACGAGGCGGAAAGCAAGGTGCCATGAATCCGAACAGTGAAGAAGCGGTATTTCAATGCCATTGTCTGCCAATACTTAAATTCTAAAAACCTGAAATCCAACGGTTGGATTTTTAGACGAATTTTTGCGAATTTATCACTTAAAAATCCAACAGAGTAATCGCCAAAAATAATTTCCGAAAATTTTGGAAAGTAATTTTGACAATTGTTCTATTTGACCGCTTTCTCGTGGAACGGTCGGTGGCTGCGATAGAGTTGAAGTAATTCGAGGTTTCGCGCGGCGAGTGCATTCTCGGCGCGGGCCGCCGCCGGCTGGTTTGCTTTTTCCGCCAGGGTGACATTCGCCGCCGCAATGTCATGGGCTTGTTGCGCGGTGGCAACGGCATCATCAAAACGTCCCGCTTCGGCATAGGCCGCCGCGAGAGTGCCGAGCAGGACGGGTTGAGAACTGTGCGTCAGCGCGCACGCTTGCGCGGCAAACGTCACCGCGTCAGCCCCGTTGCGAATTTCCGCTTTCGAGCTGGTCGCAAGGATCCACGCCAGATCGTTCAACACATTCGGCTGGTTGGGCTGCAAGGCAATCGAACGGCGAAATTCCTCAACACCGGCGCTGGTTTGTCCCGAAATCGCGTAGTCCCTGCCCAGCCAATTGTGCGCCTCGAAATTCTTCGGGTCGGCGTTCAGCGCCATTAGGAATTCTGACGCAGCCTCCTTCAGGTGTTTTTGGGCCAGCAACGCCCGGCCCCATGGCAAATGAATCCCCGTCATGCGCGGGTCCAACTGTTGCGCGAGACGGAATTTTTCGATGGCGTTATCATATTTGTGTTCGAGAAATAAATCCTCGCCGAGCATTGCCTGGAATGGCGCATAGCGGGGCATGATGCTGATCGCCTTTTCGTATTCCACCTGCGCCTCAGGGAATTGGTTGCGGGCCATCAGGAAGGACCCATAATCAGCGTGACCCATGTAATTGAAATTCGGCTCCGCAATGCGCGAAGCAAGAGCGCCTTCGTTCTTCCAATATCGAAGCTGAAATGAGCTGGCCACGCAGCATCCCGCCAAAGCCACGCCGCACAGGATGCCGAGAACGATCCTGCCCGCCGGCCATTGTCCCGCCACGTCCGCGGCCTCCCAACAAATGAGAATCAAAAGTCCAATGGAGGGAAGATACATGTATCGGTCCGCCATGATTTGACTGTTGGCATGGAATAAACTCAACGTTGGAACCAGCATCCCAACGAACCACACCCACCCAACCAGCCAGTATGGCCGCGAGTTCCGAAAACGAATGACCAGCGCGGAAATCCCCAGCAGGAACAGCGCAATCCCGATCAATTCTAATTTCGGCTGATGATACAGCGCCGGATAAAGCGGCCCCAAATCCGAAGGCCAGACGGTTTTTTCGACATAATGAAAATACGAAAGCCCCGCCGCAACGATCCGGTTCTTCAACGACAGATGCACCGCCGCCAAAGAGGCTGCTTCACGATGTCCCGCGCAGACGGCGAGGATGCACGACACAACGGACAACAACGCAAACGGTATTTTTTCAATCAAGACAGGGCCAACTCCCGGCGCTGGTTGCGTTGCTCCTTCCGCAGCGGGCTGGGCGCCGAATCGGAGTCGTCCCAACGGCCACCAATCCAGAAGCAGCATAACGCACGGCAGCGTCACGAGTAACCAATTGACCATCAGTCCCAGCGCAAAAGACAAGACAGCCAACGCGTAGAAAAGCTTGTGGCTTGGAATTTGCGCTTTCAAATTCTTCGCGTAGCGGACGTACGCCCACAACGCAAGCATCCAAAAAACGCCGCTCAAAATATCTTTTCTGTCCGCAATCCACGCCACGCTTTCCACGTGCAGCGGGTGCCACGCAAAAAATGCCGCCACCGCGGCGCTTCGCCAAAACCGGTCCGTCATGTCCCACAAAAGCAGGAATAAAAGCACGGAACTCAGTGCATGCAGGGCCACGTTCGTGGCGTGATGTCCGCCCGCCTTCGGGCCGAATACCTGGCAATCGACCATATGGGAAACCCACGTCAGCGGCTGCCATTTGCCCGCGTAAAAAGTTTGAAAGGCCCATCCCAGGTCGTCGCCGGTCAGCCCATGATTGACGTGCGGGTTTGCGGTGACATAAACCTGATCCTCAAAGTTGACGAAATGAAACATCAACGCCGGAGAGTAAAGAGAGATCGTGCCAACACCGAGGACAAGGCAAACCACCAACGCGCGCAACCAATCTTTTCGAGCCATGCGGCGCAATCTATCAAATAGCGGGATAAACGAAAGACTTTTGGAAATGGATCACTGCGGCCCCGCGGCGGTCAGCCAGTCAGAGAGCAAGACAATTTCCAGCCCCGTCAAACCTAGCGGGCCTTGCCGCACGATGGACAATTCATTCGGAGCAGTGCGCGTAATCTCCGTCACCGTCTTGCCGATCCCGTTTCCCAATTCGCCCAACAGTTCGTATTTCACCGCCAAGCCGCTGTCGGATTCGTTGTTGTGTTTGCCCGGCCGAAACCAGAGCATTCCACTCAACAACCGCCACTCTTGAAGCCGCGCCCCCGTCATTTCCCAGTCATAATAGACAACATTGCCGCCGCCCTCAAGCTGCCGCCACAAGTCTTCTGGCGCAGGTTTCCCAAACGGCGGACGGGGAAACAGCGATAGCAGCAAATAATCTTTCAGCGGTCGGGCCGGCTGGATCTCCGGCGCCACCACGCGCAAGTTCGACCATACCAATCTCTCTCGTTCAGGCTGCCACAGTAATTGCGTTCCGTTGAGATTCTTCAAAATGGGATTGACCACGGGTCGCAATTCCGCCGCGAGATTTGTCATCGCGTTGGTGGCATTGGAAACGGGCCAGGTCATGTACGTTTGCAGCGGCATTTGGCCAATCGCCCATGCGCAGAATTGGTTGGTCAACGGGTTGGCGTCAAAATTGGAGAACGGCGGATTAATCTGAAGAAACGCCGCCAGGTCCCGTCCGGCGGTGAAACTGACCAGCGGATTTTGCACCAACTCTTTCGGCAGCTTCCAAGGTTTCGAATTCCACGAAATCGCAGATGGATAAATGACCGTCGCATTGACTTCCAATTTGTCCGCTCCCGGCGCCGCCCTGATGTGAATTTTTCCCGGTTTAAGCAACTTCACCCAATCGGGAAGGAACGAAGCCAGCGCGTTCAAATCCAAATCGCCTTCCAGCCAAATCCCCGCCAAAGCCACCACGGGACGACCATGTCGGTTGATTTCCTTCAAATACTGGGACTGCACCGACGCAAGTTTTTCGCCGCGCCCCGCCAACAGCCAGCCGTGCGCGGGAATTATCCAAAAGGGACCCGACGACGCCTTATCCCAACGCCGCCCCGTGAATTGTTCCGCCGTGAATTGTTCGCCCGGACTGCCGAACGCTTTGGCCAGCGCTTCCTGCCAGGCTTTCGACTTTTGGCTGTCCATGCGGACCGCCAAAACAAACCCGGCCTTGGCAGGATCCTCCGCGCTGAAAGCGGCGCAGGATTCATTGTTCAGGGAATCGGCCAGCAGCGGGCTGAGGAGAGAAACGGAATGGGGGCCAAGCCGCCACGCCTGAGAGAGCAGCCCGGAGAGTCGGTCGAGAGCAAACTCGCGAAATGCAATGCTCTTGGGCGAGGCGAGGACTTTATTCAGGCTCGTGAGATTTGTATCGGCCTCCAACGCGGCGATGCCGGAACAGTGCCAGCTTGCCGCAGCCGATTCTCCCCTCGTTCCCATCGGCAGCATCGCCGTGAACAAGAACACACTAATCACCACAATCATTCGCATAGAGTCGCTAATCCTTTGTATTCGCAATCCGGGACGGATTAAGCGTTGAGGTTACGGACAGGGCGCGCGAATCGCCACAGAATAAATATGGCTACGCTTTGTTCTTAAGCTCTTTCCGTTGGAAACCGATAGGAAAATCGGAACCATGCAACGTCCATTGCGCCACATGCCCAAACCAGGCTGGCTGGCGTTTGGGTTGATCGCCCTTTCGCTGGTTTTTCCGCTGCACGGGCAAGGTCTGCCCTTGACTAATGCCGCCCAGGTCCACGGCCTCGCCGCCGCCGAGGCTGCTGGCGGCCGTCCCGTCGTCCTTCGGGGCACGGTCACCTTTTTTGATCCGGATTGGGGCGGTCTCTATCTCCAGGATGACACAGGCGCTGTCTATGTGGCTTACAAAAAGCCTCACGATGCTCCCGGACTCGATCTGACACCGGGAGATATCATCGAGTTGATCGGCAAAACGCAGCAAGGCGTCATTCATCCGGATGTCGCGGAAAACCGGATAACGGTCTTGGGGCATGGCCCATTGCCGGAACCACTTGACCTCTCCACTTCCAACGCATTGTCCACCGACAATGAGATTCGTCGCGTTTACGCCTCAGGCCAAATCACCGACATCGGCTCCGTCGCCGGGCGCGTTGTGCTGGATTTCAATGACCCCAAGGGCCTCTTTTTTAGGATCATTCTCAAGACGGGCCAGCGGGAGGACGCGCTAAGTTTGCGCGGTGCTTCGGTCGAACTCACCGGAGTTCTTGCGCTGGACTTGACACGGTCGCAAAAATATTCGGGCGGTTTCGATGTTTTCGTTTCCAGTTTGGCCGATATTAGCCGAATCAACTCGCTGCCGATCACTCCCATCGGCCAACTGCTGGCTGAGGGACAAAATCGCCCCACCGCCCAAGCCGTGCGAGTGCGCGGCAGCGTCGAGAACGTGCATCCTGCCGCGCTGTCGGTTCGCGATCCCTCCGGCGTGATTACCGTGGAATTCACCAATCAGGGCCAATTTCACCTCGGTTCGGCCGTCGAAGTCTTTGCATTCCCTGCATTCCGCCAAAAAGATCTTTTTTTGACTCGATCCATCGTCAGCACTCCCGTGACAGCGAATCCGGTGCTGGCGACGATCAAAAAGATCTCGCAAATTCGCGATCTGTCCGTTCCACAGGCGGCGTTGGGATATCCCGTTCACGTTCGCGGCGTTGTTACGTTCGAAGAGAATCATGCGGGGCTGCACTTCATGCAGGACGATTCCGCTGGCATCTACGTCAATATCGAAGCTCGCCAATTTGACTCATTCCCTCCTGCCGGAACCAGGATCGAGCTGTGGGGCTTCAGCGGTCCTGGAGATTTTGCGCCCGTTATTGTCGCCTCCCAAATCCGCCTTGTGGGCGCCGGCCAATTTCCCCGTCCTGCCCCCGTGACCTTTCAAATGTTGATGACTGGAGCGGCGGACAGCCAGTGGGTGACGTTGAAAGGCGTCGTCCGTTCCGAAACCACAAACGGGTCCCAAACCGTTCTCGATCTTTCCATCGGAGACGCCGTGATCCAAACGAAAGTTTTGAACCTCTCAAACGACCCGCCAACGAACCTTGTCGGCGCAGCCATCGAAGTCAGCGGAGTCTGCCAAACCCTGTATGACGAACGCCGCCGTTTTAAAGGACTGGGCTTTTGCGTCCCCGGCTGGGACGAGGTGGATATCAAGGAGGCCGGCTTCAGCAACCCCTACCAACTGCCGCTCCGTTCGATTAATCAACTCTTCGAATTCAATGCCGAAGGTTATGGACTTCGCCGGTCGCACGTGAAAGGCCGCGTTATTTTGCGTCAGAGCACCGGGGCGCTTTTTGTCCAGGACCGCTCGGGCGGTGTTCGAATCGAAGCCGGCAGCAGCGCTCCCGTTGACGCTTGGGTTGAAGTCGTTGGTTTTCCTGCCTTGAAGGACCAATTGCCCATTTTGGAAGACGCCATTGTCCGCCAATTGTCGGACGAAAGCCCCTCGGTCCTGGGCGCCGAATTGCGGCCCGAACACCCGCTCAATGAAGATCTCAATGCCACCCTCGTGACGCTGGAGGGGCGCGTCGTCGGCAGCATTTACCGCCCTACTGAAGATATTTTAACGGTGGAATTCGGCCAGCGAGTGATCGACGCCGTCCTCGAGAAAAAGAGTGGAATGTCCCTGCAACGAATCGCGCCTGAAAGCACCGTGCGGTTGACCGGTGTTTATCTTGCCCGTCTCGACAACAGCCATCAGATTCAATCCTTTCAAATCCTGTTGCGTTCATCCGGGGACGCGGTGGTCACTTCCGTACCGCCGTGGTGGACTTCGGACCATACATATTGGACCTTTGCCGGCCTGGCGGGCATTTTGTTGATGGCTCTTGCATGGTGCGTCGCCTTGCGCAAACAGGTGCAGCGCCGCACCGCCCAGCTTCACGCGGAAATCGATGAACGCAAACACGCCGAGAAACTTCTAAAAGAGGAAATCGTCGAGCGCAAACGCGCCGAGCAGCAAATTGAAAAAGCCAACAAGGAATTGGTCGCCATTTCCCATCAGGCGGGGATGGCGGAAGTGGCCACCAGCGTCCTGCATAACGTCGGTAATGTTCTGAACAGCGTCAACGTTTCCAGTTCACTCGTTACTGAAAAGCTCCAAAATTCCGGCTCCACCAACCTGGGCCGTGCGGTCGCGCTGCTCAATGCCCATTCCGATAACCTCGGCGAGTTTTTGGCCAAGGATCCAAAAGGGCGCCAGTTGCCGAATTACCTGGGACAACTCGCCACCCATCTTGTCAGCGAACAAGAGGACATGCTCCACGAACTTTCACTCCTGACCGGCAATATCAACCACATCAAAGAGATCGTCTCAATGCAGCAAAATTACGCGCGGATTTCGGGGGTTCGTGAAAGCCTCGTTATCGCCGAGATTGTTGAGGAGGCCGTGCGCCTCAATGTCGAGTCTCTTGACCGGCATCGGATCAAAATCCGTCGCGAATACAGCGTGGTGCCTCCCGCGGAGATCGAGAAGCATAAAGTCCTGCAAATCCTGGTCAACCTGATCCAAAACGCCAAGAATGCCATGGGCGAAGGCACCCAGGCGGAAAGGCTCTTGACGTTGCGCGTCGAGGCTGCCGAAGGCGGGCGCGCCCGCATTTCCGTCATTGATAACGGAGTGGGTATTCCGCCGGAAAACCTGACGAAGATTTTTGCGCACGGGTTCACCACGCGCAAGGACGGCCATGGTTTTGGCCTGCACAGCGGCGCCCTGACCGCACGGCAACTGGGCGGCTCGCTTGTCGTTCGCAGCGAGGGCGCCGGCAAAGGCGCTGCTTTCGTTCTGGAATTTCCCCTTCCCCCCGGCGCCGCGTCCGAAAATGGCCATCCTCGTCCAGGCCATTCCGACCCTGTTGTCGTCTAAAGTTCCAACGCCGTTTTGCCGATACGATGATGTCCCATGATGGGATTGGCGAAATGTTGATACCGGTTCGCGGACTCGGTGCAGTCCGCGGACATCCCTTTTAGGGGGTCGCTCGATGATCAGAGTTGCGGTGTCAGCCCGCCCCAGTCCGTTTGCATGGATGCCGTCGAAGACTCAAGCATGAACACGCCAGGTAATACCCGAAATAATCGCGTTCTGGTCATTGATGATAATCCGTCGATTCACGAAGACATTCGCAAAATTCTTTGCCCAAGCCGGAGAAACCCGGCGATGGAGAACACCGAGGCGGCCCTTTTCGGAATTCCCGCTTCCGTAAGCTCTGAAACGATGTTCGTGGTGGACTCCGCGTTGCAAGGCGAGGAAGGATTGCGCAAAATTCAAACCGCCGCGGCCGGCGGCCAGCCTTACGCGATGGCGTTTGTCGATGTCCGCATGCCGCCGGGATGGGACGGGATCGAAACAGTGGGGCGCATTTGGAAGGAATACCCGGAGTTGCAGGTGGTCATTTGCACGGCTCATTCGGACTATGCTTGGGAAGACATGGTAAAGAAACTTGGCAGGTCGGACAACCTGCTGATGCTCAAGAAGCCTTTCGATACAGTTGAAGTCCTCCAATTGGCCCACGCGTTGACTCGCAAATGGACCGTCACCTGGGAAATCACATCCCGCCTGCATCAACTGGACAATTTGGTGTCGCAGCAAATCATGGAACTTCAGGCGGCGAACAGCCATCTCAAGAGAGAAGTCAGCGCCCGCGCGAAACTGCAGCACTCCCTCCGCCTTTCCGAGGAGCGTTTCTCCCAGGCTTTCAACGCCAACCCGGTTCCCCTGGCCATACAATCCCTCCTGACTGAAGAATACGTGGATGTGAATCCCGGCTTTGAGCGCGTCACTGGTCACAAAAGGGACGAATTGATCGGTCGCACCCCAAAGCAGCTCGGCATTTGGAACGAGCCGGATGCCGAAAGCTCCATGCTCCAAACGTTGCGAAGTGAAATGTCCGCCCGTAATTTGCAGTGTCGTTTCCGCGGAAAATCCGGCCAGATCTCGGACATCCTGCTTTCGGTTGAAGTCGTCGAATTGGACGGTAAGCCGTATTTGCTGATAATCGCGCAGGACATCACGGAGCAGACCAAGCTCGAAAACCAGTTGCGCCAGGCCCAAAAAATGGAGGCCGTGGGGCAACTGGCCGCCGGCGTGGCGCATGATTTCAACAACATCCTGGCCGTCGTTCAGGGCAACGCGAGCCTTCTCCTTTCCTCCCAGCAACCCGGAACCGCGGAGATCAAGCCGCTTGAAAGCATCTGCGCGGCCGCCGAGCGCGCCGGAAAACTTGTCCGCCAATTGTTGACCTTCAGCCGCAAGCAATTGCCAGAACTCCACCCGATGAATCTTCGCGATACCCTCGCTGCCGTCTCCGAAATGTTGCCCCGCGTTTTGACCCCGATGATCGAGGTCGAAGTCCAGGTCCCCCCCGCTCTCCCAAACGTGTGCGCCGATGCCGGTATGCTCGAAAGCGTCGTGATGAACCTCGCTGTCAATGCGCGCGACGCCATGCCCGACGGCGGCCGCATCAAAGTTTCCGCCGAGACGATCTATATCGGCGCTGAAGCCGCTCGCGCCACCCCCGAAATGCGCGAAGGCCAGTTCGTTCGATTGAGCGTGGCCGATACCGGCTGCGGCATTTCACCTGAGGTCCTGCCGCGCATTTTCGAACCGTTTTTCACGACCAAGCCGGTTGGCAAAGGGACTGGTCTTGGCCTGGCCACTGTTTACGGCATAACCCGGCAGCATCACGGCTGGGTCGAAGTCGAAAGCAAGCTTAACGAGGGAACGACCTTTCATGTTTTGCTTCCGGCAATCGAGGGCGCTGAACCTGTCCAAAAAGCGCCGATCCCCAAGCCGCGCAGTTCCGAAGGCGGCGGCGAAACGATCCTGGTTGTCGAGGACGAACCCGATTTGCGCGATCTCGTGTCGCAAGTGCTGGAATCCCGCGGCTATAAGGTCGTCTCCGCCGGTTCCGGGGCTGAGGCCCTGGAAACCTGGGCCAAGCGCGTCGGCCATATCGATTTGCTCCTGACTGATATGGTCATGCCGGATGGTTTGACGGGACGCAAATTGGCCGAACGTTTGACAAATGAAGAGCCGGGCTTGCGTGTTGTTTACACCAGCGGCTACAGCGCCGGTATGCCAGGAACAGAGCTTGCAAACATCGAGGAAAGTCATTTCCTGGCAAAGCCGTACCGGCCTTCGATGCTTTTGGAAGTCGTCAGGCGTTGTCTCGATCAGCCCGCCGCCGAACTCGTCGCGTAATGGTACGGCCAGTGTTCGGCGCCCAAGAGTTCTTGCCAACGGCTGTTTTTGACATGAGATTGCAGCGGTTTGTGGCATACTGCGCAGAACACGATGCAATTTGGCAAATCGGAGAAAGGCACGGAGGCCGCTGGACAACCAGGGCGGTTTGGGCGTTTCTATCTCCAGGAATTGGTCAACCGCGGCGGAGTCGCCGAGGTCTGGGGCGCCACCGATTCCAACGGCCAGCATTATGCGTTGCGCCGGATGTTTAACAATTCCCTCTTTAACTTCACGGAACGAAAGCGCTTTTTCCACGGGTGCGAGATTCTTTCCCAAATTCACCATAACGAATACGTTGTCAATTATGTTGAACACGGCAAAATCGAGGGGACGCCTTATTTGCTCATGGATTTCGTCGCCGGCTCCAACCTCAAACTCTTGATCGGAAAATCAGACCCTGTCCTGGCGGAAAACGTCGCGCAAATTGTCCTCGATATGGCCCTTGGGCTTGAACAGGTGCATGACAGCGGGTTCATCCACTTGGATTTTAAGCCGGAAAATATAATCGTCACACCCAATGCCAATGTGCGCCTCATCGATTTTGACCTCGCCCAGCCCAAGCCGGATGAGCCAAAAAAAATGTCCGGCAATCCTGGAACGCCCGCCTACATGTCGCTGGAACATTTGCAGCACCTGGCCATTGACCAGCGGGCGGACGTTTTTGCTTTTGGCGTCACCGCTTACGAGGTCTTGACGGGCGCAAAACCCTTCCCGGGAGAGACGCCCGATGAAATATTGCGCAAGCAACTCAATGATGAACTGATCGTTCCTCGCGAGTTAAACGCGGACATTCCCGTCGCCCTGGAAAAAGTGTTGCTCAAGTGCCTGGAGCGCGACATGAACGAACGCTATCCTTACATGAGCGTCGTCGTGCGGGATTTGCAGGCCGTCCTTTATGTCTGAGCGTCACTGCGGCTGCGGCGCTAGGCTGGCATTCCCTATTTGACCGGCGTTCAAAAATTGCCCGAAACCATTGGTCTCATTCTGCAAGACCGCGCCGCTGATCGTGATGATTTTCCCCTGGGCGTTGGTGGCCGTGCCTTGAAAGAGTCCGGTGGCTGTTGCCATTGTCAACGCCAGCTTGTTGCTGCCGGTAACAATGCTATTCGCTGACAGGTTGAATTGGTTGCTGATGCTTTCCGCCAAACCCCCGCCCTGCAAAAACACATATCCCTTGCTCAAGTCTAATACTGGCTTGCCCTTGGTAAACAAATACGTCGAACCAATCACATCGATCTGGTTTGTGAGATGTCCCGGATCGAACCAATTCAATGTCCCCTCAACGTCCTGGCCCGGTTCATTGGTAAACTCCAGCCAGCCCAGCAGCATCCCAATTCCCTTGTCCAGTGAGATGTACATCGGCCACTCTCCTTGTTCGGATTCAACCGTCGCTTCCGTCACTTTTGTTCCATCGCCGAGTGTCCCACTGAAGGTCAAGGTGCCGGTGTTGAGCACTGTGATCGCGCCAAATCCGTTGCCTGCGCTGGCATCGTTCCCTGGCAGGATGAGTGTGTAGCTTCCCTTATTCAGCGCGGGTTTGGCGGCGGAAAAAACGTCGCGATTCGCCCCCAATTCCGCCGTCCACGCGGTGTTGTTCAAATTGCCTGTCATGGTGTTTCCGCCCGTCATATCCAATTGCAACGAAATGACGGTGTTGTTCCAGGTTTTGAGCGCTGCCGTGGACCAGTAGCCGCCGACCGAAAACTGGCTGGAGATTGAATAAGCGTTGGGTCCTTGCTGAAACTTCGCGGTAAAGGTCCCGCTGTCGCTCACCGCCGCGCTAAACAAACCAGAACTGGCCGGCGCCATGTCGCCAGTGTCGTAAAACAAGCCTCCGTATGTCCCGGCAACCGCCGGGAATGGATTTGGAATAAAATTTGCGATAAAATCCAGGTTACTCGCCATGACGAATTTCAACACAGGACCGTTGGTGATCACCGCCCCGCCGACCGCCGTCCAGTTGGAGAAAACATAACCTTTCCCAGCGGCCGCAGTCAGTGCGTAGTTGGTGCCAATGGCCAGGAGCGCTTCATTGTATTTGGGACTAAAGCTGCCCGAGCCAGTCAGTTGCACCATCAACGTCGCACTTGGAATATAAACAAAACTGACGCTGTTCGTGAGCGATATATTGCCCGCCGCGTCCACTGAGTAGGCTCTGATCGTGTTCGCCCCCGCGGTCAGCGTCACAGGCACACTCCAGTTGATCCATGCGTTGCTCGTGTTGACACTCGACGTCCACGGTGCCGTGTTGAGTTGATACCATACCGCCGCCACTCCCACGTTGTCCTTGGTTTTGCCGGTGACCGTGAACACGCTGTTGCTCCACCGTTGTTTCGCAACAGGCGTTAGAATGCTCAAGGTCGGTTTCGTCACGTCGGCGAACGTCGCCGTCAAGTTGAAATTCGACGCCATGGCAAAAGTCACCGTTGCCGCGCTGCTCACGACGTCCCCCGTCCAGCCCCTGAAAGCGAACCCCGCCACTGGCGTCGCTGTCACCTTGTACGAATCATTCAACGCCAGCAATTCCTTATTCGTAGCCCCCTTGACCGTCCCTTCCCCAACGATTGTCAAACTCAGCGGAACCGGAACAACGTAATTGAACGCCCGCGAAATGATTTTGGAAACATTCGTGCTGGTATCATACGCCTCAACCTGGACGGTGTTGGTTCCGGGAATCAGGTTCGTGACCGTCGCCGTCCACGCAGTGGTCCCTGTCGCCAACTCCCACGGCGTGACGCCGCCGGAATTCTGCAAACGGTAAAACACCGAAGCCACCGCCACATTGTCGGACGCAGTCCCGTGGACCACCACCGTCGAAGCCGAAAGATTCGCCCCTGCTGCGGGCGTCAGGATGGACGCCGTCGGAGGCGTTGCATCGTGGGTAAACCGGAAGATGAAAACCGCCGCCCCGCTCTGTCCGTTTACCCCATCCAGCGCGACGTGATATTGCGTTCCGGGCGTGACGGCGAACGTCAACGGACGGGCCGCGCCATTGGTGACAAGTGTCAAATCGCTGACCGAAGACCCGGTAAATACTCCCAGCATCGGCGTGAACACGCTGTCCGGCACGTTGACTGTGACAGTGCCGAGCGACGCCGCCGTCCACGTCCACCAAAGAGAGTGCCCGCCCGGATTCCCCACGATCTCCGGCTCTCCCGGTTCCCTCGACGCGTACCTCGTCACGACGTCGTTCGTAATCCCCGGCGCCGGAACCACCGTCGCGTTGGCAAAATTATCATTCGCCGGAATATCGGCCATCGTCGCCACCACCAGGCTCACGTCGGTCAAATCAAACGAAGTGAGGTATCCATAGTTCGGATCCGTTGTCACGTAAAACTCCACATCCACCGTTTCACCCGCGTACGTCGAGAGGCTGCCCGACGTCGTGTAGCTAATAAAATTAGTCGCGGTCCCAACCAGCCCCGACGTCGTGCTCCCGCTGCCGGTGGCGCCCAGGTCAATCAACGGATCCAGATTCACGTCCGAAATATCCACTGTCAAATAGTCGTCCCCGAGGGTATTGCCACTGAGGGTTTCATAGGCGAAACTTAAAGTCGCCGCAATGAGATTGGTCGGCAAGGTGACCGTTTGATACACTTCCTGGACCGCGCCGTCGGCGTTTCCCATGCTTACATACCCCGATTCAGGCTGAACACCATTTCCCTGCAACACCCACGGGTAGTAGCTGGCTCCGCTGAACCCGCCATTGACGATTAATTGCGACGTGGCAAACGCGCTCCCCAAAACTCCCAGCCACACGACTACAACTGCGAAAAGCTTCCTCCTCATCGGCGCTTTTCTCACACATCCGCGCCAATCTTGCAAGCGCAAAACCGGTAAATTCAGGGAATCCCCCGATCCAACAAAAGTGTTCTCCCGCAACTTTATTGTTGCAATCTCGCCGGTGTCAGTTCACAACAAGCGCATGGCTACGAACACCAAATCGAAGAGAAAGCCCAGCGCGGCTTTTATGAAACCAGTCCAGCCGGACGAGAAATTGTCCAAAGTTGTCGGCAATTCGCCGCTTCCTCGGACTGAGTTAACCAAGAAGCTTTGGGCTTACATTCGCAAGCACGGCTTGCAGGATAAAAAGCAAAAAACGCTGATCAACGCCGATGAACACCTTCAGGCTGTTTTCAACGGCAAGAAGCAGGTCAGCATGTTCGAGATGACCAAGTTGGTCTCCGGACATTTGGGCTAAGGCCGCAGTTCCTTCGCCCGCTTCGCTCCGCATCGTCAAGGGCCGCCCGTCTCATATCGGCTGGGCGGCCTGTTTCTCCGTTTTCTCTTCACGCCCGCCCTCATGCCCTGAAAGCGAAACGGGGCCCAGATGTTGAGCTCATCCGGACCCCGCCCAAGCCGCACACGCGGATTGGTGAGACACGCATTTATGTCTATCGCAACCTTCGTGCCACACTCACTTTTGCGTGTCTGCGAAAGCCCCGGAACCTGAAATATTCAGCAATATTCAGCAAAGACGCCCAAAACCCCCCAATTTTCCGCTTGCGGCGCCCTGCCTTCGCTCTTTATAACCTCTGCGGACGTTAATTCGCGGGAAATCCCAAACTCGGAAAGACACTATATTATGGCGATCAAAGTTGGTACAAAGGCTCCGGACTTCACTCTCAAATCGAAAACTTCCACCGGCCTGGTGGATGTCAAACTCAGCGAAAACTTCGGCAAGAAAAACACCGTTCTCCTCTTTTTCCCCGCGGCTTTCACCGGCGTTTGCACTCAGGAAATGTGCGAAATCAGCGCCGGCCTCGGCCAATATTCCAATCTCAACGCCGCCGTCATCGGCATTAGCATCGACACCCCTTTCGCGCAGGAAGCCTGGGCGAAGCAGGAGAAAATCGGCATCCCGCTCGCAAGCGATCTCAATAAAAAAGTCATCAAGGATTACGACGTCGTTTTCCCCATGCTTGCCGGCATTGGCGACACCGCCGCCCGCGCCGCCTTCGTCATCGACAAAAACGGGGTCATTCAATACGCCGAGCAAACGCCGACACCCAAAGACCTCCCTAATTTCACCGCCGTCCAGGCCGCCTTGTCGGCCCTGAAATAACTCGGACGCGAAACGCCACACCTCATGTGGCAGGTTTCCATCTCGACCGACGCCGCGGGAGAATCGGCCGCAACCGATCTCCTGGAACGGCTCGTGTCCAGCCCTTCCGTATTCTCCAACGCCCTCACTGGCTCGGTCGTCGTCACCGCCTACCCCAAACGCCTCCCTCCCAGGCTTCACGCCACCCTCGCCGACGCCCTGAAAACCGCCTCCGGCAAACCCCGGATCGTCATCAAACCCCTTCCGCGCCGCAATTGGGCCGAGTCCTGGAAACGTCACTTCAAGGCCATCGAAGTGGGCACGCGCCTCCTTGTCAAACCCGGCTGGATCAAGACCCGTCCACGCCCCGGCCAGCGCGTCGTCATACTCGATCCCGGCCTGAGCTTCGGCACGGGAAACCATCCCACGACCTTGTTTTGCCTCCAACGAATCGCCCAATTCCGCCGCCCCGAAACCGCCCAATCGTTTCTGGACGTCGGAACAGGTTCGGGAATCCTCGCCATCGCTGCCGCCAAACTCGGCTACGCCCCCGTTCTCGCTTTTGACAATGATCCCGAAGCCGTGCGCACGGCCACAAAGAACGTCAAGAAGAATCGTGTGCAACCCCGCGTTGTTTTGCGCCGTGGCGATCTCAATCGCTGGCCGCTGCGCGCGCGCCGGCGCTACGATTTGGTTTGCGCCAATGTCACTGCCGATCTGCTTTTGCGCCACGCGAAAAAAATCCGCAATCTGGTTCGTCCCGGCGGCCGCCTCGTGGTGGCCGGGATTCTCGCCCGTGAATTTCCAGAAGTTTCCGAATCGTTACATCGAATTAACTTGACTTTGGAAACATCTAAGGTAATGAGTAATTGGA
>DATAXU010000157.1:0-6542 GCA_036272955.1 Verrucomicrobiia bacterium
TCCGCAGTTGGTTTTCCAAAGTCGCCGCCAATTTTTTGTTATTCTGCGCAAGCGCCAACTCACGGGCCTGCTGCGCGGTGGCGATAGCCTCGGGCAATCTGCCGGCTTGCCCGTACGCTTCCGCAAGCGTCCCCAGGATGAGCGGATTTCTGTCGTGGCTATGTTCGCTTGCTTCGTGCGCCAGCGTGATGGCCATCGCGGTATTGCGCAATGAGCGATCCGAACATGTCGCCAGCAGCCACGCCAGATTGTTCGCCGCTTCGTCCATATTCGGGCGAAGTCGAAGCGCTGTGGAATATTCCGCGATCGCCTCGGCATGCCGCCCTAATTGCTCCAGCGCATTGGCATATTTATAGTGGATGTCCGCCACCGTGGAATCCTGCGCCAATGCCGTTCGAAAGCACTCCACGGCCACGTCTGGCTGGCCGTTCTCCAAAAATGCCCGCCCCAGGTTGTAATAGGCCTCCGGATAATGCGGCTGGATCCTTACCGCCTTGTCAAAACTAGCCACGGCGTTGCTCATTTGCCCGATCTGCAAATACGAATACCCAAGGTCGTTGTAGCCTTGCGAATGATCCAGCCATTTGCTGTCGTTCGGGCCGTACTTGAGTCCCTCTTTGAAGCTCGTTACCGCTTCCGAATATTCGCCCTCATCCATCAGGGAGCAGCCGATGTTGTAATACGCCAGGTAATGTTCTCCCGTGACGGCGACATCCCGCATAAATAGCGTGCGAGTGTCCCTCCAGTATTGTTCCTGAATCGGAGTCAATACTATGCATGCGATGATCGCCAACGCGCCCCCGGCCGCTGCGATTGTCCGCGGGATGGGCGGGATTTTCCCGGCAATCCACCATGCCACGACGATCCACAGCCCGATGCACGGAAGGTAGCTGTAACGATCCGCCATGGATTGCGTCCCCACCTGCACAAACCCGATCGTCGGAACCAGCATTCCCAAAAACCAAAACCAGCCCACCGCAAAATACGGTTGCGTCCGCCATCGCCGCACCGCCAAAATCGTGATCGCCACCACGACGCAAGTCGCCCCGCAAGCCGCGAGCAGGCCCGGTGTTCGCAATGGATAATGGACGGCCAATCCAGACGGCCAAAAATTCCGGGCGATATAACGGACGTAGGCCACCGGAATATTCGCCAGTCGCTCGTTTAATGGATAACTCGTAAACGTCCCCATCGCGCCGGAACTTTGTTGCACCATGAACGTGACTACGCTCTCTCCCGCCGCGAGCGCCAGGAACGGAATCTTTTCCCAAACAATTTTCCATGAAAAGATTTCCAGCCGTCTCAACGGCCAAAAATCCAACAGCAGCAATACGAATGGGACCGTCACCAGCATCGGCTTCGCCATCAGCCCGAGCGCGAAAAAGACAACGCTCGCCGCATAAAACAAACGACGGTTTAACCGTTCGCTTTTGGATTTGGATTCCTGCGCGTATAACGCATACGCCCAGACGGTGAGCACCCAGAAAAATCCGCTCAACACATCTTTCCGCTCGGAAATCCAGACCACCGACTCCGTCCGGAGCGGATGCAGCGCGAATATGGCCGCGACAAAAAAACTCGGCCCCAGGTCCCCCGTCAGCCGCTCCAGCAACAGGAACAGCAGTAGCGAATTAGCCAGGTGCAGGAGCACGTTGGTCAAGTGGTGCCCAACCGGGTTTAAACCGTAGAGTTGACAATCAACGGCGTGAGACAGCCACGTCACCGGATGCCAATTGGCCGCCCGCGAAGACGTGAAGGCCCATTTGAGAGTTTCCCAGTTTAGCCCGTGCTGGATGTTGTGATTTTTTAAGACGTACTCCGGGTCGTCAAAATAAACGAACCCGCAGCGCAACGCCGGCCAGAACACAAGCATCACCGCCACACCCAAAAACATGCAGCACAGCCATTTTTGCCACTGGCGCGGGGAAACAGTCATCGGTTGCATTTCGCCCCTGGTTCACAAAGTTTCCAAAAGCCGATGCAATTCCGCGTCGGTATTATAAAAATGCGGCGAGACGCGAATATATTTTTGCCCCGCCCGGTCCACGCGCAAAGAGGTATGAACCTTCGCCGCGATGAGCTTGCGATGAAGCTCACCCATGTCCGCTCCAGGCCGATAAAAACTCAGGATGCTGCCCGCATTCGCGTCCGGCGCGTTGGGATGCAGCACAGTCAATCCTAATTTCTGCAACGCCGTCGCCAGCAGCGCGCGTTTGCGAAGCAGTTCCGCCGCGATGTTTTCCACGCCCACCTCCAGCAAAAGCTCCATCGCCGCAGTCAATCCCGCCAGGCCCGCAAGGTTCGCCGTCCCCGCCTCGTATCGTCGCGCGTCGGGCAAATAGACCATCTCCTCCTGCGCGACAAATCCCGGACAACGCACATTGTGCCAGCCGTGAACGCATGGCCGCAATTTTTCCTGCATCGACTTTCGCACAAAAAAAATCCCCGCTCCGCACGGTCCCAAAAGCCACTTGTGCGCGTCCGCCGCCAAAAAATCCACATGCTCCACGCTGATCGGAAACGCCCCCAGCGTTTGGATGGCATCGACGCAGAAAAGCACATTCCTTTCCCGCAGAATTTTTCCAATGGCCTCCACTTCAACCCGCCACCCCGCGACGAAATGACACGAAGCCAGCGCCACCAGCCGCGTTTGTTCATCGATTTGCCCCGTGACATCGATCGCGCGGATGCGCCCGTAATCCCGGATGTTCAACAGGCGCACCTCAACGCCTTTCGCCGCAAGCGCCATCCAGGGATAAACATTCGAGGGATAATCGTCAAAATAAACGAGGATGTTGTCTCCTTTGCGAAACGGCAATCCCCCCGCCACAAAACTCAGTGCGAGCGAGGTCGGGCCTACCAGCGCGATTTCCCCCGCCTGCGCGTGAAGCAGTCGCGCCGCCAGGTCGCGCGCGTGTTGGAATTTCGTCGCGGGAAACGATTCCTCCTGGTCGTCCAACGCCGCGCCGGCCGCCTGCTCGCGCATCGCTTCCGAGACGCGCCGCGGCATCGCGCAAACCGCCGCGTGCGCCAAAAACGCCTTTTCGCGCGCGACCGGAAATTCGTGCCGCCGCAAATCCTCGTTGGAAAGAATTTCCGTGACCGTCATTTTCCGTAAATCAGCTTATCCTGGTCCTTCCACATGTCGGAATAAGAGGTAATCACTTTATAACCGACAAACACAAGGATCGCGTAATAAATGAGTCGCGGCGCCCACTTCGCCACCGCGTGCAATTTCCGGCTGCCCTCTTCCTGGTAGAGTTTGTGCAGGCGCCCCAGCGTCTCGTCCAGTTTTCCGCTCACTTCCCCGGTGTAATAAAGGTTCCGAAAAATATCCGGAAATTGCGGCGCGTCGGACACCAGGTGCGCCGGCGTGGCGCCTTCTTCCAGGGGTACTTTCCACGTATGCACGGTATGGCGCAACGCAGGCGATCCGCTCGCCGTCGCCGCCAGTTCCCACGCGCCGATGATCCCCACCCCCGCGTTCAGCAACGCCTCCAACGCCGCCGCCAGCCGCGCCAGCGCCAAATCGCGCCGCGCCACCCCGAGAATCGGTATCGGATGCAAAACGTTTTCAACCATCGCGCGCCACCGTTCCCCATGCCTTCCCTGGCACGCATAAACCAGGAAAAACCCCGCCGCATACAATGGAATGAAAACACCCAGCACCGTCGTCACAAATACAATCGCCGTCCCACCCGGCTTCATAAAGCTGGTGAATGCGAAAATCACAATGGCCATGTGAAAAATAAAAAGCGGATACAGCATGTCCGAAATCACCTGGCGGACCATTTGCGCGCGCTCCTGGTAATACGCCGCGAGCAGTTTGAAACACTGGTCCAGCCGTCCGCTCTGCTCCCCGGCTTCGAGCAACGCGAGGTCAAACGACGGCGTCCAATTTCCCAAACGCCTCAAAGATTCCACCACGGGAAGTCCTTCAAGAAGGTATTCCAGCCATTTCGCCAGCATCGGGCGCATGGAACGGGCGGGGGGATTTTTTTGTAAATGTTCCAGCGATTGCGGAACCGTCAGCCCCGCGGAAATGGTGACACCCAGTTGGTGATACAATTCGGAGCGCAGCCGAAGTTGTCCGGGAGTAATGATCAGGGGCATGGATGGCCGCTCATGGCCCAGCCGCCGGGATTACGGCCCCAAAAGGCGGTCGATGTTTTGTTTCAGATCGCGCTTGGAACACATTCCCACGATCTGCCCCGCCACTTCGCCGTTCTTGAAAAACAGCAGCGTCGGTATGGCTCGGATGCCATATTCCGTGGCCAGGCCCTGCTCTTCATCGATGTTGACTTTGCCAATCCGCACGCGACCGTCGTACTCGCCGGCAAGTTCGTCGAGCAGCGGCCCGATCATTTTGCATGGCCCGCACCACTCAGCCCAAAAATCGACCACTACTGGGCCGGGGATGCCGAGAACTTGTTCTGAAAAATTGCCTTGGTTTAATTTTAGAATGCTTGAGGCGGTCATAGTTAGTCAGACGTTCAGGTTTAAATTTCCGTTACAAATAACTCCAACTCAGCTTCCGGTATCTTTCAAGACAAAAGCCAGATAAATCACTATTCCAGCCGACGCAAGGCTGATCACCGCGGCGGCAATCGCCAATCCCTTGTCCAACCCCGTCAAACCCGTTGCGGCGACCATCATCGGCCGCGGGGCGGCGACGGGCGCGGGAGCAGGTTTGATTGCGGTTGCCGGAGCGGCAACGCGCGACGCGGCTGCGCCTGCGGGCGGCGGCACCGGCGGCGCTGGCGCCTTGGAAGCGGCGATAGGCGCGGCGGCGGCCACGGGAGCGGCGACCCCGGCCGATTGCGGCGGCGGAGCGCCGGGCGCAAGGGTCGGCAGCTTGATCGTCGGCGCCGAGGTCGGCTTGGGCGGCAAATTGATCCGGACGGTTTCTTTCTTCGGCTGCACCTTTGCGGCTTCAGCCGGTTTTGGCGGCATCGCTCCGCCGGGCGTGTTAGGAATATTCTCTGCCATAACTTTAAATTTGACCTCAACGTAAAGTTGCCGCGCGCACGTGTCAAACCCCAATTGCGCGCCTCATAAAATGATAAAACGACCCGCTATTGCGACCTCCCGAATTTTTTTTCCAATTCCCGGAAGTTCATCTCAATCAACGTCGGCCGCCCGTGCGGACACGTGTAAGGCATCGCGCATTGGCGTAAATCCTCAATCAAATTCTCCAGCTCCGGCCCCGCCAGCAAATCGTTCGCCTTGACCGAATGCCGGCACACCGTCTTGGCAATCACATGCTCTCCGAGTCGAACCGCGTTGACGGATTGCCCCGCCGCTTTGAGTTCATCGACCAGTTCCAAAATGAATCGACGCGGATTGCCCACCCGCACGAACGGCGGCAGTGCGTCCAGCAAAAATGTCCGCTCCCCAAATTCCTCCAGCCCCACCCCCAGCCGCGTCAACGTCGGCAATTGCTCCCGCAGAAATTGCGTGTCCCGCCCGTTCAACTCCACCGTCTCGGGCAAAAGCAGCCGTTGCGATGGCGCCGGCCCGCTTCCTTCAAGTCGGCGCACCATTTGTTCGAACAGGATTCGCTCGTGCGCCGCGTGTTGATCCAGCAGAACCAGCCCCCGGTCCGATTCCAGCACCACGTAAAGCCTGCCAATGACCCCAACAATCCTCAGCGGAACCCGCAACAACGGCGACGGTTGCGCCATCACCGGCGGCGGGGTTGGAGTTAGGGCCGGCAAAGGCGCGACCACAGGAGCCGGCACAACCACCGGCGGCAATGTTGGCAACGCCGGCAACGACGACGGCGGGGACGCCGCCGGCCAATCGATCACAGCCTTGGAAAATCCAGGCAAAGCAATCGGTTCCGGCGCGGATTCGATCACGGGAGGTGGTTTCGGCGCCGGTTTCTCAACGGCGGGCGTCGCGTGGTATTTCAGCAACGTCTCCCGCACCGCTTGCGCAACCAGTTGCCGGACGGTTTTTTCCCTGTGAAATTTTATTTCGCGCTTTGAAGGGTGAATATTGACATCCACCTCGCCCGCGTTGATCTCGATGAACAAAGTGCAAACCGGGTAATGCCCCTTCATCAACGCCGTGTGGTAACCTTCCAGCAGCGCAAAATTGATCCCGCGATTTTCCACCGGCCTGCGGTTCACGAAAACATGCTGGTCCGCCCGCCGCGTTCGCGACACCCCCGGCGCTCCGATAAATCCCCAAATCGCAAATCGCGCCGCCGATGCCCCGGCCGCCTCCGTTTCCTCCTCTTCCTCACCCGCGATTTCCGGCAGCTCCGCCGAAAAATCCACCGGCAGCAATTTTTCCTCCGACCCCGTCAACGCGCGCAAACGCTCTCGCAAAGCCCCCAGTTTGTCCGGCGTTTTCACCGCCGGCAATTGCCAGACGGCGCGGGTGTCCTTGAAAAACTCAAACGCCACCGCCGGATGCGCCAGCGCCGCCACCATCACATAATGTTCGATGTGTGCGTATTCCACTTCCTCGGAGCGCAAAAACTTCCGGCGCGCCGGCAGGTTGAAAAAAAGCTGGCGCACTTCCACGCTCGCCCC
>DATAXU010000158.1:0-13207 GCA_036272955.1 Verrucomicrobiia bacterium
TTGCCGGATTTGCCCACAGTGGAAAAGGTCGCTTCCGCGCTCAACGCACTGGGCGTGACGCCGCGCGACATGATGTCGATGTTCGAGGCGATGAAACAAGCCGGGGCGCTGCAAGCGGAATTAATAATGCGGTAGCATGAATATCAACGGCACCCATCCTAAAGTGGAGGCTTCGCAAGTCTCGTTGGAAACGCTCGCCGCGAACCCGAATATTCCGGACACGGAAAAAGTCGGTGAAGTTTCGCGGCAATTCGAGGCGGTGTTGCTGCGGCAGATTTTCCAGGACATTCGCAAGCCGGTTTTGGATTCCGAATCCGAGTCCACCACCAATGGAATTTATTCAGACATGATCAACAATCAATTGGCGGACAGCATCAGCCGCTCCGGCGAATTCGGCCTCGCCAAAAGTTTGCAAACGCAACTTGGCCGCCAGGTTTTAACGGGCAACAAATCTCCCTCCGCAACACAGTCATGATCAAAAGCCTAAAATTATTAATCGACGCGCTTCGCGATGAATTGCAGAACTACGGCGAAATGCTCGCGTTGTTGGAACGCCAGCAGGAGTATCTCATTTCTCGCGCCGCCAGCGAAGTATTTCAATCCATCAGCCTCATCAAGGCCCAGGGCGACGCCATCCAACAGGCGCGAGCGCGGCGCGAGGAATGCCGTCGCGCCGTCGCGGAAGATTGCACGCAGCCGGGGGATGCCCCGTTTACGAGCTTGATTCCGATTCTCCCCGCCGATTACCAGCCGTTGCTCAAGGCGCTGGTGGAGGAGAACAATGAATTGCTTTTTCGCGTCCGCCGCCGGGCGCGGCAGAATCATGTGATGCTCCGCCGTTCGGTGGAGTTGATGCAGGAGTTATTGAACACGCTGATGCCTTCGCGGCAGACGTCCGTTTATGATGAAATGGGCTCATGCCGAAGTGTGATCGTCACGCCGCGGCGGCTGTACGAGGCGGTCGGCTAAACTTATGCTTGGACTCTTTGGAACTTTGGACATGGGGGCGCGCGCCCTCTCCGTTCAGCAGGAACAAATGGCGGTGACGGGACAAAATTTGTCCAACGCCAACAATGCCGCCTACTCTGTCCAGACGCTCAACGTCACGGCTTCCACCCCGTTGGAAACCCCCATTGGCGACGAAGGCACGGGCATTGATGCGACGAGCATCACTTCGGCGTCCGATCCTTATCTCAATTCCCAAATACAGGCCCAGGACAGCCTGACAAGTTCGCTGACCGCGCAACAAACCGGATTGGAAAACGCGCAAGCGTACCTCGACGAACAAATCACCTCCACCGGTTCCTCCGCGACGCCCGACAGCCCCAACGGACTGGCTTCGAGCCTCAGCACGCTTTTCGATTCGTTTTCAGCAATGGAAAATGACCCGAGCAGCCTTCCGCTTCAACAGACGGCGGTGCAAAGCGCCCAGAATCTTTCCACGCAGTTCCAACAAATTTCCTCCCAGCTTTCCGGCGTGCGCGACGATTTGAATTCCTCCATCCAAAGCGAAGTCACGGACAGCAATCAGGACCTGGCCACCATTGCTTCGTTGAACAAGCAAATCGTCGAGGCCGAATCATCCGGCGGCACCGCCAATGATCTTGTTGACCAACGCGAGGCGACACTGGAAGACCTTTCCAACCAGATCAACATCACCACTTCCACCGAATCCAACGGCGCCGTCAACGTCAACATCGGCAACGTCGCGATGGTGACCGGCGTCACCCAGACGGACAGCCTCGGAACGTTCGACGCGTCGGGCAACGGGCAATTGGTTCTCCAGGCGAACAGCGCGCCCGGGACGGAGTTGACGGGTTTGAGCGGGGGCAACATCTACGGCAACATCACCGCGCGCGACGGCGCCCTGGCCGATCTCCAAACCGGCGTCAATACGCTGGCTTCGCAGTTGATCACGAACGTCAACAGCATTTATTCACAGGGTTACGACGCCAACGGCAACACAGGCCAGGACCTTTTCACCGGGACGGATGCATCCGATATTGGGGTCAATAGTTCGCTGGTGGGGGACCCATCGGAGTTCCAGTATTCCAGCACCGGCGCCACGGGAGACAATGGCACCGTCTCCGCGCTGGCCGCGCTTGGCAGCCAAAACATTGCCGGCCTTAGCAACCAGACTTTCAGCGGGAACTACGCACAGACGGTCACCGATCTGGGCAGCGCGATCTCGTCCGTAAATGACCAGCTCGACACCAACGAGTCCGTCAGCCAGATGCTGACCAGCCAGCGCGCGAGCACCGCGGGCGTGTCGCTGGACTCGCAAATGACAGATCTAATTCAATACCAAAAAGCGTACGAGGCCTCCGCGGAATTGGTGACAACCGTCAATGAAATGCTGCAGACAGTCATCAGCATGAAAACGCAATGATTGAGCAAAGTTAACCCGAAACAACTTTATGCAAGTGACAACCACCTCATTTGGACAGAATTTCCTGAACCAAATCAATCAATTGGAAACCCGCCAGAGCACGCTGCAAAACGAAGCGACCACGGGTCTCTCCATGACCCTGCCGTCGGACAATCCGGCGGCCATGAACCAGGTGCTCAATTTGCAGACCGAAGCGAGCGCCAACACGCAGTATCAAAGCAATATTTCGGCCGTGCAAAGCAGCGCCGACACCGCCTCCGACGCCTTGAACAGCCTTCAAACGCTGATCGAGCAAGCCAGCGAAATTGCCACGCAAGCCGACAGCCTCTCGGCGGCCCAGCTTCCCACATATGCGGCGACGGTCAGCGGATACATCAGCCAGGCCTTGCAATACGCCAACACCCAGGATTCCCAGGGCAATTACATTTTCGGCGGGACCGCTAACGGCAGCCCGCCTTTTTCCGCGACGACGGATGCCAACGGCAATATCACCGGCATTACTTACAACGGCAACAGCGACGTTGCAAAAACGGACATCGCTCCCGGCCTTTCCGTCACAGCGCAGGCCCCCGGCGAGAACAACACCGGGTCGGGAGCCGCCGGAGTTTTTGCGGACAGCCGTTCCGGCGCGAATATTTTCAGTGATTTAATTTCCTTGCAGCAGAATCTGGCCTCCGGCAATACCAGCGCCATTGCCTCCACCAACACTCCGGCCCTCAGCAAGGATGAAGACAACGTTGTCTCGCAAATCAGCGCCAATGGCGTGTTGCAGTCCACACTCGAAGCCGCCGGCACCAGTGAGAGCCAGGAATCGACGTCGATTGATTCCCAAATGTCCAATGACACCAACGCGGACCTGGCCCAGACATTGACGCTGTTGAGCCAAACCCAAACGGCTTACCAGGCGACGCTGCAAAGCGGGGTCATGATTTCGAGCCTGTCCCTGATGGATTTTCTCCAGTAGCGGATTTTTGCGATGGTTCGATGTGGACCAGGACGTCGCGGACGGTGGGCATTGCTTCGCGCACGCGGTCCTTCACGTTGTGGGCTATGGCGTGCCCTTCCAGGACGGTCATTTGTGGGTCCACTTCGACGTGCATATCGACAAAATATTGAAACCCCGCCTTGCGCACGATGCACTTCTCAATGGCGTTGACCCCTGGAACTTTGCCGGCGGTCGATTTTATTTTGGCGACCAGTGCGGCGTTGGGAGAAGCGTCCATCAACTCGCTGAGCGCGGGGCGGAGCAATTGCCAGCCGTTCCAGACAATGATGAGGCCGGCGAGTATGGCGGCGGCATCGTCAGCAAAAAGAAAATTCGGGCCGCCAAGCAGCGAAAAAGTGATCCCGATGGCCGCGGCCAGGGAGGTGATCGCATCGCTGCGATGGTGCCAGGCATCCGTGTGAACGACGATGCTTTCGGCGGTTTTCGCCTCGCGTGAAACGAATCGAAACAAAAGCTCCTTGACGACGACCACTCCGAGCAACACCGCCAGCGTGAAAGCGCGCGGACGTTCGCGGTGTGGATCTGTCAGTTCCGCGGCGGATTTGATGATGATGCCCACGGCAGCCAGGAGCAGCATAATGGAGACGGACGCCGCTGCCAGCGGTTCGGCCTTGCCGTGGCCGTACGGATGTTCGCGGTCGGGTGGTTCCGCCGCAACGACGAGGCCGCGCCACACGATGATCGAACTGAGAATGTCCGCGGTCGATTCCACCGCGTCGGCGACAAGCGCGTGAGAGTGACCGATGATGCCCGCCGCGAATTTGGCGGCGGTGAGCACGGCATTGACGCCCATGCCTACGAAAGTTGCTTTGAGGGTGCGCTCGAGCCTGTTGATCGCCACACCGCATTAGAGCAGCGCGGGGGGATTTTTCAATCTCCAAGCGCGGGCGGTTCAGGGCTTTTTCAAAAACGGCGTCAGCAATTCAATCGGCAGCGGAATGATCGTGGCGGTGTTGCGATCGCCTGCGATTTCGGCGATCGTTTGCAGATATCGCAATTGAAGCGCGATGGGTTGTGAGGCGATCATCGTCGCGGCCTGGACGAGCTTTTCGGCGGCTTGAAATTCGCCCTCGGCATTGATGATTTTGGCGCGGCGTTCGCGCTCGGTTTCGGCCTGGCGGGCCATGGCGCGTTTCATCGTGTCCGGGAGGGACACGTCGCGGACTTCCACCGCCGTCACTTTGACGCCCCACGGGCCGGTGTGGCGGTCGATGATTTCCTGGAGGGTTTGATTGATTTTGTCGCGATGGGAAAGCAATTCGTCCAATTCGCACTGGCCGAGGACGCTGCGCAAAGTGGTCTGCGCGATCATCGTGGAGGCTTGCAGGTAATTTTCCACTTTTACGACGGCGGCCTCCGGATCGAGGATTCGAAAATAAATGACGGCATCAACTGTCGCGGGCACGTTATCGCGCGTCATGATTTCCTGCTTGGCGACGTTGATGGTGATGACGCGCAAATCCATTCGCACCATGCGGTCCACCATCGGGATCAGAAAAACGACGCCCGGCCCCTTGGCGTGAATGAGCTTGCCGAGGCGGAAAACGACGGCGCGCTCGTATTCGCGCAGGATGCGCACGGCGCTGGGCAAAACGACGGCCAGCAGGACGACGATCGGAATGAGCCACGCGACGATATTCGCGGCGATATGTATTTGATTGTCCATAATTTAAACTTTCGGTTTGATGCGCAGAGTAAGCCCTTCGAGTCCCACAATTTCCGCCCGCGCCCCCGGCGCCACGGGGGACGGGCTGACGGCATTCCAATTTTCGCCGTCCACCATGACTTTGCCACCGTTCGAATCGACGGTCGTGAGAACGGTGACGATCTTGCCGGCCATCGCTTCGCGGCCTGTCTTCGCCGGTTGAAACTGTGCGCGCAGGCCGGCCCCGATGACAAACAAAAAGAATACCGCTGTCACAAGCGTGGCTGGAATAATCAATCCCAAGGGAAGACCATAGCCCGGCTCGCGGTTGAACAGCATGAGCGATCCCAGGAAGAAGGCAACGACGCCGCCCGCCGTCAGCACGCCGTGGGTTGGCGCGAAAACGTCAATTATAAAAAGACTGACGGCAAGACACATCAGCGCGATTCCCGCCGCGTTGATGGGGAGGATCGAACCGAGGTAAAGCGCGAGAATCAGCGCGACGGCGCCCGTCACCCCGGGCAGCACCGCGCCGGGACTGCTCAATTCGCCGATGATTCCATAAACGGCCACCAGCATCAGCACGAACATCACTTGAGGCTGCCAGAGCATTTGGAAAACGTGCTCGCGCGCGGACATTGGTATTTCCACGATGGTGGCGTGGGCGGTGCGCAGCGTTTTTTCGTTGATTTGGCGGCCGTCGAGTTGCTGGAGCAAATTCGTCAAGTCCGGCGCGATCAAATCTATGACCTGGAGTTTCAGCGCGTCGCGTGCGGTGATCGAAGCGCTTTCGCGCACGGCGCTGATCGCCCAACCCACATTATGGTGGCGTTTGCTCGCGATGGTTTCGATGTAGCTGGCGGCGTAGTTTTCCAATTTGCGGCCCATGATCCCGTTGGTGTCCTCCGTGCCGCCGCCGGTGAATGAAACGGGATGCGCGGCGCCGATTGTGGTGTCGGGCGCCATCGCCGCAATGTTCGCCGCCAAAGTAATAAAAGTTCCAGCGCTTGCCGCGCCGCCGCCCTCCGGCGACACATACACAACGGTCGGCTCCTCGTCACTGAGAAGTTTTTCGACGATTTCCTTGGTTGAATCGAGAAGGCCGCCGGGGGTGTCCAGTTGGATAATGAGGCAAACGTCGCCGTCTTGCGCCGCGCGGTCCACGCCTCGCGCAATATAAGTCGCCGTTGCCGGCCCGATGGCGCCATCGATTTTGATTAGGCCGACTTGACCCGCGAACGTGGAGATTGGAGTTGCGACGAACGCCAACCACGCCGACAGAAGCGGGTAAAGGAATTTCACCTTCGGTAAGATAACCCCGGTTGACGCTTTGGGCAATCAAGGGGAGAGTAGGATCAGCAGGGACACCCATGAGCTTGCCAAAGGAAAACGGAGAGAAAAAGCTGGATCGCCTTAAGCCGCCCTCGATGCCGCCCCACCAATGGCTTCCGATGGTTTGGTATCTGATCATGATGCTCGGCATGTTGTGGTTTTGGCAGGAGGCGTCCCATCAGCTTGTCACGCACACAATCTCCTACAGCAACTTCAAGGACCTTGTGGCGCAGGGCAAAGTGTCTGAGGCGACAATCGAAGAATCCGACATCATCGGGAAAGAGGTAACCAAAGCCAAATCCCCCGCTGTCGAGAATGGAAAAACAAATGCCCCGCCTGAGGCGTATATGTTTCGGACGGTTCGTGTGGATGACCCGAATTTGGTAGCCGACCTTCAAAAAGCCAAGGTCGATTTCACCGGCGTTCGCCCGACGCTGGTTTCCCAATTCCTTTGGGCGTGGCTCGTGCCAATTGGAGTGATGATTCTGATATGGCGCTTCCTGGCTCGCCGCATGGGAAACATTGGGCAGGGCTTGATGAGCTTTGGATCGAGCAAAGCAAAAGTCGTGGCCGACACCGATACGGGAATCACTTTTAACGACGTCGCAGGCTGCGACGAGGCCAAATATGAATTGCAGGAAGTTGTCACGTTCCTGAAAAACCCAGAGCGATACAAGGCGCTCGGCGCGGCAATTCCAAAAGGGATTCTGCTCATCGGTCCGCCCGGCACCGGCAAAACTCTTTTGGCGCGCGCGGTGGCGGGCGAGGCCAAGGTGCCGTTCTTTTTGATTAGCGGCAGCGATTTTGTGGAAATGTTCGTGGGCGTGGGCGCGGCGCGTGTTCGCGATTTGTTTGAAAAGGCCAAGGCCCAGGCGCCGTGCATTGTTTTTATTGACGAGCTGGACGCCGTGGCCCGCCAGCGCGGTGTTCACATCGGCCCGGTGAACGACGAGCGCGAACAAACGCTCAATCAATTGCTCGTCGGCATGGACGGCTTCGAAGCCAATGTTGGCGTGATCATCCTGGCCGCGACCAACCGTCCCGAAGTGCTGGATCGCGCGTTGTTAAGGCCGGGCCGGTTTGATCGCCAGGTGGTCGTGGACGCACCCGACCTGGATGGCCGTCTGGCGGTGCTCAAAATACACGTCCGCAACAAGCCGTTGGAAACCGGCGTGGACCTTCGCAAGGTGGCGCAGCAAACCCCCGGGTTTTCCGGCGCCGATCTGGCAAACCTCGTCAACGAAGCTGCGTTGCTGGCGGCCCGTCACCAGGCCGTGCAAATCAGCCAGACGGATTTGGAGGACGCTGTGGAGAAAGTCGTTGCCGGCCCCGAACGAAAAAGCCGCCGGCTGGGCGAGGAGGAAAAACGCCGAGTGGCTTATCATGAAGTCGGCCATGCCCTGGTGGCCGCTTACAGCAAGTATGCCGACCCTGTGCATAAAATCACCATCATCCCGCATGGTCGCGCGGCCCTGGGTTTTACCATGCAATTGCCAACCGAGGACCGTTACCTGATGAGCCGTTCCGCGTTGTTGGACAAACTCAAGGGCCAGTTGGGCGGACGCGCGGCGGAGGAGGTGGTGCTGGGCGAAATCAGCACCGGCGCCGAAAACGATCTCGAACACGCAACCGCCCTCGCCCGCCAAATGGTCGCCATGTATGGAATGAGCGAAGTGGTGGGATTGGCCCACTGTGCCCAACGGCAGGGCGCCTACCTGACCGGCGCGCCCGATGGAATCTGGCAGCGCGATTGTAGCGAACAGACCGCGCGCGAAATCGATCTGGAAGTCAAAAAGATCCTCGACAAGGCCTACACCGAAGCCAAGGGCATCCTGGCCGATCACCGTCGTGAATTGGATCTTGTCGCCCGCGAACTCCTCCAGCGCGAAACCCTCGACGAAAAATCCTTCCACCGTTTGCTCGAACAAAAGGCAATGTCAGCATAAGCTGGTTGCAATGAAATCGAAAGGGATCGTCTATCTGGTGGGCGCGGGACCTGGCGACGCCGGCTTGATTACTGTTCGTGGCGCCGAACTGCTGGGCCAGGCCGAGGTGGTGGTTTACGACGCATTGGTCAATCTGGATTTGCTGCGTCTTGTTCCGGCGACGACGGAGTTGATTTTCGCGGGAAAACGTTCCGCGGACCACGCCATTCCCCAGGATGAGCTGAACCAGCTTTTGATCGACAAAGCCCGGGTCGGCAAACGCGTCGTCCGTCTCAAGGGCGGCGACCCTTACGTCTTCGGACGCGGCGGCGAGGAGGCGGCGGAATTGGCCGGGGCGGGAATCGCGTTCGAAGTGGTGCCGGGCGTTTCTTCCAGCATCGCTGGGCCGAATTACGCCGGCATTCCGCTCACGCATCGGGACCACTGTTCCGCGTTCACCGTCGTCACCGGCCACGAAAACCCCGCCAAGGGCGAGCCTGGTGTCGATTGGGCGCAAGTCGCCAAGGCCCCAGGCACAAAAGTCGTTCTCATGGGCGTCGAGCGGATGCGGGAGATCTCCGAAAAATTAGTTGCCGCCGGCATGTCCGCCGAAACTCCTGTCGCGATGATCCGCTGGGCCACGACTGGCCGCCAGCAATCCGTCATCGGAACTTTGCAAAACATTGCCGACGTCGCGGAAAAGGCGGACTTCAAGCCGCCTGGCCTTGCGGTGATTGGGGACGTCGTGAAATTGCGGCAAAAGCTCAATTGGTTTGAAAAACGGGCGCTATTTGGGCGGCGGATCGTTGTCACCCGCACGCGGGAACAGGCGAGCCAGCTTTCGCGGCGCCTGCTTGAGCTCGGGGCCGACGTTCTCGAAGTTCCAACCATCCGCATCGTTCCGCCCACTGAACGCCATCTGATCGCGGATGTTTTGCTGGAACTGAACTCGTACGATTGGATCGTCTTCACAAGCCCCAACGGCGTCGCCGCTTTCTTCGAATTTTTCTTCAAGGTCTTCGAAGACCTTCGCGATATTGGTGGTGTTCGCATTGCCGCCGTCGGCCCCGCGACAGCCGCCAAGTTGCACGAATTGCACCTGAAAGTGGATGCGACGCCCAAAGAATATGTCGCCTCGAAAATCACCGCGGCGATGTCGGAATCCGGCAGCGTCGAAAACTTAAAAGTCCTCCTTCTCCGCGCCGAGGATGCCAATCGCGAATTGCCGAAAGACCTGGAAACCGCGGGCGCAATCGTGGATGACGTCGCCTGCTACAAAACCGTCCCAGAAACCGAAGATCGCACCGGCGCAGCGTCGAGGTTGCTTGAGGAGGGGGCGGATTGGGTCACTTTCGCCAGCAGTTCAGCGGTTGAAAATTTCAACGCGCGCTTTGATTTGAAAAAACTATTGGCGAGCCATCCGCAGATCAAACTGGCGTCCATCGGCCCCGAAACGAGCAAGGCTGTGATTGCCTTGGGATTGAAGCCGGACCTCGAAGCGAAGGAACACACCATCGACGGGCTGGTCAAATCCCTCGTCGCCGCGCAAAAATGAGTTCCCGCGTCCGCTTCTATTTCAAACCGAGGCCCAGTGTCTCCTTGCAATAGGTCAGGCTCTGTTCCAATTGGCTCTTTTGATAATCCTGCGTCGCCTTTTCGTCTGGGGCGTGGTGCGGTGGGATTTTTTTTCCAAGCCGCGTGAGCGCGTCGAATTTCGCAAAATCCCGGGCGCGCGCCTTCGGCCAGACATCCCAAAATTCCTTTTTGAAATACGGCATCGGATGCGGAAAGCCTGAAATGATTTCCACGTTGACCGGCACCGTCGGACAAAGCTCCAGGAACCGTTTGACGAACACCTTGTAATCGACGACGCCCTCGCCCATCACCGTCCATTGGATGTCGGCGCCTTCCGGCGTTTGCCACACCATCGAATCTCGCAAGGCGGACGCCGCCACGTACGGCGCCAATGTTTCCAGGCATTCCATTGGGTCTTCCATTGTCCACGTTGCGTTTCCTGTGTCGAGGGTCACGCCCACGTATTCCTTTCCCGCCTCCTCGCACAATCCGGCCAATTCCCACGCCTGCATGTCGCCCGCGTGATTTTCAATCGCGATCTTCACGCCGGCGTCCAGCGCCAGGCCGCGCGCCGTCCGGCAAACTTTGATGGTGTCCGCCATTCGCGCCTCGATCCCTCCCGGCGTCGCGCGGTCCCCGCCCATTCCGAGAATGCATCGAAACGCGGGTGATTGCAGCGCCTTGGCCACGCGAATGCCCAAAGCCAGGTGCTCTTCGGCGGTCCCCCATTTGTTTTTGAAATATTTGGAGGTGGGACAAATGCTCCACGATCCCGCGTAAATCACCATGCCATTGTCGTCGGCCTTCTTTTTCAAGTCCCGCAGGTAGCTCTCTTCGAAGCTTTCGTAAACGTCCAGGTCCGTCAGGAATAACGAATCGAGCCGCAGCGACGCTGCGTAGTCGATCAATTGCGAGGCGTTCCATTTCATTGCCCGCACGGAGTAATTGTCAAAGCCCAGGCGGGTTTTGCCGCGCGGCGTGGTTTCCTCGGCGCGCGGGGATTTTTCCGCCAGCGCCAATCCGGCGCCTGTCGCGGCCACGGTCTTGATGAATGTGCGGCGATTACTTTGATGAGTGTCCATATTCTTGCAAGGAATGTTCCGGCGCGGGCTGCGCATTGAGAATGCGAATCTCCCGCTGCGGGAACGGAATTTCAATTTGATTTTCTCGAAATGTTTCGACAATCGCCTGGTTCAATTCCGATTGTCCCAGCCCATAATCATTCAACTGCACCCACGGATACGCCGTGATCGCAATCGCTGAATCCTGCAACGCGGCCACCAAAACCACCGGTTTCGGCTCGCGCAGCACGCGCGGATTTCGCGCCAATATGTCCGCCACCAATTCCTGCGCCCGTTTCAAATCCGTCTGGTAGCCGACGCCCACTGTCAATGCGATTTGCCGCATCGTGCCGTAATTATGCACGATTTCGCCGATGATTTTGTGGTTGGGGATGACGATCTTTGAGGTGTCGGTGTGTGTCAGCGTGGTGGAAATGATGTCGATATGGCAAACCACGCCCTTGACGTTGAGGATCTCCACGTATTCCCCGACGCGAAACGGCTTGGTGAATATGATGGTCAGGCCCGCGATTAAATTGCTCACCAACCCTTGCATTCCGAAGCCAATTCCCACCCCCAGAACCCCGAAGCCAGTCAGCAGCGCCGTGATCTTGAAACCGGCGACTTCCAGCGCGCACGTCAGGGCCAGGCCCATGATCAGCAGCCGCGTCAGGCGCCTGAGCAACTGCCGCACCGGCGGGTCCATGTGCTGCCGCTCCAAGCCGCGCGACATCGCCTCTGCGGCCCATCGCGCGAGGAAATACCCAATCAACAGATAAATGACCCCACCGATAAAATTATGCTCGTTGTTGAAGAAAAGATAATCGCAAGTCCTGTCCACCAGCTTGCTCACGCGCGGCGCCCCCGTGAGGTTCGACACGGTATCGACCACGTTGGTCACGGTTCCTGCAATGTTGGTCAGAGGCATTTGCCAGATCTTTCGCCAGACAGGGTAAGAGCAGAATCCCGCAACCGCCATTCAAAAATCCTTGTATAAGCCCCGCTATATTTGCCATTTTCGTTTGGATTCCGAGATGACGACGCCCATTGATTTGACCAAATTAAAAGTTTTCCCCCTGGCGCAACGCAAGAGTCAGGCGCGGCTGGACGATATCCTGGTCGATCCCGATTCGACGCCCCCGCGTCTTTCCAAACCCAATCTGGCGCTGGTCCGCCAATGCGCGCGGCAGATTGCACAGGCCCGCAAAAACAACGCGTCCGTCTTGCTCATCTTCGGAGCGCACCTGATAAAAAATGGCGCCGCCGCAATCCTGCGCCGTTTCCTGGAGGAAGGCTGGCTCACTCATCTGGCCACAAACGGCGCAAGCGCCATTCACGATTGGGAATTCGCTTTCGCCGGCGTTTCAACCGAGAGCGTCCGGGACAATGTCGCCACCGGCACTTTCGGCGCGTGGGCGGAAACCGGTCGCAATATTCATCTCGCGTTGCTGGCGGGCGCGTTGACGGGGGAAGGCTTTGGGCGTTCCGTGGGTGAATTCATCAGCCGCGACGGAGTGAAACTGCCTTCCGTCAAGAGTCTTGAAAGTCTGTTGAGACAAGCGCCGTCGCATCGGTTCGCCTCGGCGAGGGCGGAATTGCTCAATGCCATGCGCGTGCATCATCTGGGCGCCGGAAGCCACGAGGTCTTGCACCCGTTCAAAGAGAACAGCGTTTTCGCCCAATGTTTCCAACGGGATATTCCGATGACGGTTCACCCGGGTATCGGCTACGACATTATTTCCAATCACCCCATGTTCAACGGCGCCGCGATCGGGCGGGCAGCCGACACCGATTTCCGCCTCTTCGGCGCCGCCGTTGAAGGACTCGATGGCGGGGTGGTCCTGAGCGTTGGCTCCGCGATCATGGGGCCGCAGGTCTTCGAGAAAAGCATGAGCTGCGTCAACAATTTGAGATTGCAGGCGGGCCGTCCCGTCGTTCGCGGCCACGGGATTTTCGTGGTCGATCTGCAAGATGGCGGGCAATGGGATTGGACCACGGGCGAGCCGCCAAAGGACAATCCCGCGTATTATCTCCGTTTTTGCAAAAGTTATTCCCGCATGGGCGGAACGATGCATTATTTGCAACTCGACAACGTTGTGTTTCTTCGACACCTGTTAAAAAACTTAAAACGCAAATAAAGACCCTGATCTGTTTCCGCCGGAAGTGCGACAGTCAATCAACAAAAACCTCGGCAACGCCCTGGCGGCGGTTTTCGCGGAATGGAATGATCCTGCTAACTGGAGCACGGCGCCAAAATCGCGGTGCTCATGCCGT
>DATAXU010000159.1:0-32406 GCA_036272955.1 Verrucomicrobiia bacterium
GCATTTGGGGCCGTACTTAAACATTTAACAAATGTATTGACAGTGTGAGCGAAGTGCGGGTGAAATTCCGAGATGGATTCGAAATCCAGGCATCGACCGGCGTGGGGCAAAGTGATTGAGACATGCAAACAGAAATTTCAAATGTTAAATGTTTAAGTACGGCCCCAAAGTTCCAAAGTTCTGGTAAGCGCTCTAAGTGTTGAATAGTTAAAAGTTAAGATGTGACCCTGCCGCTTCCGTTCTTCCGCGCCGTCTCATCCAGATACGGATACGGGTCTGCCACAAATTCATTCAACAGTTTTGCTGCGATTCCACTTTCAAATTGGCCTTTGTCGAAGACAAACGTCCCAGTGTCATCCCCGTCCCCGTATCAGTCCTCACTTTTTGCACTTTTTATTGACACGAGATCGAGTTCGACTACTGCCTCCCGCCTCCCGCCTTCGCTGAAGCTACGGCGCGGCAAGTCCGCCAAGGCTACGGCGCGGCAAGTCGCCAAGGTTTCGGCGGGACGTGGCGGCCGGAAGCCAGTCTGCAAACAGGAAATGATTTGACTGATTCCGGCGATTTTTTCCGAAGTGTTCGATCTTAGCTAACAAATCATGGCGGGAGTAACCCGGGGGGTTCCACTTGGAGGCGCAAGAAACCGGCGCGGGCGCTGACTGTTCCCCCAAAAGTGTAGGTGCGCTCAGTCGGCGTTATCGAATGGCCCCAGGCGGACCAGGTTCCGGGAAGCAGGTCTGGCGAGTATTGGGGCTGATAAGTCCAGGTTGGCTGCACCTCATAGGTCGCGGAGAAAACCCCGGCTTTGAAGGTTGGCCCCAGACGAGTCAAGCGCGGGGATTCGACTAACTCGATGAGCGTGCCGCCCCCGTAAACGGTCCCTATGGTACTTTCTGTCGTTGTGACGAAGAGGTGGTTGTGGTACGCGGTCACCCCGCCTTCAGGAAAACCGCCATCGAGCTGATCCTTAAAGGAGTACAGGACCGTTTCCCTCGCGGCAATTACGGAACGGATTTCCACGCTGACGACGGCACCCTGATTGTACGTACCGCCACTGTAAGTTGTTCCATAGTAGCAATCTCCGCAGCATACGAGCGGGCCATAGGGGGTGGCGCCGTCCGGACCGCCGAAGTTGTAAACGACCCTGAGGGCTTTCTCGTAATCCAGTGTATAGACTTCCCCTTTGCCATTACTGCCACCCGCGGCTGTCGTGCCGACCATGAAACCACGGCGATTTAACACCGGGCCGGCCGCAGGGTTTGCGCCGTCGCTGCCGTCAAACGCGAGGATCTCCTCCAAAGAGGGGTCCAGCTTCCACTCGAATATGGTTCCATTGCCGGTACCGCCGGAATAGGTTGTTCCGTAAAGGTTTCCGTTTGTTCCTTCCACCAGGGTTCCGTACGAGGTGGCGCCATCGGTGCCCCCGGTAAACTGATAAAGGTTGGTGAAGGCTCCTTGCGGGGTCATCATGAAAATAGTGCCGCTGCCGCTGCCAAAGAAGCCGTTAAAGCCCGTGCCGCCGCCGGAGGTGGTGCCGTAAAAATTTCCATCGGATGCCTGGATCAATCCGCCCCAGGGATTTCCTCCGTTGGTTCCGTCGAAGGAGTAGAGGGAGATCAGGTTGCCGTTGGTGGTGAATTCAAAAACGGAGCCGTATTGATTGGAGCCGCCGCCGTAGGTGACGCCGTAGAAATTGTGATTGGTTGAGCGTAAAAGCTTTGCGGGAGGGAAATTGCCGTTGGTGAACCCGAAATTGAACAAGGTGGTGAAGACATTGTTGGAACTCAGTTCAAAAATTGTCCCATCGTAGTTCGAGCCTCCCTGGCCGGTGGTGCCGTAAAGATTGCCGTCGATGCCTTCGGTCATCGCGGTATAGGGGGCGCTGCCGTTGGTGCCGCTAAATGCGACTATGAGGGCCGCGCGATTGGTTTGGGCGTGGACGTTTAGGCCGCAAAATGCCACTGCGGATATGAAAAGTGTGGTTTTGGGAAAATTCATTATTCGAGTTCATGCAGTAGATTGGTTTGGTTTGGTGGCAAGAGAGCCACAAAATCCCGCTGGTGTAAAGTAAAAAGACGAAAAAAATGACCGGGGCAGACAATAGCTTGATGAAGTTATTAAAATATCCCCGAAACTTGTGTTGCGAGAATGACCTTTGGTAATTAAATCACAATCATTGATTTGTTTTTCGAGTCGTGAAGCGGTAATCCCAAGGTTGACGGCTAGGCCGTATCAAGCCAGCGCAACACATGAGAAAGCCAATCACAAATGAAATAACGCAACCCCACGCCAGAAATTCTGACTCACTATGCGGAAAAAAAAGAGGCGCGAAAAACCCGATGAATGAACAGCACATCAAAACCATACTTGTCAAGATTATCCGGAAGCCCGACTGTTTGACGAATACACCGCAACTTCGGCAGACCAACCGAGGCACCACGCCAAATTGCCTTTTTCTTGTGCAATCCTTCGAATGGTAAGCACCCATGCATTTTGGGCAGAACCGAACATGCAGTAAGGCCAGATCGGCTCTCCACTGCGAAAGAGACCTACCTCCCGGAGCTTTGCCAAGGAGATAGGCTCCCACCGCGAAAGCGACCGCTCCAATTATGACGAGCCACACCGACCTTTCAAACGCGAGCACGCCCGCAAGATTCGGATGCGCGTCCACATCACCAATAGGAGGTCCGTGCGAAGAGAAACCAGTGATTAAGCACGCGGCCCCGCCTATCAATAGTATTCCTGCCACGTATTTCACGACGCCAGCTATGATTACTTCGATTGTGCGACGACTTGTCGATTGATTCAAGCAACCAAATTTAATGTTCAAAACCCCGTGGCGTAGAAGCTATGAGATGTCCTTTTTCTCAGGATGGGTTTTTGGTGTGTTAGTATGCCCTGATGCCAGACGCAAGAAAGGGCGGCCCTGTTTGGTTGTATTGGAGAGGGGCGAAGCAAGGAAACATTGTTGAAAATCCAGCCCTGAAACGATACGGTAGTACCCATGTTAAACGCCGTTGAAATTCGAGCATTATTAACAGCCAAGGATTTCAAACCGTTTGCCATCCACACCAGTGATGGCGCCCGGTATGACATTACCAAGCACGATATGATGCTCGTATCCAAATATGCCGTTGAGATCGGCGTTTCTCCGGATCCAACCGGCATAGCCGAACGATTTGTTCGTTGTGCCATTCTTCATATAACGCGCATCGAAGAGCTTCAAGCCGCGTAGCCGCGCTTAAAATCCATAACCGAAAAGGCATCGATTGGGAGACAGCGAAAAAGCAGCTTCGCGGCTATTCTGGATTGCCGTCCTCTTTTGGCTCGATCCTGGCCACGACCGCTTCACGCTGGAGCAGCCGCCACAACTCGTCGAACAAAAAGTGATCGAAAGTCCGAATATGATCCTTTAGGATTGGTTCGGTCAGCATATTCGGACGGATGTCGAAATAATAGACGCCGTCCAGGGGATTTAGCTTAACTGTGTATCCTTTGAAGTGTCCTGGCAGGAACGTCGCGCTTAAGAAATCCCCGAGGAAGCAGAACAGCATCCTCGGACAATTCCAGTACACGATGAAGGACGAGGCGTCGGATAATCATCACGCACGCCAAAACGGAGAAGAATATGCCCAGGCTGAGCAGGCAGGCACGCATGGCACCTCTAAAGCTCCTGGCCCGGAGTGCTGTCAGGAAAGCCAAACCGAAAATCAATCCGGCGCGAATGACCACTGCGCGCCAACGCAGATTGAATGCATATTTCCGATGCAAATCCATTACAGTTGTTTTGCCACCGTCGCGCCGAGGAAAGTAAAGCGTCAAGAAAAAAGGGGCAGGTGCCGGCCGAATTGCTGACAATGGTACACGGATTCATGATGAGACTGCCCTCGTTAAGAATGCCGCCGCCCCTTGCCGCGAGCCGGGACCGGAGTCATTGATATTGGCCACCACGGACCCGATGAAGGCCTGTGCGGGGATTGCGGGAAGAACTGCGACGAGGGCGGCGATGGTCGCGAGTTTCGGGAAAAAAACGGTTTTGGTTAAACAGAGGGACATTCTGATTCCGGCGTAATAAATCCTCACGGTTCAGACCTGAAGTTTTGGTCGAAAAGCGGGCTTGACCGGGGGGTTGATTTCCTTTACTGTGGCCGCGTGTCAGTGAATGTGTTGACAGTCGAGGTTGGTGGCCTGGTCGTTGTATGCGGCCATGCCGGGGGGACTTGTCGCGCGTAATGCAAATATTGACGATGACCCCACGGCTGGAAACGGTCGTGGGTTTTTTATTCGGCCCACGACCCCCCAATGCCAAATAAAAAAATGATATGAATACAAAAACTCGGACGAAAAAAATTGCGAATTCCAAAATTTCAAACGCCAAATCTGAGATCGGGGAACCGATGCTCGGGCGCGACATCCTGGTCCGCGCACTGGAACGCGAAGGGGTGGAGTGCATCTTTGCCTATCCGGGCGGCGCGAGCATGGAGATCCATCAGTCGCTGACGCGCTCGACGATTCGCACGATTTTGCCACGGCATGAACAGGGGGGGTCTTTTGCCGCGGAGGGTTATGCGCGCGCGACGGGGAAACCGGGGGTTTGCATGGCCACGAGCGGGCCGGGCGCGACGAACCTGGTCACGGCGATTGCGGATGCTTACATGGATTCGGTGCCGCTGGTCGCCATCACGGGACAGGTGCCGCAGGCGATGATCGGCAAGGGCGCGTTCCAGGAAACTGATTTTTTCGGGATGACGCTGCCGATTGTCAAGCATAGCTATTTGATTACGGACATCAATGACATTCCGCGCGTGGTGAAGGAGGCGTTTTATATCGCGCGCACGGGACGGCCGGGGCCGGTGGTGATTGATTTTCCCAAGAATATTCAGCAGGCGAAGGCGCAGCCGGTCTGGCCGAAGGACATCCAAATCGGCGGGTATGACCCTGATAAACGGGCGGATGACCTGGCGCTTAACGAAATCATCGGGTTGATCGAGAAGGCGGAGCGGCCGGTGATTTATTGCGGGGGCGGGATCATCACGGCGAATGCTTCGAAGGAATTGCTCCAATTTGCCGAGGCGACGCAAATCCCGGTGACGACAACGATCATGGGCTGCGGCGCTTTTCCGGAGACGCACGAGCTTTCGTTGCGGTGGCTGGGGATGCACGGGGCGGCTTACGCGAATTGGGCGGTGAGCGGGGAATTTCAGCAGCGGAAAAACCCGGGCGATCCGTTGGTGAAGATCAAGCCGGGGGCGGATTTGCTTTTGGCGTTCGGCGTCCGATTTGACGACCGCGTGACGGGGAAGGTGGAGGAGTTTTGCAAGACGGGGACGATTGTGCATATCGACATCGACCAGTCCGAGCACAACAAAAACCGGCGGGTGCAATTGGCGGTGGAAAGCGACATCAAGTACGCGCTGGGGCGGCTCAATGCGATGATCCGGCGGCGGGCGATCCGAAAGGATTTCTCGGCGTGGCACAAACAGGTGGCGGAGTGGAAGACGCGGGCGCCGTTTCATTACGGGCTGACGGAGGAAGTGATTCGTTCGGAACACATGCGCGATCATCTCCAGGGACGCGAGGGGGAAGTGATCCTTCCGCAAATGGCGATTGAGATGTTGTACGAATTGACCAAGGGGGAGGCGATCATCACGACCGGGGTCGGCCAGCACCAGATGTGGACGGGGCAATATTACAAATTTAATTCGCCGCGGCAGCTTCTGACGAGCGCAGGTTTGGGGGCGATGGGTTTTGGGTATCCGGCGGCGCTGGGGGCGAAGGTGGCATTTCCGGACCGGCAGGTGGTCGATATCGACGGGGACGGGTCGTTTCTGATGAACGTGCAGGAACTGGCGACGGCGCACATCGAGAAAATCGCTGCCAAGGCGGTGATCCTGAATAACCAGCATTTAGGGATGGTGGTGCAGTGGGAGGACAATTTCTACGCCGGGAACCGCGGGCACACCTATCTCGGCGACCCGGAGCGTCGCCGGCAGATTTATCCCGATTACGTGGCGATGGCGCGGAGTTTTAACGTTCCGGCCAAACGCGTCATGTATAAGAAAGATTTGCGCGAGGCGATGCAGGAGATGCTGGATTCCGACCAGCCGTATTTGCTGGACGTGATTTGCCCCTACACGGAGCACGTGATTCCGTTCATCCCGGCGGGGCGCACGGTGGCGGACATGATTTATTGAGCGCCGGACGGGCGCCAATAGATCATTCGTCCAGGAGAATCACTTTCAGTTTGCCGGAAGTGTGGGCGGGCTGGCTGAATTGTTCGAGCAGGCTTGGAGCGGCGGCGGGGGCCGGCGTCGCGGGGACTGGCGAGCCTTGGAGCGCGGAGTGAAGGGCGCTTTCCACCAGTTGCGAGCAGTGGATTTTGACGGGCGGCAACGGACCAAGGCCGGGGGCCAATTCCTCGGCGGACATCGCCATGACTTCCTCGGCGGTTTTGCCGCGAATCATTTCCGTGGCCATGCTCGCGACGGCAATGGCGGTCTCGCAACCGAAACTTTGGAATGTGGCGCGGTCAATTACTTTTTTTCCGGACTGCTCCTTGAACTTGATCCATAACCGGATCATGTCGCCGCACGCGGCGCTGCCGGCGGTGCCGACGGCGTCGGCGCCCTGGAGTTCGCCCAGGTTTTTGGGATCACGCAGGGCTTCTTCGATTCGTTTTTGAAGATCGTCGTTCATTTCATTTTGAAAGTTCGAGGCGATAACGCGGGACCTTGGAATCGATTTCGCGAGACCAGGCGTCGATGCCGCCGCGCAAGCAGCGGACGTTGCCAAAACCCTGGCCAAGGAAGTAGGCGGCGGCGTCAAGACTGTTTTGGCCGCGATGATCGCAGATGACCATCAATTCCGCGCGGGGCCAATGGCCGAGAATCTCCTGCATCACCGGCTGGGAAAGCAGGACGGCGCCTTCGAGATGGGTGGCCTCGAACTCCTCGCGGGCGCGAACATCGACGAGGCGAACTGGTCCCGCCTCGCGCAATTGGGCCAATTCAGCGGGCGAAATCTGCATTTCCTCGTCCTGCTGGTGGCTGGTTTTGATATGTTCGATGACTTCAGCGACGTTCAAATTGTTGCGGGCGCAGAGGGCATCGAGCGTTTCGTCCGGCTGAAAGGCGCAACTGGCGCAGCCGCCAATATGATAACGGCGAAACAAGGCCCTTTGGGCGCCCGGAAAAATTTCCAGGACGCGCTTCATCGGGGCGGATTTATCGAGCGGCTCGTTCATTCGCCAAAAAACTTTTTGATTTCCGCGAGCACTTCCGCAAGGCGGTCCACTTCGGCGGGGGTGTTGTAAAAATAGAAACTGGCGCGGGCGGTGGAGTCGATCCCGAGTTTTTTCATCAAGGGCTGGTTGCAATGATGGCCGCCGCGCAACGCGACGCCGCGCTGGTCGGCGACGGTCACAACATCGTGAGCGTGGATGTTGTTCATGAGAAAACTGACCACGCCAGCGTGGGCTTTTTTGGGACCGAAGACGCGAATGCCGGACAGATGCGCGAGTCGGTCCATTGCCAAAGCCGCCAATTCCTCATCGTGACGCCTGATGTTCTCCAGGCCGATTCCCGTGATGTAATCGAGTGCGGCGCGAAGGCCGATGGCGGCGGCGATATCGGGCGTGCCGGCTTCGAATTTGTGCGGGACTTCCTTCCAGGTGCTCTGGAAAAAATCGACGTTGGAAATCATGTCGCCTCCGCCCTGGAAAGGAGGCATTTGTTCCAGCAACTCGCGCCGTCCATAAAGAACACCGCTGCCGGTCGGCCCACAAAGTTTGTGGCCGGAAAAGGCGAGAAAATCGCAGCCGATCTCCTGCACATCGACGGGCCTGTGGCCGGCGCTTTGGGCGGCGTCCACCAGTGTCACAATCCCGCGCTTGCGGGCGCGCTGGCAAAGTTCGGCAACGGGGTTGACGGTACCGAGAGTGTTGGAAACGTGGGTGAACGCAAATAGTTTGACAGTGTTGTCCAACAAATTATCCAGGCCGCCGAGATCGAGCAATCCGTCGTCGCCCGTGACGGGGACGTAGGCCAATTTCGCGCCGGAGCGCTCGGCGAGCAGTTGCCACGGGACGATGTTGCTGTGGTGCTCCATTTCCGTGAGCAGGATTGTGTCGCCGGGTTTGATATTTGTCGCGCCCCAGGAATGGGCGACGAGATTGATGGCCTCGGTCGTTCCACGAGTGAAAATGATTTCGGCGGATTCGCGCGCGCCGAGGAAATGGGCAACGCGGTCGCGCGCGCCTTCGAATGCGACGGTGGAACGGCGGCTTAGCTCGTGGATGCCGCGATGGACGTTGCTGTTGTCGCGCCAATAAAAGCGGTCGAGCGTTTCGAGGACGGGGCGCGGTTTTTGCGAGGTGGCGGCGTTATCGAGATAAACGAGCGGGAAGCCGTTGACGGTTTGCTGGAGGATGGGAAATTCGTTTCGAATCGCCGCCCAATCTGGAGTTTGCGAGGTCACATCAAGCCCAGTTCGAGTTTGGCGGTTTCGGAGAGCATGTCGCGATTCCAGGGCGGATCCCAAACCAGGAAGACGGCCGTCTCTTTGACACCGGGAATGGCGGCGACTTTGGTTTCGACATCCTGTTGAAGCACCGGCCCCATGCCGCAACCGGGAGCGGTCAAAGTCATTTTGATTTCAACGCGCTGTCCGCCTGCGGCCAAGGGCTGGATTTGCAAATCGTAAACCAAGCCGAGATCGACGATGTTGACGGGAATTTCGGGATCGTAACAGGTGCGAAGTTTTTCCATGACCTGATCCTCGGAGACGGTTTCGGTTTGCGGCGCGGCTGCGTTTTCCGCCTGGGCCGCGGGGGGCGGCGCCTGTCCGATGGCGTCGGCGTCGCGAGCGTCGATCCGCGCCATGTTGCCATGAATGACAACGGTGTAGCTGCCGCCGAGAGCCTGCGTAATAACGACCGGCTCACCGGCCTGGAGCGTAATTTTCGTGCCCGCCGGAATGAGCACGGCTTCGCAATCCCGTTTTAAAACAATCTCTTCGCTCATGTTTTTTCCTCGGTCGAAACGCTGGGTTCGCCGTTGAGCGCGGCGAGCATCGCGTGCCAGGGTAATATGGCGCATTTGACGCGCATTGGAAAGTGGTGGACGCCGGCGAAAACGCAGAGTTTGCCCATCGATTCCTCGTCACCCGCGCCGGTCGTGATCATGGCGTGGTATTGGGTGAAATATTTGCGGGCTTCCTCGGCCGATTTTCCCTTGAGCTGGCCCGTCATCATCGAGGCGGAAGCTTTGGAAATGCAGCAGCCGGAGCCTTGAAAGGTGATGTCGCGAATCACGCCGTCTTCGACTTTGAGATAGACGGTGAAATTGTCGCCGCACAGAGGATTTTTGCCCTCGGCGTGGCGATTGGCATCGGACATCGCCTGGAAATGGCGGGGCTTGCGGCAGTGATCAAGAATCACTTCCTGATAAAGCTGACTGAGGTCATCAGCCATGATCGAACCTTTTCGCCAGAAGCGAGTCGAGACGCTCGCGAACCGGCTCGATGGTGATGCGGCCCACGACGTCGCTTGCGAAGGCGCGAATGAGCATCCGCCGGGCATGATCGGCGCCGATGCCGCGCGATTGCAGATAAAAAAGCGCCTCGTCGTTCAATTGGCCGACGGTCGCGCCGTGGGTGCATTTGACGTCGTCCGCGAAAATTTCCAGTTGGGGCTTGGTGTCAATGACGGCGTTTTCGGACAGGACGAGATTGCGATTGGTCTGCTTGGCGTTGGTCTTCTGGGCGTCCTGGCGCACAAAAATTTTGCCGTTAAAAACGCCGTGCGAGCGGTCCGCGAGGATGCCGTGATAATATTCATGACTCTCGCAATTGGGCTTGGCGTGATCGACGACGGTGTGGTGATCGATCAATTGTTCATCGCGGCCGAGGTAGAGCCCGTTGAGGACGGCCTCGGCGCCGGGGGCGTTCAAAAGGGCCTGGATCTGGTTGCGAGCGAACCGGCCTCCGCTTGCGATCGAATGCGAGAGCCAGCGACTATCTTTTTCCAGAACGGACTGGACGGCGGCAATGTGGAACGCCCGCAGATTTTCATTCTGTATCCGGCAATGTTCGACATGGGCTTCGGGACCAACGACCAATTCAGTGACGGCATTGGTAAAATAGGGAGCGGCGGTGAGACTGACGTAGGTTTCCACGACTTTGACCGCAGCGCCACGGTCCGCCAAAATCAAATTCCTTGTTTGCGCCGCAGCGCCTGGCTGCTCCGACGATGCGACAAAGAGCAATTGCACGGGATGCTCCAACGCAACGCCGGCGGGAACAGAGATGAAAGCGCCGTCCTGGAAAAATGCGGTGTTGAGCGCTGTGAAAAAATTGGTGTCAAAACTAGCGTGGCGGGCGAGATGTTTTTGCAAGCCGTCGGCGCCGCCTTTGAGGCGCTCGCGCAAACTGTCTGCTTCGAATCGAGCGCCTTGCGGCGGCACGGACGACAAATCCGGCCGGAACCATCCATCGACAAAAACGAGGCAGACCCCGCCCACATCAAACCGAAACGGTTCAAGATCGCCCGCCGAAACGCGGTGGCCGTTTTGCGCGGCGGGATGCAAGGGAAGTTCCAAAAGCGGGGCGACATTGGTAAATCGCCATTCCTCCTGGCGCGTGTTGGGGAATCCGGTCTCGCGCAGACGCGCGCGGGCGGAATCGCGGATCGTCTTCAACCACGGGAGGCAGGCGGCGGTATCGGCGGAACTGGAAGCCTCCAGGAATTTCTGAAGCGCGTCGCTCATGGTTTTCCATTCGCGCTGCCGTCGAGGACCCAATCGTAACCGCGCTCCTCCAATTCCAGTGCCAGTTCCTTGCCGCCGGACTTGATGATTTTGCCCCTGGCGAGGACGTGAACAAAATCGGGCACGATGTAATTAAGCAGCCGCTGATAATGCGTGATGACCAAAGTGGCGTTGTCCGGCCGGCGGAGTTTGTTGACTCCGTTGGCGACAATCTTGAGCGCGTCGATGTCGAGGCCGGAATCCGTTTCATCGAGGATCGCGAGGCTGGGTTCGAGCACGGCCATTTGAAAGATTTCGTTGCGCTTTTTTTCGCCGCCGGAAAAACCTTCGTTGACAGAGCGGTTGAGCAACGAGGGATCGAGTTCGAGCATTTTTGCCTTTTGTTTGACAAGTGCCAGAAACTCAAAACTGTCGAGTTCCTCCTCGTTGCGGGACTTGCGGCATTCATTGAAGGCTGCCTTCAGGAAAACGGTGCTGTTGACGCCGGGAATTTCGACGGGGTATTGGAACGCGAGGAAAAGACCGGCATGGGCGCGTTTTTCCGGCTTAAGCTCAAGCAAATCAACGCCGTTAAATGTCACACTGCCGCCGGTGACAGTATATTCGCCGCGGCCGGCAAGAACGCCCGCGAGGGTGCTTTTGCCGCTGCCGTTGGGGCCCATAATGGCGTGGACTTCGCCGCGTTTGACGGTGAGGCCAAGGCCCTTGAGGATTTCCTTGCCGTCCACTCCGGCGGACAAATTGCGAATATCAAGCATGGGTGTCATCTGTCTGTTGTTTCCACTCACTCACTGCGATTTTGTTCGGGGAATCAGCCAACGCTGCCTTCGAGGCTCACGCCAAGAAGCTTTTGGGCTTCGACGGCGAATTCCATCGGCAGATGTTTGAATACTTCCTTGCAGTATCCGTTGACGATCATATTCACCGCGTCCTGCGTCGGGATGCCGCGCTGGTTGCAATAAAAAATCTGGTCCTCGCCGATCTTGGAGGTGGAGGCCTCGTGCTCGACGGTGGCGGTGCTGTTGCGGACCTCCACATAAGGAAACGTGTGCGCGCCGCATTTGTCGCCCAGCAACAAGGAATCACACTGGGAATAATTGCGGGCGTTGGCGGCGCTCTTGAGAATTTTCACCTGGCCGCGATAGCTGTTTTGCCCGCGACCGGCCGAGATGCCCTTGGAGACAATGGTGCTCTTAGTGTTCTTCCCGATGTGAACCATCTTGGTGCCGGTGTCCGCCTGCTGGCGATGGTTGGTCAGAGCGACGGAGTAAAATTCGCCGACCGAATTGTCGCCCATCAACATCACGCTCGGATATTTCCAGGTGATCGCCGAACCGGTCTCGACTTGCGTCCAGGAAATTTTTGAATTGCGCCCGGCGCACTTGCCGCGTTTTGTCACGAAATTGTAAATGCCGCCTTTGCCCTCGGCATCGCCCGGATACCAGTTTTGGACGGTCGAGTATTTGATCTCGGCATTTTCGAGGGCGACCAGTTCCACGACTGCGGCGTGCAGTTGGTTCTCGTCGCGCATCGGCGCTGTGCAACCTTCCAGGTAACTCACGTAGCTGCCCTCGTCGGCAATAATCAAGGTCCGCTCGAACTGCCCGGAGTTGGCGGTGTTGATGCGAAAGTAGGTGGAAAGTTCCATCGGGCACCGGACGCCTTTTGGAATGTAACAGAAGGAGCCATCGCTAAAAACCGCCGAGTTCAATGCCGCAAAAAAATTGTCATTTGTGGGGACGACGCTTCCCAAATATTTTTTGACAAGGTCCGGGTGGTTCCGAACCGCCTCGCTGAAAGAGCAAAAAATGATCCCCTGCTTGCCCAATTCCTCCTTGAAGGTGGTCGCGACAGAAACGCTGTCCAGGACGGCATCGATCGCGACGCCGGAGAGGCGTTTTTGTTCGTCGAGGGAAATGCCGAGTTTCTCGAACATCGCGCGAGTTTCGGGGTCCACTTCGTCGAGGCTGCCGAGTTTTTTCTTCTGCTTCGGCGCGGCGTAATAAATATAGGACTGATAATCGATGGGCGGATATTTGGCGTTGGCCCAATGCGGCTCGGTCATGGTAACCCAGTGGCGATAGGCTTTGAGGCGCCACTCGAACATGAACGGCGGCTCGCCCTTTTTCTCCGAAATTCGCCGCACCACATCTTCGTTGAGGCCGGGCAGAAAAGCCTCCGTCTCAATGTCGCTCACAAAGCCGTATTTATATTCGGTTTTGACGAAATTCTCGATTGTCTCAGTTGCGGAATCCATATAGGACAAATCCAGTCCGCTTAAAGCATAGGCTAGCGGGCAGAGATGTCAACGCCTTCGCTTGACCCTGAACGGACGCCCTGTTTAGCATCCGGCAATTCCTGTGAGTCCGAACAAATTACTCGTGGTGTTCACGCTGGCTTACGCCATGACCGTGGCGCGCCGGGCAAACGGGCAAACCGATAAGTCCGCGGCCGTTCCTTACCCGGCGCCACCGGCGGTTTTGCCCGGCAACGGGTTTGCGCAGCACGATTTTCTCTATACCGGAGAATGGGACACGCGCAAAACCAACGCCACGCTGTTCCTCATCAGGGGCGGACGCGTCGCCTGGACTTACCAAATCCCGCGGAAGGACGAATTCAACGGGCAGGAAAGCGAGTTCTCGGACATGCACAGGTTGTCCAACGGAGAAATTGTCTTCGCCTACAAAACCGGCTGGCGCAAAATCAATGCCGACGGGAAAACAATCTACGATTACCGCTGTCCAAAAACTTCCGACGGTTGGACGGAATGCCATTCAGCGCAGCCGATCGGGAATGACAAGGTGCTATTCATGCGCAACGGTTCACCGTCCGCCACGCTTTGCCTGTACAATATTAAAACCGGCGTGATGGAAATGGAGCACCCGATGCGCACCAAGGAGCCGGTCGATCAGAAGTCCGTCCACGGCCAGTTTCGCAACGTGCGGATGACCAAGGCGGGCACTTATCTGATTTCGCACATGAACCTCGGCAAGGTCATCGAATACGACAGGGATTGGAAGGAAATTTGGTCGTGCGACGCGCCTTCGGTCTGGGATGCCGTTCGGTTGAAAAACGGGAACACGCTGATCAGCGGCAATCAGCACGCCTTCGTCCGGGAAATCAATCCGCACGGCGACATCGTTTGGGAGCTTAAGAATGGCGATTTGCCGGACATTAGAATCAACAGCGTCCACGAGGCGACGCGGCTCGCCAATGGGGACACGGTCATTTGCAATTGGACCGCCGGAGTCAAAAAACCGGATTGGCCGAAGATCGTGCAGGTCATCGAAGTGACGCCCGGGAAAAAAGTCATCTGGGCGCTCAACCAATGGAAAGACCCCGACCTTGGGCCGGCCTCGTGCATTCAATTGCTGGACGAGCCGGGCAATGACGAAGACCAGGATTTAATGCGTTAATCCCATGCGTATCCTAATCGTTTTAATTCTCAGTTCGCTGGCATGGCCGCTTCGCGCCGCGCCGCTCTCCCGTAAACAATGGGGCGCTCCACTCGTCACCACGCTACATCAACAGGGCATGTGGATTATGACCGGCAAAAAAACCATCGTCATGGTCAACGAAAAGGATTTATCGATCCACGTGCAGGCCGGCCCCGTCCCGTGGGACCTGGCCCCGTCCGCTCTTGGTGATCTGCGTGTAAAAACCTCCGGCAAAGAACTGGAGTTGCGATTGGCCGATGCTCAAAACGTCGTCGCAACAAATTACGACACCGGCTTCAAAACCGGAGTGAAAATAACTTTAAGCCAGTGGCGAAGCGATTCCGGCCAGGTCGATCTAACGCTCTACTTGACGATCTGCCTGGAAGGGCCGAATGACGATTTGGTCTTTGATGCCGCTGCCGAGGAACACGCCGCCACAGTGCGCCAACTCGATTGGCCGGGGCCGACCGACGCGCGCGACGCCGATTACACCGTCCTCAGCAACGGCAAGGGAAATCTGCTGCCTCGCGATTGGCCGAAGGAGTATTACCCGATTCGTTCCGTCAAAAATGGAAAAATCGTTCCCACCGACCACAGCCTCTTGCAAAGCCACGTCATCGAGTCGTGGTCGATGTCGTGGTGGGGTTTCCAAAAGGGCAAATCCGCGATGATGGTCATTATCGAAACGCCCGATGACGCCGCGTACCAATTCTCCCATCCCGCCGGCGGCCCGACTGTCATCGGCCCGCGCTGGCTGCCTTCGCTGGGAAAATTCAGTTATCCCCGCGAGGCACGCATGTGCTTTTTCGAGCAGGGAAATTACGTCACGCTTGCCAAACGCTATCGCGGCTACGTCATGGACACCGGCCTCTTTGTTTCGTTGAAGGAAAAAATCGCGCGAACTCCCATTTTGGCGGATTTCATCGGCACGCCGGAAACGCGTGTGGGAATTCTGCACAACATCAAATCCGACAGCGGCATGTATGACAAAGTCAATCCATCAAATAATTACAGCCTGACGACCTTCGACGAACGCGCGCGCCAGCTTCGTGAATTGAAAGCGAGCGGAGTCGATCGGACTGTCGTGTATATTACCGCGTGGCCCCATTTGGGTTATGACCGCCAGCACCCGGATCCCCTGCCGCCTCCGGAAGCCGCCGGCGGCTGGGAGGGCCTGAAGCGATTGACGGACACCTGCCGCGAACTCGGCTATCCGTTTGTTTTTCACGATCAGTATCGCGATTATTATGTGGACGCCCCTTTCTTACGATCCGCAATTCGCCATTCACGAAGAGGACGATTCCCTTCCCGCGCGCGCCTTCGCGGGCTCGCGCTTCGGCGATTTCAAGGAGGGACAGATTCCGTTCATGGATCACTGGAGCGGCGGCAAACAGACCTACCTCAACGCGCGATTCATGCCCGGCCATTTGCGCAAGAACTACCAGTTGTTCTTCGCTCACGGCGTTCGCCCACAGGGAATTTATTTGGACGTCTTCGGTTACGTCCCGCCCGATGAGGACTTCAATCCGGAGCATCCCACGACGCGCACCGAAGCCATGCACAGCATTGTTGAATGCCTGAATTGGTCGCGCCGAAACCTCGGCGTCGTCTCCACCGAAGCCGGCTCCGATTGGGTGATTCCCTATGTTGATATTGTCAATCAATCGGGCAGCGTCGGTAAGTGCATTCCCGCGCCGTTGTATCAATTGGTCTTTCACGACGCCGTGCTGACCACGTACGGCGCTCAGCGAAATGGCGGCGTAAAAAATCTGCTTTTGGGCCTTCTCTGCGGAGGCGTCCCGGAACTGCCCGTCGCGGACAAAGACGAACAATCCCTGACGCTCATCAAACAAATGGAAGCGCTGTGCAAACGCGTCGGCCTGCTGGAAATGACCAACCACGAATTCCTTGATAAAGACCGCCACCGGGAACGCAGCACCTTCTCCGACGGCACGACGGTAACGGTCGATTGGACCGCCTCCACCGCCGAGGTCAACCCGGCCTTGTAATCAGCCTCATCGTTCCGAAATCACCCGCGCACGCGGCGCGTTTCCCCACTCAAAAAGCCATCCGTCCGCCGCGTGCGGGTCGTATGTGAACGCGTATTGGAAGTTCGTCGTCGTGCCCCACATATAAAACTTGTCGGGATTATTTTTCATATTGTACATCCACTGGTCAGGCGGCGCTTTGAGCCTGCTCCTCAACACAACGACTCCGGCAACAAACGCCGCCAAAAGAACGGCTTTACAGACCCGGCGCCGCCGCGTTTGTGACTGAAACAGCATTCATGGAAATAGACACTGCCGTTTCCCAATTTGTATTTGCACCGTCAATATTTGAGCACCTTCGCGAAGAAAGCCCGCGTTTGCGCCGCGGCGGGCGCGTCAAACACTTGCTTGACAGAGCCGGCCTCCACAATCCGTCCCTCGGCGAGAAACGCAACCTGGTCCGCCACCTGTCGCGCAAATCCCATCTCGTGAGTGACAAGAATAAAATCCAGCCCTTCCTCGCGCAATTCGTTGATGGCGTCCAGAACTTCGGCGGACATTTCCGGGTCGAGCGCGGACGTCGGCTCGTCGAACAGGAGCAGCTTCGGCTTGCTGGAAATGGCGCGCGCAATGGCGATCCGTTGGCGTTGCCCGCCTGAAAGTTCGGCGGGACGTTTGTTTGCGTGCGACGCCAGGCGGAATCGCTCCAGCAATTGCCGGGCGATTTTTTCCGCCTCGGCCGGCGCGCGCCCATGCACCTTCTCCAGCGGCAGCGTGATGTTTTGCAGGGCTGTCAAGTGTGGAAACAGGTTGAACGATTGAAAAACCGTCCCTACCGTCCTCCGATGGCGCAGCAACGCCTCCTCCTCATATGTGACGGCCTCGCCGTCGATTTCCACGGCGCCCGAATCCGGATGCTCCAGCCCGCCGATGATTCTCAACAACGTCGATTTCCCCCCGCCGGATGGCCCGACCAGTGCCAGCGTATGGACTTTTTCCAGCGACAAGGAAACCGCATCGAGGACAAGATGGCCGTCGAAACGCTTGACGATCTGGTTCAACGCAAGTTTCACGTTTCGAATTTATGTCGTTGCTCCAGACGGCGCGTCCAAATGGAAATCGGCAGTGTCAAGATGAGATACCCGGCCGCCAGTGGCAGGTAGCTCTCCAGCGTGCTGTAGGTTCGGGCGTTGACCATTTCGGCGTTCAACGTGAATTCGCTGATACCAATGATTGACAGCAATGATGAATCCTTCACCAACGACACAAATTGTCCCGCCAGCGGCGGCAGGCTTTGCCGGACGGCCTGCGGAAAAATCACGTAGCGATAGGTTTGCGCACGGGTGAGTCCAATCGCTTTGGCGGATTCCAATTGCGAACGCCCCACGCTCTCGATTCCCGCGCGAATAATTTCTGAAATATAAGCGCCGCTGAAAAACGCGAGTGTCAAGACACCGACCACATAACGGTTTCCCACGCTGAACGCCGGTGCCACGACGTAGAAGAAAATCAGGATTTGCGCCAGCAACGGCGTTCCGCGGACGATCTCGACGTAGATTTTGCTCAAATAGCGCAAGGGCAAAAACCCGCTCCGTTGCGCCAGGGCCGCGCAGCAGCCCGCCAGCGTGCTCAAGACGAGCGCGGCCGCGGAAATCCAAATAGTCGTGAGCCACCCCTGCACGAACATGAGGCGGTACGGGTAAATCGAATCCCAGCGGAGGTGGTAATTGAGATTCCAAAACGAGAACGAAAACACCAGCGAAACGGCCAGGAGCGCGATGCAGAAGTTGAGCGTTCGTACCGGCCACGAAGGCGAGGGCGCTCCCGGTTCATCCGATGCGGTGAAATAGCGTGACCGACGCACGTTCAAAAGTAGAACGGATAGCCCAGCTTTCTGAAAGCCTCTTTTTGGTCCTTCAAATACCGGTCGCCCAGGCGATCAAAGCCGCCGTCGGCGCGATATTGCTTTAAAAATTCGTTGACAGACTGAAGCAGGTTCGTATCACCAAGGCGCAGTCCCACAGCCCACGATTCCTGTTGAAACGGCTTCAAAATCGGCCGCGTCGTCTCCTCGTTGCGGCGCCAGTTTTCATAGGTGGAAATCTGGTCGTAAATAAATGCGTCCGCCTTCCGTTGCACCACTTCCAAAACGCAGGCGTCCTCCTTGTCGAGCACGAGCAGCCGCGCGTTCTTGATTTTGTCCGTGGCATAAACATTCCCCGTCGTCCCTTTCTTGACGACCACTGTGCGCCCCGCCTGGTCCGCATCGGCGATCGACTGGATCGGGGAATCCTTCGCGACCAAAAGGCACAGTCCCGTCGTCAAATAGGGATCGGAAAAAGCAATCGACTTCGCTCGTTCGGGTGTCGCGGTCATTGACGAAATAATAAGATCGATTTTCCGTGTTTGAAGCGAAGGGATTAAGCCGTCAAAGGGAATGTTCTCGATTTCCACTTCGCGTCCCAGTTGTTTTCCCAGGTCGCGCGCGAGATCGACGCTGACTCCGGCTGGTTGCCCGCGTTCATCCGTCATCTCGAACGGTGGATACGCCAGTTCCATTCCTACAACCAAATGATGGGACGCCTTCCTTCCGCATCCTGTCAAACATCCGATAAAAACGCAGCACAACAGAACCGCAATTTTGCCCATGCCTGAGTTAACCACGGATTCAGCGGATTTCACGGATATTTTGGGGACTGCCCCGCGGGAGAACTCACCGAGTTGCGCCCTTGTCACGAAACGGAGAGCCGGCTTTGTAAAAATTGAGTTGCGCTTGAATGGTGGCGACGAGCGCGGGATTTTTTTCGCTTGAAGCCAACTGCAAAGCCCGTTGCGCGGTGGTAATGGCCAAATCAAAATGCCCTGCTTCCGCGTAGGCAGCGGCCAAAATCGCCGCCATGCCTGCGTTGTCTTTGCCGGAAAGCTGGTCGGTTTGTTGCCCTAACTCAACGGCCTTGGTTCCGTTGCGAAGGGAAGGGTCGGGCGAGGTGGCCAGGCGCCAGGCAACACCGGCGATATCCCTTTGAGCTTCCACAAATCCAGGCTCTATGGCCAACGCCTTTTGAAATTCCGCTGTCGCGTCGTCCATGCGTCCCGCGTTCAGGAGGGCATTGCCGAGCCTTGTGTGCGCTTCAGCGGATCGAGGCTGGAGCGCCACCAGTTTTTGGAACTGAGCGATAGCCTCGTCCGTTTGCCGGTTTTGTAGAAAGGCGTTGCCCAGGTTGTAATGGGCCTGGGCGTAGTCCGGGTTTATTTTCAGCGCAATCGCCAAATGCGTAATCGCCTCATCCACTCGCCCTTTCTGGAGGAGGCAGTTGCCAAGATTATTTTGGGCTTCGGCAAACTCAGGCCGGATGGCCACAGCTTTTTCGAACTCGCCAATGGCCTCCTCCGATTCCCCCTTTGCGTGCAACGCGAGGCCAAGACTGTAATGCGCCTGCGCATCGTCAGGCTGAAGGACAAGCATCGTGCGAAACTGATTAATCGCCTCGTCCACCTGCCCTTTTTCAAGTAGCGCATTGCCGAGGGAATAATAAAGTTTGCCGGAGTCGGGGCGGATCGCCTCCGCTTTGCGGAATTCCGAGATGGCGTCGTCCACCTGGCCTTTGTCAAGAAAGACGTTGCCAAGATTCCAGTGCGCTTCGGCAAAATTCGGTCGAAGGGCAAAGGCTTTTCGGAATCGCGCCATCGCTTCGTCCACGTTGCCCTTTTTATAAAGCGCGGCGCCGAGGTTGTTCTCGGCTTCGGCGTCGCTGGGATCGATTGCCAGAGATGCGCGAAATCGAGAGATCGCGCCGTCAAAGTCGCCGCGTTCGAAAAGAACAGCGCCCAAGTCGTCCTCGGCAAGCCAGCAATCCGGGTTCCGCGCAAGCGTCGTACGCCAGAGGGTTTCAATATCGGTGTACATGCGGCTTTGCCGCCACGTCAAGACCGACAGGACTGCCAGCAACATGGCGCAAAATGCAATTTCCCACCCGCGTTCCCGCAACCCGCGAAACAATATATGAATCCCAACGCTGGCCGCCACGATGATGCCGATGCCGGCGAGATACTGAAAATGGTCCGCCACGAAGGAATATTTGAATGGAAACACATTCAAAAAACCAAGCGCGGGGAACAGCGTTCCGATAAAGAAGAGCAGCGCCGCCAGGGGCCCGCGCGTCCATCGCCGTAAAACCCAAAACCCGCCCAGGAGCAAAGCCACGCCGGCCGGAAATAAATATTGCCACCAAATGGTGTGGCTGACCTTCCATCGAGGGTAGGAAAAAATCAAATCCGCCGGCCAGAAAAGTTTTCCCAGGTAAAACCAGATGGCGCGCCCGGCGATGAGACATCGTTCCACAAGCGAAAAATTGTAATCCGCCCCATTGGCGCCGACCGAGTATCGCTCCATCCACGAGGTAAAAAGCCCCGCGGTGATCCCTGCCGCAAAAAAAGGAATCAGCGGCAGTACATCGAGTTTCAACCTCAGCGCCCCCCGCTTCCACCAGAAAACGACGAGCAACGCCGCCGGCAATGTGGCGATCACAGTTTTTGTCAGCAGTCCCAGGACAAACAACACCAGTGCCAAAGCGTACGCGGCTTTATTCCTGGACCGGTCAAACCGCAAGTAAGCCAACGCCGATCCAAGGTAACAAACTCCCGATAGCGTATTTTTAAGTTCCGAAATCCATGCAACCGATTCCACCTGGAGCGGATGCAATGCGAAAATCGCCGCCGCCAATCCCGCCGCTGGAACGTCGAGGGTTTTGAGAATCCGCCACAACAAAAACGCCCCCATGACGTGAAGCAGAATATTGATTATGTGATAACCCAACGTCGCATCACCCCAGAGTTTATGTTCGACCCAGAACGTGGTGTATGCCACGGGATAGTATTGCTGCGTTGCGCCGGGTTCGGTCCAGATGTGGAGAAGGCCGGTCAACGAACGAAGTCCGGGATGGATGATGTGGGCGGCGTCGTCCCAAATCGGTTTGCCGTTCCACGCCGGCAGATAAGCCGCCAGGGTAGCGATAAGAAGCAGCACCGCCCAAAGGATTTGTGAGCCGCGGACTGTTTTGCCTTCGATCATCACTCGGCAAATTGTGTTTCCATCTATTGGATTTGTAAGCCAAAAACCCTGAAAAATCCCCTCATTTCACTTCGAACTACACCGTCACCGGGAAAACCGTTCGACAACCTCTTAGTCTGAGTCGATTTGGCGTTTGCGACGGGGATTTTGGCAGACGGTTTTTTGTTGCCAAACGATAGGGATTTGGCTTAGTGTTTTGGCAGTCACCGTTACCGTTATGTATTTTGGAGCGGACTATCATCCTGAGCATTGGGTCCATCCGTACGCGGGCACTCCCGAAGAGCCAGAGGCACGCTGGCGACAGGACATCGAACTCATGGTGGCGGCGGGGATGAATACGGTGCGCATGGGCGAGTTCGTCTGGGGATTGTGCGAACCCGCCGAGGGACAATTCGATTTTGACTGGCTCAGACGTGTCATGGACTTGATGGGCGAGGAGGACATTAAGGTCGTCCTGGCCACACCCACCGCCGCTCCCCCTATCTGGTTGACGCACAAGCATCCCGAAATCCTGCCGATGGATGAACGAGGGCTGCCTCTATGCGAAGGGACGCGACATGCCTGCTGTTTGAATAGCGACATTTATTGGGATTATTCCAAGAAAATCCTGCGGGCGATGTGCGAGGCGCTGGGAAAACATCCCCAGTTGGTGGCCTGGCAAATTGATAATAACGTCGGGTCGCACTCGACCCAGCCGTCCTTCAACGAGGGGACGCGCCGGGATTGGCACCTGTGGCTAAAGGCGAAATACGACACCATCGGCCATCTGAATGACATGATGGGGGCGCGATTTTGGGGGCAGACGGTCGGGGACTTTTCCCATGTGCCGATGCCGCGGATTGCGCCGGCGCCGCATAACCCCGCGCTGATGCTGGATTGGCGGCGATTTTGCAGCGACACCATTGTGGCGTTCGTGCGGATGCAGGCGGACCTGCTCAGGGAATTGACGCCGGACGCGCCTGTGACAACGAATATGCGATCGTTCGGCCAGCAGGTGGATTTGTTCGATGTGGCGGACACACTGGATTTCACGTCGCTCAACAGCAATGCGACGATTAAATCCAAGTCGTCGGAGAATGCGTGCGAAGTGGATTTGTTGCGGTCGCTGAAGAAAAGCGGCGTGCGAACACCCGGCGGGGTGGGCGGATTTTGGGTGATTGAACAGAAAGCGGGGCATGTCAATTGGCAGGATGTCAATTCGCTGGTGCGCCCGGGGGTGGTGAGGTTGTTTACTTACCAGACGGTGTCGCGGGGAGCGAACGGGGTGCTGTATTTTTTCTGGCGACAACCGAGGATCGGGCAGGAGAAGTTTTACGGCGGAGTGTTGACGCACGATGGCCGGGGCGAAAACCGGGTTTACAAGGAGATCAGCCAGATCGGGCAGGAAATGAAACGGCTGGCGCCGGCGCTGGAGGGGACGGAGGTCGTGGCGGAAGTTTGCATTCTTTACACGCACGACAATGATTGGACGCTGGCGTTGCCGCGGCAGCCGAATAAATATTTTTCGCTGCGGGAGCATATCCAGTTTTTCTATACGGCGCTGCACGACCGTAATATCTCGGTTGATTTTGCGCGGCCGCTGGATGATTTGTCGAAATACAAGCTGGTGATTGCGCCTTCGTTGAGTCTGCTGTCCGGGGCGGAGGCGGATGCGTTGAAAATTTACGTTCAAAACGGCGGCACGCTGGTGGCGACGTGCAACACGGGACTGGTCGATGAGCACCAGATCGCGGCGGACGCGGGGTTTCCGCATGATTTGACGGATTTGTTTGGGATGGAGGTGCTGGAATTTGACCCGATGTCGCCAGAGGATGAAAACCACATGGCGTTCAAGGGTGCTTTTCACACGAGCACACTGCACACAGCGCGGCTGTGGTGCGATTTGATTGAACCGAAGGGATGCCAGGTGCTGGCGACGTTCAGCAAGGAATTTTACGCTGGGCGTCCCGCGATGACGATGCACACGTTCGGCTTGGGAAGGGCGATTTATATCGGGACGATTTCGCAGCAGGCTTTTTACGTGGATTTGATTACGTGGCTGCGGAACCTGTGCGTGCTGACATCGCTTCTCAAGGTGCCGGACACCGTGGAAGTGAGCATGCGGCAAAAAGGGGACGCAAAAATTTTTTTCCTGCTCAACCACCAGGCTTCGCCCGTGCGGATCACATTTTACAAACCGATGCATGATTTTCTGACCGAACGGACCTTCAGTGGGAACTACGACATTCCGCCGCACGGAGTGCTGGTATTGGACGAACGCCGCGCGGACAAAGTTGCGGCACCCACTACTGACGACACAGGGATCCTTGCGCAACGAGCATGACCCGATGATGGACCGTCCTTTCCCGTTTCGCCAGTTTCGGTCCCCGCAACCCGCCCGCACAGGCCGGCAGATCGCGCTCTCGCAATGGCGGGGATGGGACTGGGCCACGGAGGAAAAGGCACGGCAACCGAGCGCCAAATCCAGCGCGGAGCTAATTCCCCGGCTGCTCGCGGACTTGCGGATTGACCGCCGGCAATCGGAGACGGAGATTTTGCGCGTCTGGAACAGCCAGCTTGATCCGAACATCGCGGCCCATGCGCATCCGACGGGAATCCGCAACGGAACCCTTTTCGTCACGGTGGACAGCAGCGCGTGGCTTGACGAAATTGTCCGTTATCGACGTCGCGAAATCCTGGAACGATTGCAGAACAGCTTCGGCCGCGATCTGATTGCCAAAATTTCCTTCCGAACGGGGTGAAACGCAGACCGGAGTTATTGCGCGGTAGCGGCCGGCGCGGATTGATTGGCGGAGACGGGACCGGAAACGGCCCTGGGCTTGGGCGCCGGAAGGCCGAGTTTGGTGCGGAGGATGGCTTGGGCTTCGGGAGGCATCAACGCGTAACGCGGGTCCGGGTCCAATTCCTTATCGAGGATAAACTGGCGCAATTCGGGCAATGGGCGCAATGAGAGGCGCTCTTTGGAAATGGTCCCGATTTTCTCGTGGTAATGGTTCCAGATCAGGCGGGCGAGGTTTTCGTAATTGGCGTAACGATCATCGTCATCGCGCACCAGGCAAATGAAGCCGTTATGAAACATTGCCTCGATGCTGGCGCTGACCTTGTTCATGTCTGTTTCGCCATTGTCCTCAACAATCTGGCTCAGGCAATAATCATCCAGGGAGAGGTTTTTCTGCCGTCCGACCAAAGCGTCCGAGTACTTGCTCTTCATGTAACTGAACCAATAAGCGGCCTGCTGTGTGCGTCCGTCCTCATAAAGAAGATAGACGGCGGTTTTGAGAAAATTGCGGTGCGCCTTCTGCATGTTTTCCCTGAGCTTTTCATCTTCGCCGATCATCTTTTCGTAAGCGGCGCTGACTTTCGGGACGAGGTCGAGGTTGGGCCAGATTATGAAATTGCGCGGGGTAATATTGGTAATGGTATGGCTCAAGGCCCCGCCGCGAATGCACGCCTGCTGCATGGTTTGGTAAATGGAACGCCGGAGAGTTTCCTGATCGGACGGCTTGGCTTTTTCCCGACCAACCTCCGCCCAATAAATCGCGTAGGCATCCGGCAAGCGCCAATCAAGGGGCCCGTACTCGTCATCGACTTTCTTGATGATTTTGGGGTCCATTTTATAGACGTCTTCCAGGGTGCGGACGCGTTGTTTGTCCTGGGCGGTTTTCGGATTGATCAACGCGTCGAAGTTGGGGCGGCCGCCGCCGAAAATCGGCTGCATTTCCTGCGCGAGCCTGAGTTTGTACCGCATGTGAGCGTCGTCGAGGTCCTGGCCGATCTTGTGCTGGTAAAGCCAGGAAAGGTCGCGATAGAGAAGTGCTTCGCCGGGATTGAGCGGGATGCCCTGATCGCGAAGCAGGCGGATGCCGCGTTGGACCCAATGCCAGCGATCTTCCGGGTCCTTGAACTTGACGGAGATATTATAAGCCATGTTCCAGGCTTGAACCCGCCACACATCGACGAAGTGAGGTTCGAGCGTCGTGATCCAATCAGCCAACTGGACCATTTCAAAATATTTGTCGTCGTTCTGAAGATCGTTGGCGCGCATCCAAAGAGCGTTGGCGATCAAGCCGCGAAAACCGCCCAACGCAACGCTGGTAAACGCGAGCATCGGCGGCGCATTTTGCAACGGAGCCAGCCGGGTCAACCCGAGGTCCTTGCGCTTCACGTTGAGCCAGGACTGCAATTGCCCGGCGCCGCAAAACAAAATCACGGCAAGGCCTACAAGGGACACCTTGTATATTTTGGACTTCGAATTCAAACGAGCGGTCATGGTCGCCTTAATTAGACCCAATGACAATGACTTTTGCTCGATTTCAGGGTGTGCTTTTTGAGGCACACCACCTTACGTCCACAATTGCCGGTCGAGCGAGCGATACTGGATGGCTTCCGAAATGTGGTCGCCGCCGATATCCTGCGCGCCGGCAAGATCCGCGATGGTGCGGGCGACTTTCAGAATACGATCATAAGCCCTGGCGCTCAAATTCAAGTCCGCCATGGCAAACTTCAAAAGTTCCTTTGTCGAATCATCCAGGGCGCACCACGTCTTGAGTTCGCGCGGGCCCATCCTGGCATTGCAAGTGATCGTGGGTTTCTTGGCGAAACGGGCCTGCTGGATCTTGCGGGCTTTCACAACACGCTCGCGAATCACCGCCGAATGTTCGCCCGTCCGCTCACTGCTGATCTCCTGGAATTTCACTTGCGGCACCTCGATGTGGAGATCGATGCGGTCCAACAACGGCCCGGAGATGCGCCCAAGGTAATTCTGAATTTCGCGGGGCGAACTCCGCGATTCCGCCGGCATTTTTCCATCCGGAGTCGGGTTCATCGCGGCCACGAGCATGAATTGCGCGGGGAAAGTCATCGTGCCGGCGGCGCGGGAAATGGTGACGCGCCCTTCTTCAATGGGCTGGCGCATGGTTTCCAAAACGCCGCGTTTGAACTCGGGCAATTCGTCGAGAAAAAGCACGCCGTGGTGCGCGAGGGAAATTTCTCCGGGCGTGGGATTGGAACTGCCGCCGAGCAAACCCGCGTCACTCGCCGTGTGATGAGGCGTGCGAAAAGGACGGTGAGTCACCAGGGCCTGGCCGGGTTTGAGCAAGCCGACGATGCTGTGAATCTTGGTGGTCTCCAGCGCTTCTTCCAAAGTCAGCGGCGGCAAAATGGTCGTGAGCCGTTTGGCGAGCATCGATTTTCCCGTGCCCGGCGGCCCGATGAGAAGGACATTATGCCCGCCCGCGGCCGCGATTTCCAAAGCGCGCTTGACGGATTCCTGGCCCTTGACTTCGGCCAGGTCCATCTCGTCGTCCTGGGGTCGTTCGAAAATCTTCTGGAGATCGACGCGCGCCGGTTCGATATTGAATTCACCCTCCAAAAAGCCAACGGCCTCGCGCAAGTTTTCCACCGGAATGACCTGCAATCCTTCGACAACAGCGGCCTCGGCCGCATTTTCCACCGGGACGAGAATGCCGGCCATTTTTTCCGCGCGCGCGCGCCACGCGATGGCCAGGACGCCTTTGACGGGGCGCACGTGGCCAGTCAAGGCAAGCTCGCCGACCATGCAGAAATGATCGAGGCGGTCGGATTGAAGCTGGTCATTAGCGGCAAGTATGCCGAGGGCGATGGGCAAATCGAAGCTCGGTCCCTCCTTCTTGACGTCCGCCGGGGCAAGATTGATGGTCGTGCGGCCCATCGGAATTTTGAAACCGGAATTTGTGATGGCGGTATTGACGCGATCTTTGGATTCGCGGACAGCGGTGTCGGGCAAGCCGACGATCACGACGGTGGTATCCCCCCAACCGGAATTCACCTCCACCTCGACGGGGAAGGCTTCAATTCCGTTGACAGCGGCGGAAAAAACACGGGCCAGCATGGTGTGACGTTATGCCCTAATATTCAGGTGGATGCAACCGCGTTCCTCACGTTTAGTAAACAATTCGGCGCAAGCGAGGTACGCGATCAAACGCCACATCCGCGCTAATCACCGGTTCACGGTAAAAGCGGCAGAAGCCGGCAATCCAGTTATCATTTTCCCCGAGGCGTTGCCCGACGACGGCCGACTCGCGATCCACGTCCGCCGCGGCCTCCGCGATTCCTCGGTGCAGCGCGTAGATTTTCCACCACTTGAAATAATCCCAAGCGGCTGCCGAATTTTCGAATCCAACGGCGACTTCCGCCAGGCTTATGATCGTCGTTCGGATGGTTTCTCTGCGATGGCGCATCAGAAACGTCCTCGCTGGTCCCCGGCGTCCCTGCAATCCCTCGTTGGCGAATTGAATTAAGAATGTCGTGTCGGCTATCATTTGCGTCCGCCGGATCGGCGGCCCCGTTGATTCAGCAAACGATTGAGCGCCAATGGCTGCGCTTTCGGAGGCGCCTCGTTCTCGTAGGCATCAAGCAATTCGCCTGCGGTCTCAGCGGGCTTATGGACATGCCGGCGCAATACTTTGGTAAAAGAATCTCCGCTGTCCTGTTTGAGCGAGCACAATAACTTGTAAACATCATCATCTATGGTGATCGTCTTGCTCATGCACGAATCATACACGAAGAACGCCGCTCCCGTCAATCGGCTGATCGAAAGATTTCCAGTCGGCCGGGCGCGAACGAGTGTTCGCCGTCGCGTCTGGCGGCGCCATGGCGGACAAGGCGGCAGATAAAGCGCGGGTCAGCATCGTCAGACGTTGGGGGAAGAAGGGCGCAAGGGCAATCCGGTTTTCCCAGCCCATTTGGTAACTTTCGATGCCTCTTGAAAAGGCTCCGCTTTATGGGATACTCCCATTATGAAATTGGTTGCCGACAAAAATGGGCGAATCTGTTCCGCTGAGTTATTCCCTCCGCGCACGGCCTTTGATGCCTCCCGCCAGCCGGACGGAAGCGTGCGCGTTGTGCCATTGGTGGAAAAGGAAGCTCCCTTGATGAAGCCGATCCGCACACGGGAAGGTTTCCTGATGCTGCCGGCTAAAGTCAGCCGGCAACGCATCCGCGCAGCTATCCGTGCCGACCGGGATGCCCGATGAAAGATTATTGGGACAGCTCGGCGGTCATTGAAGCCTGCAACAGCCCGGCGTTACGCGCCCGTTTGCGTCGAGAGCGCGGTTTGACTCGCGTCCATACTCTGGCGGAAGTCTTTTCCACTCTCACCGGCGGCAATCTCGCATTCCGCCTGGATGCGGATGAAGCGGCGAAGACCGTCGCCAATCTCGCCTCGGACCTCGACTTTCAAGACCTGGCCGCCACCGACGTTTTGAAGGCGTTGAAAGAGGCGCGGAAAAAGGGGGTTCGTGGCGGACGCATTCACGATTATCTGCACGCGGTGGCGGCTGAAAAATCCGACGCTAGAAAATTGCTCACCCTGGATAGAAATGATTTCAACGATTTGACCACAGTTGAAATCGAATCCGTCTAATTGGGTCTCCCCGCCACAGGCGTGCCACATTGCAAACAGGTTGAAAGCCGTCGTCCTTTCATCGGGAGGACAACGAGCTTCCGAATAGCGAAATCGACATAATTGTCACGACGGTGGTATCCCCCCAACCGGAATTGAATTCGACTTCAACAGGAAAAGCTTCGATGCCGTTGACGCCAGCGGAAAAGACGCGGGCGAGCATTCTGAAAAGAGTTTAACGGCATACTCGGCAGCAGGGTAATGCGGTTTTCGGGAGCGACGCGGGTCACCAGTATGAACACCGTCCCACGCCTTAAAATCCGTTCTTCTTTTTTTCTTCGGACTGCGGACTCTTCCGACCAATTGGCACGCCATTGCCCATGCCCCCTCGGGAATTCGGAAGAGTCGGAATTGGCCTTCCGGAAGCTCCTATGTTGCGTCCCGAACTGATTGGAATCTCTTTTGCCGGGGGCTTGGCAACAAACCACTTCTCGACCTCAATGCCACGATCGCGAAGTTCATTTTGGAATCTCGTGACGACCACGGAAAGCACCCAAGGGTTCACTCGACCTCGTAAATTCTCAATCTTGGAAATGTCGTATTTGCTGATGCCAAGCTCAGTAGCAAGCGCGGAATGGCTGATCCCAAGTTCTTTCCGAACTGCCAATATGTGCATCGCAAGATCGACGCCATCCTTGTGCTTATCGTACTGTCGCCGATAATTGGCATCCTCTGAAAAATGCTGTTGCGCTTGCTTCAAGTCCATAACTTTCAGCCTTGGAAAGAATACATGCTTTTTCGCTTCACCGCCACTGCAATCTCGTGCAATGGCGTCTTTTGACTCTGCTTGGTGAAGCCGTGGACGAGAACCAGTCGGCGCGAATCCGCGTAGAAGCCGAGGAAACGGAATCTTTGAACTCTGATTTCCCAAAGACCGTCTCGGCCTTGAAGCTTTTTCAAAAAATTGACGGGAACCGATTGCATTCGTTCTACATTTTCGAACACAAGCATGATTTTAGCTTTTTCGTCACGCCTTGCCGTGGAATCCATGAAATCTATCACCGGAAAACGCCCAGACTCTGTTTTGTAAAATGAAATCTCCCGAAATTTCTCCATGTTTTCAAAGTAGATGTTTTCGCATGATCGGTCGTTGCTTCAAGTTATGCAATGGGCATTCTGGCACTCATTTAAGGACATATTCGGCAACAGGGCAATGACGTTTTCGTGCAGGCTGACTTGTGCCCTCGGCAGAGAGCGCCCGGTTTACCAGGATGACGGTCTTGCATGTTCACAAAAGAAGAACAGAGAACGGCGTGGGTTGCGGCGATCCTGATCTTTGGCACGGCGCTGATTTACTGGCCGGCGGCGAGGTTCGATTTCATCAATCTGGATGACACCAATGAAAGGCGCCGGAAGTTGCGTTGCTTCACGGACGGACCAATGTGGCGCAGGAGAATATTGAGTGGGAAAAACTCTATAAGGCGCACCGGCCATTTTACGACTATCAATAAGCCGCCGTCCGTCCTCCGATTTCCTTGCGGCGGGGGCGTTGTTTTTTTACCTTAAGCGCGATGAAAACGCGGTTCGTTGTCATTCTGGTGCTGCTGAATGTCGCCGCCCTCGGCGCGGGGTTTCTCTATTTTTCACAATACCGGGAACGGGAGGCGGCGCAGACCCAGGAATCAACCCAGGCGGAATTAGCGGCGTGGCAGGCAAGGGCGACCGCCGTGCAGGAGCAGGTCGAGTCGTCCGTCATGTATAAAACCAATGCGTTTAACTGGAGACAGGTCGAATCGTCCGATTACCGGGAATACATCGCCAACCTCCGCGGGATTGGCTGTCCTGAAAGCACCATCAAAGACATCATCATGACCGATGTGATGCGCCTCTACGCGCAGCGGCTGGGGCAATATTATCGCAACGGACGGGACTTCAAATTTTGGGAAACGGACGACAAACGCAAGCTCAAGCAGCCACAGATTGAAGAACGGGAAAAGCAGCTCGCGGCCATCAACAAGGAACTGCCCGCCGTCCTGCGGGAATTGCTGGGCATCAATTACGAGCGCGAGATCAACAAGTATTTCGTGGATACGGATGAGGACAACCGGAGGCTCGATTTTCTTTCGGACGACAAGCGCTCCCAGGTGCTGGCGTTGCGCGACCAGTTCGAGGGCGAACGCGAACGGGCGAAATACCAGGCCGAGGATGGCAAACTTTCCGCGGCGGACATCTATAAATTGCGGCAGATCGACCAGGACCAGGACGCCGCGCTTTCCCAGCTTCTGACGCCGCAGGAAAAAGAGGATTACGAGTTGAGCGAGTCGCCGACCGCGGACAAATTGCGCAAGCAACTGATCGGGTTCAACCCGACGGAGGAGGAATTTCGCCAGATTTTTGAGAAGCAGAAGGCCATCGACTCGGCCTACGAATATGACGACACGAATGATGAATCCGTCCGGTCCGCGGAAGCGACCGACGAGCAGACGATGATGGCGGATTTCAAAGCGCAGTTGTCGCCGGACCGCGTGGGCCAATTGGATCAGTCCCAGGACCCCGACTACCAAAACCTATGCGTCCTGAGCGAGCGGTACGACTTGCCGGACGGGACATCTCAGGCTCTGCTCGATATGCGGCAGACGGCGGAAGACCAAAAGCGGCAACTCCTGGCCAACAAGGACATTTCACCCGAGCAGATGGAAGTCGCCCTCAAAGCGATGCAAGCCGAAACCGAGCGCGAAGCGCGGGCCGCCCTGGGGGACGACGCGTACGCACAGTATTCGCAAAGCGCTGCGTGGATCCAAAACCTCGGCACGAATTGAGCTGAGCGCTTGGGCCGTTCCAAGGTATATTGCAGCCGCCTCTCCAAATGTGTTACAATCTCCTATAATTGCATTGTGTCCATGAGATCCCGTTCTTTTGCCGCCATTCTATTGCTCTTGATCCTGAGTCCGAACCTTTTCGCTTCGCCAATTTCCTGAGCAATTGATTAAACAGGCCCGCATGGCGTTCGCTCCTTAAGGCAGGACTGCCACCTCAAGTGATGACAGCGCCCGCAAAAGGCCGGGGTATTTTCCAAGAAGAAAAGGCGGGCCGTATATAATGGGGCCTTTTGGATCAATCCCTTTGAAACCCAGTTTGGAAACAAGATTTTTGTCATAGCGGCCTTGCTTCCAACCCTTGCGATCGAAGATGGCAAGGTTTCGCGTACCAGTGTGATGCCGCGAAGGGTAGTAGATACCGTCGATGCAAAGTGGATGCTCAGCGAGCCTAAGTGCCCATGCCCGAGTGATACCGTGGTCTCCCGACAACAACTGAATGTCAGTGCCAATTTTCGACAGGTTGATGCCGTGCGCGAAGAATACTTTGATGGGAGGCACAGCCACCAAAGTCACCCACCACTCGTTCAATTGAGCTTTCGTCAGCTTCCGTGAGGCCGAGCCGACAGCTCCCCAAGAATCATCAAATATTTCCAGGAGAGCACCGCCAATAGTTTCCCCAACATAGAGCGTTCCAGGACCCGTCGGCGGGTCAAAACGGGTCGCTCCTCGTCGGCTAAAGTGAATGGGGTGCCACAGCTTTCCCGTGGATCGGTTCACCGTATGCAGTCGGAAATAAAGCCCTTTCAGGTCGCGGCACCAATGATCCAGGGGCAACTTGTTGAACTCCGCGGAAGAGGGCGGCGGATTTACGTCACCAGGTGTTTTCAATGGCATGCAATTGGGCGTGGGCGACTGCCTCTTTTACCTTGCCCTGGCGCAGCAAATCC
>DATAXU010000160.1:0-37038 GCA_036272955.1 Verrucomicrobiia bacterium
ACTTTTAGTTTTTTCATAACTGGAGTTGGACACATGCTGCCGCGAAATCAGACCAACACGATTGCCCGATGTCAAGCGCTCCAATTGCGACCGCTAGCCGGACTGCTCACCCATTGGCGAATCATAATGCTAAACTGAAGCGGCGGTGTTGAAGCGGCGGTGAAGCGGCGGTGAAGTGAAGCGGCGGTGTCGCGTCTTAACATTTAACTATTCAATCGCAGACTGCGAAGAATTCGCAACGAACGCAATGTGGCTGACGGGCCGCATCATTAATGTCAAACCTTGCCATATATGGAGAATTACTGGAATCGGCTTATCAGTTTTTTCGTCTGTGAAGGATCGTGCTTCATACGGATGCGCCAGACCAGCTCCTCCGGGCTGACAACGCGAATGCTGGCCGGCAAACGTTCAGCACACCAAGTGACCGGGGAATAGCCGCGGACACCGCCTTCGCCCGCCCCATTTTCCTGCGGCATGTTCTCCGCGTCTTCGTCGGCTCCGGACGCGTGTTTGAAATACGACCAGACATGATCAATCACCCAATCATAGCGCGGCAGTTCCCCGGCCTGGGTATTCTCGACCGTTCTCTGAATATCGCGGGAGATCTTTGCCGGCGTGCCCGCTCGCTCCCGGTTATTCGCATGTTCCCAAATCGAATAGCGGGCGGTGATCACCGGCACTTCGATACCGCTGCGGTCTTCCACCCAGAATGTTTTCCCGGCGCCCGCTTCGTAGGCCGAGTATTGGAAGACCAGAATCGCCATCAGCCCATCGGTCTGGCGCGCGAAAACTTCGCAAGCCTTGTGTGCGTCCGGTGAATCAAACTGTGTAAAATTGAAGCCGATGATTCGTGTGTTGGTTTTTTTCATCAACTCCCAGGTGCGCCGGGAGTGTTCGGCCAGCAGTTCCCATCTGTTTGTGCGCCCGCGCCCAAAATGATCCGGGTAATAATACCCGCCGCCCCATTCGATAAACCAGTCATTGGTCGTCCGGGTCGCCAGACCATATTCAATCGCCTCCGGACATAACTGCGCCAATTGCGCGAAACAGCAGGACCAGCCAAACGGAATCTTTCCACGATCGGAGTTACCCCAATAGCTTTTATTACTGAAGAAGTTTCCCACCATCGACTGCACATTGTCGCCGTCAGTGTCGATGAAAAACACGGCGCTGCGAGAATCGTTCCAATCAATCCTTCTCGGGTCGAACCTTGTTGCTCTCGGCAGATCGAGTTTCTCGGTTCCGGCCATCAATACCGGCAGATTCAGACACCAGTCGGTCGAGGTTTGAATCTCACCGAAGCCGCTGGACAAATCCGTCGTTTCAAACTCGTCGCCGCCGTTCCAGCCAAGAATGGGCGAAAGCGGTTCCAGCCAAGCCATTGCCATCCGGCTCGGTTCATCGTTGCCATAGGCCGTGAACGCCTTTTCGGCGATGGCCAGATCGCGGACATAGGGCATTTGCGGATTCTGAAAGCAAAGCATCCGACGGTTGAACTGATCCTTGTAGGTTTGAAAGCACCACAATTGTGTTTTCTCGCGAACATCCAGGAGGCGCCTAAGGCCGTGCGCTTTCGCCTCCTTCTCCAGGCCCTCGTCCACGATAATGCCGTCCATCAATCCAGCCAGACTGGTGGCGACGTTCACGGAATAATTCATGCCCCGCCGGTCGGCTTTATTTTCACCCCTGGATTTGTCACAGCGGTAAAGGATATAGCCCTTGATGATGCCCCTCTTGGCATAGCGATCAACCAACTCCCAGGGTTCGTAAGTGCCCGCCGCTGCCAGATCCGGATGCTGAACGAACAGCCGCGCATACCATTTCTCCAAGTCGCCATCCCCATTATTGACCCAGACCAATTCATCCCCGCGGCCTTCATTCACCGCCTTCGCAGCCAATCCCGCCACCGATTGCACCATCATTTGGAGCGCAATCCGGGGTTCCGGAAACTGTTGCTGGTTTCTCGTTCGAACCACGGCCCTTGGGAACGCCTGCGTCGGCCACCATCGCGTGTCTCCTGCCAAAGCCGGAACAGCGATTAGCAAGGCGACCGCCAAAGGGAGAATTGGCCCATCAAGCAACCGGCATCGATTAACGGTTTCACATGCCATTGTCAGCTTTAACGTTATAGTCGTCAAAACGTCCCGGTCAAGGTGGAAGACTGTGCCTGCCCCGTTTTTAGATTTGTATCACCCTGATTAAAAACATATTACGCAACAACTTGTCTTTTTTACACTCAGAAGTTTTGTAATGTTTTCGACGATTTTATACGAATTTTTCACTTACAAGCTCCGCCCCGAACCGCTATCTTTCCGCCACCTTGACAATTCTAACTGCCGACCTCGACCACGTCCTCGATCACACCCGCCCGCTTTGGGATGAACTGCGTGGCCGCCGTATTTTCGTCACCGGCGGCACCGGCTTCTTCGGCCGCTGGCTCCTGGAAAGTTTCGCCTGGGCCAACGACCAATTGCGCCTCGGCGCCGAAATGGTCGTCTTGACACGCAACCTCCAGGCCTTCGAGAAAAAAGCCCCGCACCTCGCCCGCCGCAAGGACGTCCATTTTCACATCGGCGACGTGCGCAACTTCAAATTTCCCGAGGGAAAATTCTCCCACCTCATCCACGCCGCGACCGAAGCCAGCTCCAAACTCAACGACGAATCCCCTCAATTGATGCTCGACACAACTGTGGAAGGAACGCGGCGCGCCCTCGATTTCGCCGTCGAGTGCAACGCCAAAAAATTTCTCCTCACAAGTTCCGGCGCCGTTTACGGCAAACAGCCTTCGGACGTGACGCACGTTCCCGAAGACTACGCCGGCGCCCCGGACTGTTCCAATACCCAATCCGCTTATGGCGAAGGCAAACGCGTCAGTGAGCTGCTATGCTCCATTTATTCCAAGCGCCACGGCATCGAATCGAAGATTGCGCGCTGTTTCGCCTTCGTCGGTCCCTATCTCCCGCTGGACGTTCATTTCGCGATTGGAAATTTTATTCGCGACGCTATGGCGGGCAACTCGATCGTGATCAAGGGAGATGGCACACCGTTCCGTTCGTACCTCTACGCCGCGGACCTCGCGATTTGGCTTTGGACAATTCTTTTCCGAGGCTTCCCCAATCGACCCTACAACGTTGGCTCCCGTAATCAACTGACGATTGCCCAGACCGCCAACGCCGTCAGCGGCGCATTGCCCGGCGGAGTCCCGGTCATCGTGTCCCAGAAGCCCGCGCCGGACAAACCCGCGCAACGCTACGTCCCGGAAACCTCGCGCGCGCAAAACGAACTAAACCTCGCCGAGTGGGTCAAAATAGATGACGCCATTCGCCGCACGGCCCAATGGCACAAGCGCCAAGATAACATTTGAAATCATTTGTCCGGCGGTGTAATCACACACCCCTACAAATCAGATGAAGCGAGTAGCCGATTACATTTTTGATCACCTGGCCGACGCCGCGATAAAGCACGTCTTTGTTTTGACAGGCGGCGGCGCGATGTTCCTCAACGACGCGTTGGGCAAATGTTCCCGGATCCAATACGTCTGCTGCCATCACGAGCAGGCCTGTGCGATGGCTGCGGAAGCCTATGCGCGTGTGTCCGGACGCGTTGGCGTCGTCAGCGTGACCACCGGCCCCGGCGGTATCAATGCCCTCAACGGCGTCTTTGGCGCGTACACCGATTCCATTCCGATGCTCATCATTTCCGGCCAGGTGAAATTGGAAACGTGCATGGCGTCGTATCAACTTCCCAATTTGCGTCAGCTCGGCGATCAGGAAGTGGACATCATTCGCATGGTGAAGGGCATCACTAAATACGCTGTGTTTGTAAGTGATCCAAAGACAATCCGCTATCATTTGGAAAGAGCGCTCCACGTCGCCCGATCCGGCCGCCCCGGCCCGTGCTGGCTGGACATCCCCGTCGATGTTCAATCCGCCATGATCGACCCCGATGCTCTTGAAGGCTACGATCCGAAAGCCGATGAGGAACCTTGGGCTGCGACGAATCTTGAAAAAGCCTGCCGGGAAACTCTTGATCGCATTAAGCGTGCAAGACGTCCCGCCATTCTTGCCGGCACCGGAGTTCGACTTGCCGGAGCGGTCGAATTGTTTGAAACGGTGACGCGCAAATTGGGCATCCCCGTCACAACCGCCTGGACCGCGCACGATTTGGTGCCCACCGACAGCCCTGTTTTCTGTGGCAGGCCCAGCAGCCTCGGAGATCGCGCTGGAAATTTTTGCGTCCAAAATGCGGACGTGCTTCTCATTCTCGGGTCGCGCCTGAATGTCCGCCAAGTAAGTTATAACTGGAAAGACTTTGCGCAAAACGCCTGGAAAATTCACGTCGATATCGATCCGGCTGAATTGGACAAGCCCACCGTCAAGCCCGATGTCGCCGTTGTTGCCGACTTGAAGCCGTTTTTGGAGGAATTAAACCGTCAAATTGACATATCCAAAACCGACGACCGCGCCCATGCGGACTGGCTGGCCTGGTGCCGCAAGAGATTGGCTCGCTATCCCGCTGTGACCGAGAAGCAAAAGCAAGCCGTCGTGCCGATCAACCCCTATCACTTTTTGGATGTCTTGATCCGCAAGTTGACAGGTGCCGACATTATTGTTTGTGGTGACGGCACGGCCTGTGTCGTTCCCTTTCAGGTCGCACATATCAAAAAAGGCATGCGGCTGTTCTGCAATTCCGGGGATGCTTCCATGGGTTACGATCTTCCCGGCTCCGTCGGCGCGGCCTTTGCCGGCGACGGGCGGCGGATCATTTGTCTGGCGGGCGATGGCAGCGGCCACCTGAATATCCAGGAATTGCAAACGATCAAACACCACAACCTGCCCATCAAGATTTTCATCCTGAACAACGGCGGCTACCTTTCCATGCGCCTGACGCAAGGCGGTTTTTTCAAAGGCAATTTCATTGGCGAAAGTTCGCGCAGCGGCATTTCATTTCCGGATTATGTGAAGGTGGCAAAAGCATACGGATTGCGGGCGACGAAAATCGAAACCGCCGATTTCAGCGGGCAAATCGATGAATTTCTCGCAACTCCCGGCCCGGCGCTTTGCGAAGTAATGCTCGATTCGACCCAAGGTTTCGAGCCTCGCCTCAGCGCCCGGCAATTGCCCGATGGCCGAATCGTCACACCGTCCTTCGAAGATATGGCGCCGTTCCTCAGTCGCGAAGAGCTTGCGGAAAACATGCTGCCACCTTTGCCTCGAAAACCATGAACCGCAAACGCAAAGCCTTTATTACCGGTGGCAGCCGCGGGATCGGCGCCGCCATCGCTCGCGACTTGACCCGGCGCGGTTTCGACCTCTGGGCTCCAACTCGCGCGGATCTCGACCTTGCCGACCCGGATTCCATCGCCCGTTTCACCAAAACCCACCGCGCCGATGTGGACGTGTTGGTGAACAACGCCGGCATCAATTTTCTCAAGCCCATACCGGACCTCGATTCCGCGGTGTGGATGCAGATGCAACAAGTCAATCTGGCGGCCGCCCTCGCTTTGATTCAGTGGGCCGTTCCTTTCATGCGCGAACAAAGGTGGGGACGAATCCTCAACCTTAGTTCCGTTTTTGGCGTGGTCACCAAGGAGAAACGTTGCGCCTATTCGATGACCAAGGCCGCCCTCAACGCCCTTACGCGCAGCGCCGCTGTCGAATTCGGCCCGGACAGCGTTCTGGTCAATTCGCTTTGTCCCGGCTACGTGGACACCGAGATGACCAGCAGAAATAACTCGCCGGCCGATTTGGAAAAAATCAAAAGCACGATTCCCTTGCGTCGCATGGCCCTCCCTGAGGAGTTGGCGGCCGTCGCGGGTTTTCTTTGTTCGGAGGAAAACAACTACGTCACCGGCCAGGCGGTCATCGCGGATGGCGGATTTACCTGCCAATAATCTATGATGGAAATCCAAAGCCGAAGCCATCCCTACTCGGTCGAGCAATTCCCTGATCTCAAAACGGTGTTGCGGGAATTTCAGCAGATTCCCGGCGTCTATTGCCTCGCCGACAAACGCGTCTTTTCCCTCTATGAGAAGGATTTCTCCGCCGCGTTGCCGCCGGAAAAAGTGTTGCAGATCGAGGCCAGCGAAGCGCAGAAGTCATTCGAAGTTCTCACGCCGATCTTCGTCTGGCTTTTGAAAAACGGATTGCGCCGGGACGGCTGCCTTTTGGTCGTTGGCGGCGGCGTGCTGCAAGACATCGGCTGCTTCGTCGCGTCCATTCTGTTTCGTGGGCTTCGCTGGGAATTAGTCCCCACGACCCTGCTGGCGCAATGCGACAGTTGCATCGGAAGCAAAAGTTCCATCAATATCCAATCCTACAAAAATCAAATCGGCACCTTCTATCCGCCGCACCGGGTTTGCCTGACCTTTGACGTTTTGGGGACGCTGCCTTGGGATGAACTTCGTTCGGGCCTGGGCGAAGCGATCAAACTCCACTTGCTGACAGGCGAGGAGGATTTTCGCGCTCTCATGGCGGATTTGGATTCGCTGCCCGACAACGCCAAGGTCCTTCCAAAGTGGATCCTCCATTCGCTGGAAATCAAAAAGGTGTACATCGAGAAGGACGAGTTGGACAAAGGAGTTCGCAACCTTCTCAACTATGGCCACACCTTTGGCCACGCCTACGAATCCGCGTCCCAATACGCCATTCCGCACGGCATCGGTGTGACGCTGGGGATGCTTACCGCAACCTATGTCTCCGCCCAATTAGCCTGGGTCACGCCTGGCTATTTTCAGAATTTGAAAACCCGCCTTCAACGCTGGTATCAGCCCTACGAACAAAAGTTGAAGACCCTCGAATTGGACAATATTATCCGCGCCATAAAACACGACAAAAAGAACACGCGGGATTCCGTCAATTGCATTCTGACGCGCGGTGCGGGGCAAATGGAAAAGCACGGCGTCAACCTCGAGCAGCAACTGCGCCCGTGGATCGCCCAATTTATTTCAACTGAATGTTGAATGCCGCCGCGGAACGGCGTAAAATCCACCGGCCTGAAGTTATTTTATGAATCGCGACATATTTGAAGACCTGTTTGTTTTGGAGATGACCAACAACCATCTCGGCAGCCTTGAACGTGGCCTTAGGATTGTCGAACAGCACGCCCGCATCGTTCGATTCAACAATGTTTACGCCGCCATTAAACTTCAGTTTCGCGACGTCGAGACTTTCGTGCATAAGGATTTTCGCGACCGTTCGGACATCCGCTACATCCGCCGCATCACCGAAACGCGAATGTCCAAATCCGATTACGAAATTCTGGTCAATGCCATCCGCAAATACGGCTGCACTCCCATGGCCACTCCTTTTGACGAAAAATCGGTGGATTGGTGTGTTGAATTTGGCATGCCCATCATTAAGGTGGCCAGCGCCGACAGCAACGACTGGCTCCTGTTGGAAAGAATCGCCAAAACCAAAAAGCCCGTCATTGTTTCCGTCGGCGGCCTTTCCTTGAAGGACATGGATGACATGGTGACCTTCTTCGAGAACCGCAACATTCCCATGGCGATCAACCATTGCGTGGCCGCTTATCCCCATGAGGATGTCGAATGCGAATTGAGCCAGATCGATTTCCTCAAAAAGCGCTATCCCAATCACACCATTGGATATTCCTGTCACGAGTATCGCGATTGGGCCTCCTCGCTTCTCATCGCGTATGCCAAGGGCGCGCGCACCTTCGAACGTCACATCGATATTGAAGAGGGTGGGGCGCCCGTCGCGAAATATTCCTCGTTGCCCGCGCAAATCGACACCTGGTTCCGCTCATTCCACAAGGCAAAGGAAATGATCGGCAATTCGGACGCCCATCGCAAAATTCCGATGGAAAAGGAAACCAGTTACCTGGATTCCTACGTGCGCGGCGTTTACGCGAAAACTGATTTGAAGGAAGGCCTTCAATTGACCGAAGAAGACATTTACATGGCCATCCCGCTGCAAAAAGGGCAAATCTCTTGCCGCGAATTGATGCTCGGCCGTTACGGCCACCACATGATCAAGCCGTGCAAAAAAGATCAGGCGATTACCATCGGCATGTTGGACACTCCTTACGCTTATTCGGACGAATTGAAAAAGACGATCAACGAGCGCGGCCTCGATCCCACGCCGCCCCCCAAAACCTAAGTTCACTATTTCTGAATAGCCATTCCAACCGCGATCAACAATTGATCCGCGCTGAACGGTTTTCCTAAATCGATAAACTGCTCCTCTTTGATCCGCTGGATCATTTCTGTGTCATACTTTGAGCCGCTGGCAATAATTACCGGGATGTCCGGTCTCATTGCTTTGATCGCGCGAACGGCTCCCATCCCATCCACATAAGGCATGTCCGTGTCGGTCACCAAAAGCCGGATCTCCCGGCTATATTCCTTGAACCGGGAAATTCCCTGTTCGCCATCGTGCGCGGTAACCACCCGGTAGCCGTAAGTCTCCAGCGTCGTTTTTGTCAATTCGCGTATGGCTTCCTCGTCCTCGATGACCAGGATCAATTCCCCATGGCCTGTCGGCAATTGCGTCTCGTTGCGAAGGGTGTCATTCTCCTCGGCAACGGCCTCCGCGGCGGGCAGGTAAATTTTGAATTCCGTCCCTTTGCCCCCTTCAGTTTTAATGTCAATGCAACCGCCGTAATGCCTCACAATCCCAGCCACTGTGGACAACCCCAGCCCGGTTCCTTTGTCCGGCAATTTCGTTGTGAAAAAAGGTTCGAAAACGCGCGGAAGCACCTCCGGCGGGATTCCGCTTCCGTTATCTTCCACCGAAAGCACCACGTAAGGGCCTGCGGCGGTTTTTAACCTCACTGCCTCTTCCCGGTCCACCCGCGCATTTTGGGCGGATACGATGAGCTTCCCCCCTTTGGGCATCGCGTCGCGGGCGTTGACGCACAGGTTCAAAAGCACCTGGTGCAACTCGGTGGCATCGCCTTGAGTTTGCCAAAGCTCCTCCGCGCCGAGCTTGACTGAAATTGAGATCGATTTCGGAAAAGTGTCCCTGAGGATCTTCGCCATCTCGCGGACAACATTGCTCACCGACACCGGTCCGATTGAGCCGTGTCCCCGCGCAAAACCCAGGATTTGCCTGACCATCCCGGTCGCCCGTTGCGCGCTGGAGGTGATGACGTCCAGAAATCTTTCCCGCACTTTTTCGTCGTCGCAGTTCTTCAGCAATTCGACGCTCATCAACACCGGCGCCAGGGCGTTGTTCAAATCGTGGGCGATGCCTCCCGCCAGCGCGCCAATGCTGTCCATCCGTTGCGCCCTGAGAAATGCCGCCTCAAGTTTTTTCTTTTCCTCGCGCTCCTGGGCTTCCTTCAATGCCCGGCGGATGGCCGGAACAAGACGCGGCAGCCGTTGCTTCAGGATGTAATCCGTGGCCCCCCCTTTGAGGCTTTCGACCGCTTGCGCGTCGTCCAGCATTCCGGAAAGCATGATGATGGGGGTCAGCGGTTGGCTCTCCTGCGCCATTCGCAGCGCCGAAAAGCCGTCGTAGCCTGGGACCCCGTGATCGCAGAGAATGAGGTCAAATCGCCGTTCCGCCAATGCGCTCTCGAATTTCGGCTTATTGGGAGCCAGCGTGACGTCCACCTGCAAACCCTCTTCCTCAATCAAAATATGAATCAATTGCGCGTCCGCCGAGGAGTCTTCCAGGTGAAGAATGCGAACATTTCCTAGCCGGTCGCTGGCAATTTCACTGTTCCGCAGAGAGTCCACAATTATACCTTCTATTATCGGAACCCTCGCCCAAATACTTTAGCCAAACCTTATTGCAGACAATGAGTTACCTATTTTCCTCCGCCTGCCGGGCCATGAGCCACAGGGCGTCGGACAAACGGTTCAAAAATATGATGATTTCCCCGTTTTCGAGCTGTTCGGCTTCCCGCAACGCGCAGACCCGCCGTTCCGCCCGCCGGCAGGTGACGCGCGCCACGTCCAGCGCGGCTGCGACTGGGTTGGCCCCGGGTGTCGCCCATCCACGAAAAGAAACGTTTCGCGATTCAATTTCGCGGACTATGACATCGAGCTTTGCCGTGAGTTCAGGTGTGACCACTGAAAAGCCGTCCTTCAGGTAACGCGGCAAATCCTCGGGCGCCGTGGCCAGTTCACCCATCAGCACAACAAGGTCTTTCTGGACGCCGATCAATTGGCCGCCCATCTCGCTTTCCGGTCCCAGCGCGCGCGCGGCGCCAAGCGCGGCGTTGAGTTCATCCACCGAGCCGTAGGCCTCAACTCGCGGGTGGCACTTGGAAAGCCGCCGGTTGTACATCAACCCGGTGGTTCCGTCGTCTCCTGTTTTAGTGGCGATTGACATTTAAGTGCGCGTCGTTATTCTCGCGGCAACGCGCTATGAATTTCAAATTGATTCTCAAATCGTTGGTGATAATTGCGGTGCTGGCGTTGTTGGTCATCATGGGGATGAACAACCGCCAGACCGTGACGTTATCCATGCCCAACATCCTGCCACGGACCCAATCGCAACCCGCCGCGCTGATGTATTTCGCATTTTTCGGCGTCGGTTTCCTGGTCGGTGCGATCCTCATGACCGGTGGCGGTGGCAAAAAAAGCGGCGGCAGCAGCGGCAGCAAATCCAAGTCGCAGACTTGATTCCCGGAAAACTCCCCGGCATCGGATCTCCCTATTTTTCGCGCCGCCGCCAGTCGCGCTCGCGCTGGATGCTTTCGCGCCGCAGCAGTTCCTCAGCGGACCATCCGTGCGCCTGGGCCGTTTGGGTCAACTCGAATAATTGACGGCCAAGCGCGGCCTTGCCCGGCTGCGTTTTTTTGGCCGTCTGAACCGGGAGTAGTTTGGCTTTGCGGGCTTTTTTAATCAATTTTTCCGCGCGCATCAGCGCGGGCAAATGCTTCGGAATACCGTCGAATGCCGAAGGCCGCGCATGGCGCGTGCCGTGTTTTTCGGCGGCTTTGATTTTTTCCCAGTTGACCCAGACTTCATCGACATTGCGAACTTTAACGTCGCCGAAGACGTGCGGATGCCGGCGCACAAGTTTGTCCGTGATATGTCGCGCCACCTGCTCGAAATCAAACGCCCCGCGCTCCCGCCCCAGTTGACTGTGAAAAACCACCTGCAACAGCAAGTCTCCAAGCTCTTCGACCATCTCCTGGTCGTCGTGGGTTTCAATGGCGTCCAGAAGTTCATAGACCTCCTCGACGGCGTGAAAACGCAGGCTCATGTGGTCCTGCTCCTTGTCCCAGGGGCACCCCTTGGGCGAACGAAGTTTTGCCATCACTCTGAGCAAATCGTCGATGGAGGAATGTTTTCGTTTCACAGGATCACGAGGTTGTCGCGATGCACCAGCACTTCTTTCGCTTCACGCGCTTTCACCGTCCGCGAATCGAAATCACAAATCCCGCGCGCGAATTCAGTTCCGTTCAAATCGCAAATGCGCACGACTTCTCCGGCGGCGAACTCCCCTTCGCAACGTGCGACCCCGGGCGGCAGCAGGCTTTTGCCATTGTCGCGCAGTGCCTTTTTTGCGCCGTCATCCACGAACAACGCTCCCTTGGCATGATGAAAAAACGCAATCCACCGTTTGCGTCCCGGAAGCCGCGTCGGTTGCGCCACAAAAATCGTCCCTTCGTCTTTGCCCTCCAAAATATTGGCCAGCACGGCTTTCTTTTTTCCCGATGCAATGATCAACGGAATCCCGGCGCGCACCACGATCTTGGCGGCTTGCAATTTCGAGGCCATCCCCCCGACGGCCGTTTCGCTCTCAGTGCCGCCGGCCATTCTTTCGAGGGTCGTATCGAGATTTTCGACCGTTGGAATCGTCCGCGGATTGGCCTTGCCAAAATTTTCAATGAAGCCGTCCACCGTCGTCAGAATAATCAACGCGTCGGCGGGCAGCAGGCAGCTCACCAGTGCGGAAAGCCGGTCGTTGTCCCCGAATTTCAATTCCGTGAACGAGACGGCGTCATTTTCGTTGATGATCGGGATCACGCCGTGGCGCAGCAACGTCACAAGCGTATTGCGCGCGTTGAGATGGCGGTCATGATCTTCGAGGTCGTGATGTGTCAGGAGCACCTGCCCGACGGAGAAGCCCGCCCCGGCAAAAAGTTTCTCGTAAAGCGCCATCAGCCGCGGCTGCCCAACCGCCGCGCACGCCTGCAATTCGGCGAGGTCGGACGGCCTTTTTTCGTGCCCCAAAATTCCCATCCCGGCCCCGACAGCGCCGGAGCTGACAAGCACAACTTCCTTGCCCTGCGAGCGAACCGCGGCGATCTGTGCGACAAGCTGGCTGATCTGGGCCGGATCCAGCTGCTTGCGGCTGTCGGTCAACACGCCCGTCCCCAACTTGACAACGATCCGGCTGACGGTTTTTAGCGAATCACGGAACATGAAAAATCAGCGATGCCAGATGTCCCCTTCGCCGTAGCTGAACCACCGGGTCATGGTGACTTTTTGTTGGGTGAAAAACTGCACGCCTTCCTTGCCCTGCATGTGCAAATCGCCAAAAAATGACTCGTCCCAGCCATTGAACGGAAACCACGCCATCGAAGCAGGCACGCCGATATTGACGCCGACCATCCCCGCCTTGACCCGATGCCGGAATTCCCGCGCCGCCTTGCCCGACCGGGTAAAAATCGAAGCGCCGTTGCCGTAAGGCGACTTGTTGGCAATTTCAATGGCCGCCTCCAGATCGTCAAAGCGCATAATGTTCAGCACCGGTCCGAATATTTCCTCGCGCGCCACGGTCATGGCGCTTTGCACGTCGTCCAGGATTGTGGCGCCCACGTAAAAGCCGTTCGGTTCATTCGCCACGCGGGCGGAGCGGCCATCGACCGCGATTTTCGCGCCTTCCTTGACGCCCGTTTCAATCAACTGTTCGACTCGCTCGCGGTGCTGCCGGGTAATCACCGGTCCCATGTTCGGCTGGTCTTCGCGATCGGTCGGACCGACTTTGATGGCGCGTGTCGCCTCGATGATCGACGGCAAAACATGGCGCGACGCCTCCCCAATGACAACCGCTGTGGACCCCGCCATGCATCGTTCGCCCGCGCAACCGTAGGCCGCTTCGATCACTCCGCGCGTGGAATTCTCGACGTCCGCGTCCGGCATGATGAAGACGTAATTTTTCGCGCCGCCGTTGGATTGCACGCGTTTTCCGTGCCGCGTTCCCACTTCAAAAATATGCCGCGCGACCGGCGTGGAGCCGACGAACGAAATCGCTTTGACTTTCGGATGCGTCAGCAACGCATCGACGCACTCGCGCCCGCCATGAACAATGTTCAAAACTCCTTTCGGCAATCCCGCTTCTTCCAGCAATTGCACGATGCGAATCGCCGTGAGCGGAACTTTTTCGCTCGGCTTGAGCACGAAAGTATTTCCGCAAACCAGCGCCACCGGGTACATCCAAAGCGGCACCATTGCGGGAAAATTGAACGGCGTAATTCCAACGCAAACCCCAAGCGGCTGCCGGATCGTGTCGCAATCAATTCCTCGCGCCAGGTTTTCCAAACTTTCACCCATTAAGAGGGAAGGGATGTTGCACGCGAATTCAATCATCTCGATGCCGCGTTTGACGTCGCCCCGCGATTCCGCGAGCGTCTTCCCATGCTCGCGCGTATTGAGCCGGATCAATTCCTCGAAATGCCGTTCGAGCAAAGCTCTGAAATTGAACATGAGCCGCGCGCGTTCCACCGCCGGCGTTTCCCACCAGCCAGGAAAGGCCGCCGCTGCCGCCTCGACGGCTTCATCAACGTGCGCCGCCGTGCAGAGCGGCACTTCGGCGATGACGGCGCCAGTGGAAGGATTATGAACGGGCGTCGTGGCGACTCCGGTGATGTTCCGCCATTGGCCGCCAATAAAAACGGGGCATTTTTCCATGGAATTTCGATTCAAATGAGGTCAACTCAGCGCCGGCACAGCGCGTCAGATTGCTGGACAAACGACTCCCCGCTCCACTCGCCGTCGGCCGCAACGACTTTTTTTTGCGCCGCGGCTTTTTGGGCCGCCTTGCGCTCCGTCTGCTTTTTCACGAGATCCAAATGCGTGGTGAAATACGGAAGGCTCTTCCCCTTGAAATCGGAGAGTTTTTCGAAATGGTGCTTGTCCATGAAAGCCAGCAATTCCTCCTGCATCGGTTTCACGCATTCGTAACCCCGTTTCATCACGCCGGTGCAAACCTGGACCGTGTCCGCCCCGACAAGTATAAATTGCGCCGCTGCGCCGCCACTTTCAATCCCGCCGATTCCGGACAGTGAACGCCCCGGAAATTCCTTCCCCATCATCGTCGCGATTTCCATGACCATGCGCAACGCAATCGGCATGACCGCCTTCGAAGAGTAACCGCCCGGAGTGCTGTAGCCTTCGACGGTCGGTTCGGGCCGAAGCGTCTCAAGATCGATTCCCATGACGCTTCGGATCGTGTTGATCGCGCTGATCCCCTGGCAGCCCGCGCGCAACGCCGCCCGGCTTGGCTCTTCGATGTGCGTGATATTCGGCGTCATTTTAGCCCACACCGGCTTTTTCGCCGCGCTCATCACCCATCCGCAAACTTCTTCCAGCACGTCGCAGTCCTGTCCCATCGCCGATCCCATCTTGCGTTCCGGCAATCCGTGCGGGCAGGAAAAATTGCATTCGAACCCATCCACGCCCGCCTCCTGGCAGCGTTCAACAATCTCGATCCACGCGTCCTTGCGATATTCCTCCATGATGGACGCAATGAGCACGCCGTTGGGAAACATGTCTTTGCACTTCTTGAATTCCTCCAGCCAAATCTTGAAAGGCCGGTCGCTGATCAACTCGATGTTCTCCCACCCAACAACTTCGTCCCCACCCGCGCCCTGCGCCATCAATTTGGCGTAGCGCGGCGTGACGTTGACAACTTTGGAGGAATCCAGGCTGACGGTTTTGGCGATAACGGCTCCCCAGCCTTCCTTGAACGCCTTCGCAATGACGTTAAGATTGGTCCCCGGCGGGCCGGATCCGATGACAAACGGATTGGGAAGCTTCAGCCCATCAACTGTGAGTTCAAGTGTCGGCATAAGTTTTCTTTCCAACGACTGCGTCTTCCTCCACTATATTCAAAATGGACGCCTATCTGCAAGCCGCCATTGATGAAGCCAAAAAAGGTTTGGCCGCCGGCGGAATTCCAATCGGCTCGGTTCTCGTTTGCGACGGAAAAATCCTCGGTCGCGGCCACAACCAGCGCGTGCAAAAGGGGAGCGTGATCCACCACGGCGAAATGAATTGCCTCGAAAATGCCGGACGCCAGCCCGCTTCGGTCTATCGCCGTTGCGTCATTTACACCACCCTTTCGCCATGCCCGATGTGCAGCGGCGCGATTCTTTTGTATGCCATCCCTCGCGTAATTGTCGGCGAGAACGTCACATTCATGGGTGCCGAGGAACATTTGCGCGCCAACGGCGTCAAGGTCGAGGTTCTCCAAAACCCGGAATGCATCGAAATGATGCGCCAATTTATCGCTAAAAATCCACAGTTGTGGAATGAGGACATCGGCGTTTGAAGATGGAACGACCCCTCAAAACACCAATCGACCGGGAATTGCAACGCCGCATCCAGGACTTGATTAATTACAAAGGATCCGGTCACAATCCGGACCTCGTTGCCGACATCATTCTCAACGCCCTCAAGCTCCTGACCGACGTCGAAGATCGCGGCGATGTCCGCGTCATCCGCACCGCCGTCCGCGAATTACGCTACGCCTTCAGGCTTTTCAAACCCTACGATGAGAAACGCAAAGTGACCATTTTTGGCTCCGCGCGCATTCGTCTCGAGGAGCCGGAATACCAACAGGCCGTCGAATTCGGCCGAAGGATGGCCGCCGCCGGCTGGATGATTATCACCGGCGCCGGCCCTGGAATCATGCGCGCGGGACATGAGGGCGCCGGATTGGAAAACAGTTTCGGCGCGAGCATCCGTCTGCCGTGGGAAGAAGGCACAAACCCCATCATGCAGGGCGACAAGAAGCTCATCACCTTCAAATATTTCTTCACGCGCAAGCTCACGTTTGTCCGCCACGCCGATGCCATCGCGCTTTTTCCCGGTGGATTCGGCACGATGGACGAGGGTTACGAAGCGCTGACCTTGATGCAAACCGGCAAAACGCGCCTGCGTCCGCTGGTGTTGATCAACCCCCCCGGCTCTGCGTATTGGCGGACATGGGACAAGCATTTGCGCGAACATTTATTGCGCGCGCAACTCATCAGCCCGCCGGACCTCAATCTCTATTACCTGACGGAAAGCGCCGAAGACGCTGTCAAACACATCGCGCGTTTCTATCGCAATTACCATTCGATGCGCTCGGTCGCCGACCAATTGGTGATTCGTCTCAGGAACGCGCCATCTCCTTCCGCAATCCAGGCCTTAAACGAAGATTTTGAGGATATTATTACCGGCGAAAAAATTCACTCCACCGATCCCACGCCCGAAGAACAGGACGAAGTGGCGACCTTGACCATGCCCCGAATCGCCTTCGGCTTCAACCGCAAGGATTACGGCCGCCTGCGCCACTTAATCAACGTATTGAACACGCTTTAGTAAACTACGCCGCCACCATTGCCAAATGCGGCACTTCCTCAATCCGCACCTTTTCGACCCGCGTCATTTCCCCCTTTAACAGCCCGTAAATAGCGTGGTCTGCATAATGATCGTGCAGCCATTCGACCCCGCGAAGAACCCCTTCGAGGCTAAACCCAAGACGCTCCGGAACACCGCGACTGCGAACGTTCTTGCTAGCGCACTCGATGACGACGCGATTGAGTTTCAACGTGTCAAACGCATGCGTGACAAACGCCCGGCAGGCCTCCGTCATGATCCCCCGCCGTTGGTGCGATTCATCAAGCCAATAACCCAGCCACGTGGACCGGTTAGCCCAGTCAATATTCAAATGGTTAATCGCGCCGCAAAGATTCCCTTCATACCAGATGCCGGCGTGAAATCCCCGATTGTTGGACAATTGTTGCAGCCATCCCGTGATAAGCCGGTCCACGTCCGCATACGAGCGCGTGTTGTCGATCCACGGATGCCACCGCCGCAAATGCTGGCGATTGGCGTCCATCACTTTGAACAGCTCCGCGCTATGCGGCTGCTGAATCAGCCGCAGCTCAATTTCATCGTTAACTTTATGGGAAAACATGGCTCATTCGGGGCATTTTGCCCCTCACCACTGGTATCGGACGCGACTTTGCGGGACTTTAGAACCTGTTTAAAAACTACAAGGGATTTTGCCGCGGCCAGTTTTGATCACTTCTTCGTGCTCTATGTGTCCCTCGTGGTGAATTACCCCGTCCCTAAAGGACAGGCCTCAACGAAACTCTTCCCGAAAGATTTTCCATCGTGTCAAATCAATCGCCTTCTCCCCCGAATCAATCTTCCGAATATCGGCAATGATATCCCCCACGTCTCCATAGATTTCATCTGCGGGCAAAGTGCCAAAGATCCAAAACGGACACGCCTGTCTCCCCTCCGAAACCACAAGGTAAATCGGCTTCTTCATGCGGTTGGCCCAAAAAACCTCCTCCGCCGTCCCCCACGACGCCGTCTTCGCCGAAATCACCGCGATTATAAAATCCGCCCGGTCCACCAGGCTCAGATCTTCAACCCGGATTTTGCGCATGATCTTCGACAAGTCCTCGAAACGGCTTTCCTCGCGTAATTTCGACAGGCGCACCATATGTTCCTTGTCTTCGTTCACCGAGTCCATGAACGGCTTCTTGAGCGGGTCAAAAAAAATGATCCCCGTGTCGGCCAATTCAGTCTTGACCCGGTCCCGCCACGAATGCGGCGCATTGCTGTTCTCGATGTTTCCGGCGAGGTAACACTTCGTGCGATTCAACACATGTCTAGTCATTGCGTAGAAAAAAAAGACGATTCGGGCAGCAGACGCCAAGGAGGTGGGGGTGGGGAACCCCGCTGAAGAAACGTACCGCTACCCGAATCAAATTCGAGGCCAATCCTAGTGAGCCGCACAGAATTGTCAACCTTAAATCGGACTCCTCGAATGGGTTAAAACGACCCAAAAAGTAAGGGAAACCCTCGCACGCTAAGACCTTCGATCAACCCGCTTTCACTTCCCAATGAGCCGCGCCCCGCACCCGATTATCACCGTCGAAAGCACCAGCGTGGCGATTCCCACCGCGATCAAAACATGCGCTTTTTTGCTCGCTCCCTTCCATTCGTGCAATATCCACCCCCAGATTGTGCTGAAAATAATGATGCTCCCCATATGAAGGGTCCACGAAACGAAATCGTATTTTCCCATCTGCGTCGCCCCCATCGTATAAAAGAAAAACTGGAAATACCACGTCGTCCCCGCCAGCGCCGAAAAGAAATAATTGTTCAGCATCGGCACCTTCAAGTTCGCCGCCCCTCCCCGCACCGCCGCACTCGTCGCCGGCGCGCGTTCGCTCCCGCTTCCGCCCTCATGCGCATGTTCGGGCCGGATTTCCGAGGCCAGATATTGGTAACCCGTGCGGTTCTTGAGATTGAGCAGCACGCACCAGATGAAATTCGTCGTAAACCCTCCCGCCAGCAGCACCACCAAAGTCGGCAACCCCGTCCAAAGTTTCGCCGTCCCCGCCGCTTCCGTCGCCGCGTTGATCGGTTTGCCCGCTTGCAGCGCAAAAGCGAAACAAGCGCTCATGATTCCGGAGAAGGTCGCCACTCCGATCCCTTTTTTGAAATTGAATTCCGTGATGACCTTCTTCTTTTCCTCCTCCGGCATTTCTTTTTCCTTGGTGAATCCCGCCAGCGCCGCGATTCCGATCCCCAGCAAACAAACGCCCACCCCCGCCAGCGTCACCTGCCCGGAAGTCGTGGATGCAATTTCAACAATGCTCGCCCCAACCGGCAGACTTGGGTCGAGCGCCTTGGCAATGGGCGGCACCAATGTTCCAAACGCCGCGCAATACCCCAGCGCCACACCCATCCCCAGCGACATCCCCAGGTAGCGCATTGTCAACCCAAATGTCAGCCCGCCCAATCCCCATAGTATTCCAAAAAAATAAGTCCACCCCAGGGTGCTCGCCGATTGTTGTTTAAGCACCCCCATCAAATCATCGGTCGCAAAATACGCGATCACCCACGGGCAAATAATCCACGAGAAAAATCCCCCCACCAGCCAATACGTTTCCCACGACCATTTTTTGACCGCCTTGAATGGCACATAAAAACTGCCGGACGCCAGGCCGCCCATCCAGTGCAGGAACACTCCGAGAAAAGGATTTCCCATAATTTTTGAGGGGTTCTATTTTCGCTTTGACAACACTTCTTTTTCGTAACGTTTGACTTCGCTCAGCCACTCCGATTCTCCCGGCACGCCCTGCTGGGCGCAATACGCGTCCCAAACCGCCCCGTAGGGCAGCGTCTTCGTCCCCTCCAGCAATGCAAGTCTCGCGGTGTAATCCCCCGCCGCCTCCGCTTCCCGCAATTTTCCAATCGGCTCCAGCAGCGCCATCAAAAGCGCCTTGATCATGCTCCGCGCCCCGATCGTCCACGCCGCCACCCGGTTGATGCTCGCGTCGAAATAATCCAGGCCGATGTGCGTGCGTCCCAGAAAATCGCCCCGCACCAATTCCTGCGCAATCGCCTCCAGGTCATTGCTCAAAATCACAACGTGGTCGCTGTCCCACCGCACTCCTCGCGAGACGTGCAACAGAATTTCTTCCAGCGACGACAGTACCGCCGAAATCTTGTCCGCGATCGTCTCCGTCGGATGAAAATGCCCCGCGTCCAAACACAGCAGCTTATTGTGCCGCACCGCGTAACCCAAATAAAACTCATGCGACCCCACGACGTAACTCTCCGACCCCAACCCAAACAGTTTCGGTTCGACCGCGTCCAGGTTGTGTTGCCCACTAATCCTCGCCGCAAAAATTGCGTCCAGCGATTCCGTCAATCGTTCGCGCGGCCCTTTGCGGTCCACCGGCGTGTCTTTGAACCCATCCGGAATCCACGTATTCGTGACGCATTTCGTGCCGAGCGCCTTCCCCATTGCCGCTCCGATTGCGCGGCACGCAATTCCATGTTCAACCCAGAATTGCCGTATCGCCTTATCCGGATGCGCCAACGTAAAGCCGTCCGCCGCCTTCGGATGCGAGAAGTAAGTCGGATTAAAATCCAGCCCCAGCTTTTGCGCCTTGGCCCAATCGATCCATCCCCGAAAATGTTCCGGCGCCAACTCATTGCGTTCGACGCGCCGTCCGCCCGTTTCCGCGTAAAAAGCGTGCAGGTTCAGCCGATGTTTGCCCGGCAAAAGCGAATAAGTCTTTTCAAGGTCGCCCCGCAATTCCTCCGGCGTCCGCGCCTTGCCCGGATAATTGCCAGTCACCGCCAGTCCTCCGCCCAGTTCGCTCCCCGAATTCTCGAAGCCGCCGACGTCATCGCCCTGCCAGCAGTGAAGCGAAATGGGAATCTTGGAGAGACGGGCCATGGCCTTTTCCGTATCAACGCCACATTGCGCGAAGATCTCCCGGGCCAGGGTGTATCCGGCCTGAATGCGTTTATTTGACGCCATAATATTTGGTGCGCATAAAAATCAAAGGTTGCGCGCCAAAGCGCAAGAGCAAAAATTGGCGATGCGGTCAGTCGCGGCTTTAATGACCTTTGGCAACCCACCGAATGCTTTGCTCAAGAAATTTTCTGAAATTCGGGTCGCTATAGCAACCGTGCCCGACGATTGTCCCCACAACCCGCGAATTCTTCTCCATCCTCGTCCACGCGAGCAGTTCGTCGCCGTTTTTCAGCAACGGCGTCACGTCGCCGATCATGTGCATGTTCGAGTAAAGCTCATCGTGCAGCACAAAATCGCTCAAACCCGCCGTCACAGGATGATGCGTATCCACGACCGTCACCGGAATATCCACATTCCCTTTATAAGTGGACGACGCCAGCCCCGCCTTCAACTGCCCCTCCGCATATATATATTGGCCGCCCGCGATCCGCCCGAACTCCGGCCACATCGGATACGCCAGGTAAGCATGATGCAAAACCACCACGCCAATCCCCTTGTCGAACAACCCCAGAAACCGCCCCTTCTGCTCCTCCGTAATATTGCGCGGCGCATCGTAAAGCACCACGGCGTCGAAACTGTACAAATCCGCCCGATCATACCCTTCGGCCGCTTTAATCTGCTTGTCCGCGGTGAAAGTAATCTCCGGATTCTCCTCAAACATCTCAAAAAACGGCGCCGCCTTGAATTCATGTCCCCCCGTCAGCACCAGCACTTTGATTTTTCCGCCATCCGCCCATGCGGAAAAGCCCGTCGCAACCGCCAGGAGCACACACAACAATCTGGTTTTCATAATGTAAAACGTATCAACTGCCAATGATCACATGCCAGGCCGATTTGATCGAATCGGGCAGCCCCCAAATGTCCATCGCCGTGATCACCAGCGCGCTGCCCCATCCGGCGGCCATCAGAAACCATCCATTGCGCAACGCCCCCATCCGCTTGCGCGAACTGGTGAACTGCAACAGCGGAAACATCGCAAACGGCAATTGCAGCGCGAGCACAACCTGGCTCAAGGTCAGCAAATCATTCACGCTGCTGTCCCCGCGCAGTCCAATGATCAACACTGCCGGGATGATCGCCAGCATCCGCGTCACCAGCCGCCGCAACCACGGTCTCATTCGCCAGTGCATGAACCCCTCCATCACCACTTGTCCGGCCAGCGTGCCGGTGATCGTGCTGCTTTGTCCGCTCGCCAGCAGCGCCACCACAAAAAGCAGGCTCGCCGCGCCCGTTCCCAATAGCGGCGCCAGCGTCAGGTAAGCGATCCGAATCCAATCGGTGTCAGCCCCGAAAACCACCACGTGTCCCCCCGGCACGGTCACGCTCGTTTTTTCAAAAAACACCAGCGCCGCCAGCACGAGTATCGCCGCGTTGACAAAAAACGCCAGCGTCAGCGCCACTGTCGAATCGATAGCGTTGAAAAACAGCGCCTTGCCGATCGACTCGTCGTCACTCTCCAGCTTCCGGCTCTGCACCAATGCCGAATGCAGGTAAAGATTATGCGGCATCACGGTCGCCCCGATGATCCCGATGGCCACATAAGCCATCCCCGCCTGGCGCAACGTCGGGCTGACCAACGCCCTCGCCATCTCCAAAAAAGCCGGGTGCATTGGCGGTAGAATAAAAATTTCGATATAATAGCAAAGCCCGATCGTCGCAATGAGCACCAAAACAATCCCCTCAATCGTCCTCATCCCAAATCGTTCCATCGCCAAAAGGATCAGCACATCCAGCCCCGTGATGATCACCGCCCAAAGCATCGGGATGTGGAACAACAAATTGAGTGCCACCGCGCTCCCCAGCACCTCCGCCAAATCACACGCGCCAATGGCCACCTCGCAGCAAATCCAGTTCGGCCACCGTGTCCAGCTCGGGTACCAATCCCGGCAGCACTGCGCCAGGTCCTTTCCCGTGACAACCCCCAGTCGCGAAGAAATGACCTGCATAAAAATCGCCATCAAACTCGCCAGCCCCACCACCCAGAGCAGTCCATATTTATATTGCGCCCCCGCCGCCAGGTCCGTCCCCCAATTCCCCGGGTCCATATAACCCACGCTGACAAGGATCGCCGGCCCGATAAACGCCCGCCAATGCCGCCAAAACCCCGCCTGATGCGGCGGCACCGGCACGCTCCCGTGCATCCCTTCGAGCGACAGCCCGCCCGAATGCGGCGTTGCGTCTCGGTTCGTATGATGGGGCGGTTCTTTCATGGGCACGGTCCTCCTATTATCTACTTCGCCATGTTGTTTTAAGTCAAATCAAATGTTTTAGAGTAAAAACATTGTGGAAAAGCTGGCCAGCCCCCGGCTTCTCTGGTAACAAAGGCCCGTGCGAACAAGACCGCGCAAAAGCAAAAAAGCATCCGTTGATCGAAACCGGTCCGAATCCACCGAAGACCATTTGGAGCGCATCCAGGAATTGGTGGAGCAGAAAGGCTATGCCCGCGTGGCGGACATCGCCGCGTCCCTCTCCCTAAGCCGATCCGCCGTCTCCAACATGGTTCGCCGCCTCGCAAAGCGTGGTTTCGTCAATTACGAAAAATATCGTGGCTTCACCCTCACCCTTGAAGGCCGCGCCGTCGCCAACCACGTCAAGGTCCGTCACCAAACCCTGGCCGAGTTGCTCAGGCTGCTTGGCCTGAGCCCTGAAACGGTGGAAGAAGAAGTCGAGACCATTGAGCATCATCTGCGGCCCGAAACGCTGAAAGTCTTCTCCCAGCTTGTTCGTTTCTGGCAAAAAAACCCCAACCAACTCCCCGCCTTCCTCAAGCGCGCCAAACCCCGCTGATAATCCTCAGCCCAGATTTGTAAATAAAGCTTGTATTCCCATTAAAATAGGGGATAATGTCACGTTGGCGGTATTGTTCTTTGACAATCGAAGTTGAATCTTATTCCAGCCCAATCAAGGTTGCCTGTCCTTTGCTCCTTGCTGGCCAAGGAATCAAACCGAGTCAAAGTTAGTCAAACCTCTGCCCGCAAATGACTATAAATCAGCGTCTTAAGTTGCCGAAAAGCGCCAAACCTTGACTGTCGGCTTCCCGGCCAATCAAGGTTAATCAAGGATAATCAAGCTTCCTTCGCCTCAGCTTCGCGCTCTTCGTGCCCTTCGCGGTTGAAATCAAGGCCCAATCAAGCCCAATCAAGGCTAATCAAGCTTCGATGATAACCGGCTCAACCGGCTTGGCCGGCGCAAATCGCACAAAGCGAATGATGCACAGCATGACCAGAATCAAACCAACCTCCCAAAGGCACGCCCATGGATTGTGCCGGTGGTTGGGGACTTTGAGCCATGAAAACGGCGGCATCTCGTCAAAAATGATGTGCAGAAAATTGTGCATGTAAGGCTTCCGATAAAACGTCGCCCCGCCATGAATGAAAACCCAATCAAGGTCAGGCAGCATCGCAAACACGATGCACCATTTGTAGGGACGCCACCAAATCCACAAAAACAAGATCGTCGTCAGCAACACGCACGAATGGAACACCACCCAAAACGTATTATGGAAATCCGCCTGCGGGGGATGATAGGTCATGTTCGCCAGCCGGTCCAAAAGCCCATGCGACAAAAACGCCAGCACAGCCATCAAACCCATCGCCCACCACCGCCGGCCAAGCACCGACTGCGCGGATTTCTGGATGATCACACCCGCGAGAATATGTGTCGGCTCCTGCATCGATCACGCCCGCCACGCCAGGTTCGCAATCTGCCCGTGGGCCGGATGCTTCCGGTCCAGGCAGCGCAATTCCAGGCGCGCCCCTTCGGGATGCAGCGTCGCGTGGACCCACCCGCTCGGCTGCCCCTGGGTGAAGACGTAAGCCGTCGGCGGCAAATTGATAAGATGCAAACCGCTCTCATCCTGGCGCACCCCCCAGCGATGAGTATGCCCGAAGAAGTACGCCTTGACGTGTCCGCGCGGACGCAGGAGCGCCAGCAATTCGCGCGTATCGTTCAACCCGTTGCCCTTGTCGCCCCCGTTCGGTTCCGGTTGATGGTGAATCGCGACCAGCGCCGGTTTGTCCGCGTTGGCATCCAGGGCGCGGGCAAGCCAGGCGCGTTGATCATCCCCCAAAAGCCCCGGGATTTCCTTCGTGCGAATCAGCGAGTCAAGTACAAACCAGTTCGCCACCGGCGTCCGCACGATCGTCACCTGCCGTTGCGTCAACGGCGGCTCCGTTCTTTTCTCAAACGGCGCGGTATCCCAAAAGCGTCCGCGATTGTCATGGTTGCCCAGCGACATATGAATCGGCAGTCCGCGCTCCCGCAACGGTCGCAACAGTCCGAGCACAGCCGAGTAATCCGCGTCCTCCCCGGTGTCGAAGGCAAGGTCACCATTGACCAGCACCGCCGACGGCAGGGTCGGCCACGCAAGGACCTCGTCGGTCACCGCCTGCAAATGCTGTGTCATGTTGACTTGGCGCTCGACACGCGCGGGATCCGCGGCGATGTGAATGTCCGAGAGCAACGCCCATTCGTGTTGTTGACGCGAGGGCAGGGCGCACCCCTCCGACAGCGCCAGCGCAACGGTCGCGGTGGAACCCTTGATGAATTGTCTGCGGGTAATCGGCGGCAGATAAACTGGCATAAGGACGCAATTGTCCCCCGGCCAATTCCGTTGCTCAAGTTTTTTTGTCCGCCGACGATAGAAAAGATGACACGAGGTGTCGGCTATCTGGACGTCAGTCCGGACCTGCGCAAATGAAGAAGGATATCTGTTTTGCCGGTTTTTCCGGCGCGGAGCTCGAAGCTTTTAAACACGCACTGGCGAAGCTTGGAGAAGCTTGGGATTATGTCTTCTGTGCCAGCGGTGAAGAAACCCTGGAAATGCTCGCCTCCCGCCCCTTCGACGCCGTCGTCACCAGTTTGCGCATGGAGGGAATGAACGGCGCCGTGTTGCTGCATCTTGCCGCAAGCCGCTATCCCCGCGCGTTGCGCTTCGTCCTCGGCGACCTTTCGGACCAGGAGCTGGTGATCAACTGCATCGGCGCGACTCATCAATTTATTTCCTGCCCGTGGCACGCGGAGGACATCCTCGCCATTGTCCACCGCAGCCTCGCCCTCGATTCCTGGCTTTCCAACGACAAACTTCGCGCCTTCGCCCCCCGCCTCGGCAGATTGCCCGGCGTGCCCGCGACTTACTTTGAAGTCCTCAAAAAAGTCGAGTCCACCAACGTCAGTATCGAGAGCGTCGCGGAAATCATCGCCCGCGACCCCGCGCTGACGGCCAGGCTTTTGCAGATGGCCAATTCCCCGGCGTGCGCGTTGAGCCAAAAGGTGACCAGCCCGCTGGACGCCGTTTCCATTTTGGGATTGGACACATTGAAGTCCCTGGTTTTGTGTCTCCAGGTATTCAGCAATGTGCCCTCTGGGGAAATGCCGAGCATTTCCCTGGATTCTCTCTGGCGCCGCAGTTTTATCGTCGGCAACCTCGCCAGCAAAATCACTCTCCGTCACACCGGCAACGCCCGCACCGCTGGCGACGCATTTACCGCCGGCCTCTTGCACAAAATCGGCCAGATCATTCTTGCGACGAATTTGTCCAAGGAATACGGTGCCGTCGTTGCGGCCGCCCGCGAGAACAAGCGCCGTTTGCCCGAGGAGGAACTGGCCCAGTTTGGCGTGACGAGCGACCAGGTCGGCGGCTATCTGCTCGGCCTTTGGGGTCTGCCGTTGCCGATAGTCGAAGCCGTCGCCTTGCATCACAGCCCGACTCTCGCCGGAACACAGGAATTTTCTTTATTGACAGCCGTCCACGTTGCCGCCGCCCTTGCCGACGACGAAATCGGCGGCGACGACCGCCTGCCCGCGTCGAAACTCGATGTGAAGTATCTCGCCGCCCTCGAACTTCCCATCAAGGTGGCCGCCTGGCGAAAAACGCTCTCGCACGAAGAGGCTCCCGAACAGACTCGCCATTTGCCGCGCGAAAGGCCGTCCGAGTCCGCCGTGTCGCACAGTCGCCCCGGGGTGGGGCTGCTCGTTTTCGCGGTGATTGCCATCGCTCTTGCCGTCGTTCTCATGAAGCGTCCCGCTATGTTGTTTGGGGATCAAGCCCCAGCCACCAACGCCGTGCCGGCTGTCGCGCCAGGGGCTGGTTCATCCCTGGAAAAAACAGGTTTCGACTCTTTCAAAGTGCAGGGCATCATTTACCGGACCAACCGCTCCCTGGTGGTCATCAACGGCAAGACGCTCGGCACCGGCGAACGAGTCAACGGCGCCGAAATCGTCAACATCGAACGTTCCCGCGTCACCCTTTCTCTCGACGGCGAACAAAAAACTTTCACGCTGAAGTAGCCCCGCCCCTCCGCTTTATCCTCTTTTCCACCGCCCAACGGTCGGATTATCATTCGGCTCAAACGGGACACATATGAGGATACTTGTCGTCGAGGATGAACAGAAAGTAGCGGACATTATTGTCCGCGGTTTGCGCGCCGAACGCTTCGCCGTCGATGTCGCTTACGACGGCGCCAAAGGTTGGGAAATGGCTTCGGTGTACGATTACAATCTCATTATCCTCGATCTCATGCTCCCCGACATCGGCGGCGCCGAAATTCTCAAGCGCCTCCGCCGCGCCAAAAAGGAAGTCCCGGTCCTCATTGTCACCGCCCGCGTTAGCACCGCCGAAAAAGTCGAAACCTTCGAAGCCGGCGCCGACGACTATCTGACCAAGCCATTCGCGTTTGCCGAAATGCTCGTCAGGGTCAAGGCGCTGCTGCGGCGCGGCGTCTCAACCCATTCCAGCGTCCTGCGCGTTGGCGACCTCGAAGTGGACCGCCTTTCGCAACAGGTCAAACGCGCCGGCAGGAAAATCGATCTCACCTCCAAGGAGTACTCGTTGCTGGAATACCTCGCCGCCAACGCCGGCCGCGTCCTCTCCCGCACCATGATCATCGAACACGTCTGGGACCAAAGTTTCGAGGGCCTCACCAACATCGTCGATGTCTATGTCCGTCACTTGCGCGAAAAGATCGACGAGGACCATCCCCAAAAACTCCTTCGCACCGTCAGGGGCGTTGGATACTGCATCAGCGATGAGGCCGGCGTATGAACACCCGTTCGCTTCGGTTTCGGCTGATTATTTGGTACGCCGGGCTGCTGACGTGCGTGTTCGTCCTGCTCGGCGGGCTGATGTACCAGGTCTTGGCGCACTATCTCCAACGCAGCCTCGCCCAGGCATTGACCCGGCGTTCCGACCAGATTGCCGTCTCGCTTCTCGCCCACATCGAACAAACCGGAGACCGCTACGTTGCCGATGAAATTAAGACCCGCTACGCCCCGGAGAATTACGACCGTTTTATCCGCGTCACTCGTGCCGACGGCAGTATAGTATATGCATCCGGTCGCGCCGCCACATTCGACGCCACCGCGCTGCCCGTCGCAACGCACGCAATCCCGGCCGCACCTGTGAGTCTCGCCGACGGCACCCGCCTGCTGGAAACGGCAACGCCCTACCAAACCCCCGCCGGCCATAGGTACATCATCGAAGCCGTCGGTCCGATGCAACCCATCGAAACCGTTTTGGCGCGCGTGCTTGTGATGCTCCTGGCCGGAGTGCCGTTGGTGGTGCTGGTGGCCGTGGGCGGCGGCTTCCTGCTGGTCGGCCTCGCGTTGGCGCCCGTGCTGCAAATCACCCAGAGCGCCGAACGCATCACCCTGCACAACCTGAACGAGCAACTCCCTCTGACCCGCACCGGCGATGAATTGGAGGAATTGTCCCGGGCGCTCAATCGAATGATCGTCCGTCTCCGGGAAGCCTTCGATCAAAACCGCCGTTTCCTGGCCGATGCCTCCCATGAATTGCGCACGCCGCTGACGGCCTTGCGTGTCGAATTGGAAACGATCGTTGACGAAGCCAGCCTGCCGGAAATGCGTGACCGCGTCGGCAGCGCCCTGGAGGAAGTCAATCGCCTCGCCAAAATCGTCGAAACCCTTTTCGCCATCTCCCGCCTCGAAGCCGGCGAAGCCCAGCAGGAGCGCGCGCGTTTTGACCTCGCCCGCCTTGCCGGCAGCACCGCCGATCAAATGGCTCTCCTGGCCGAGGACAAGGGAATTTCCGTCGATTGCGAACTGGAGGACAAAGTCGTCGTCGAGGGCGACCAGTCCCGCATCAAGCAAGTGGTCGTCAACCTCCTGGACAACGCCATCAAATACACTCCCAACGGAGGTTCGATCCACCTCCGCGTCCGCGCCCGCGAAGGCGAAGCGACCTTGGAGGTCACCGACACCGGAATTGGCATTCCGTCCGTTGCGCTCCCGCATGTCTTCGAGCGATTCTTCCGCGTGGACGCAGCCCACTCGCGCGAAGTGGAAGGCGCGGGCTTGGGATTGGCCATCGTCAAGTCGATCTGCGCCGCGCACGGCGGCCATGTGGATGTCGAAAGCGCCGAGAACCGGGGAAGCACGTTCAAAGTCAGCCTGCCGCTCAGTTCGGGTATTGGCAAACCTTGACATACCCTGCCAACGAAATTAAAGTGTTCGAAAGTGAAAGCGGTTACCATCAACATCTCATTGAATCCGGAACTGGCCGAATTCGCGCGAGCGGATTCGGAGGCGCGGGCATTTGACTCCATGAGCGAATACATGCGGGATTTGATCCGCAAACGTCGGCAGGAGACAATTGCGGACCGCGTGACCGTTTTGGAAAAAGCCATTGACGGCGCGCCGCTGGGCGATCCTTCGGACGAAGAGATGGCTGAAATTATCAAGGCGCAACATCGCATCCGAGCCGGAAAAACCCGTGCGCGTCGTACTTGATGCTAATGTCGTTTTCGCCGGCGCTGGCTGGCGGGGTGAGGCACACAATTGCTTGGTGGCGATGGCTCGACGACGCATAACCGGCTATGCCACGGACGACATTTTGTGCGAGGTGCGTGGATTGATTCTGGAAATCGGTTTCAAAACCATGTTTTCACCGCAAAACGTGCTGAATTGGTATTATGATCAAGTCGAGCTGGTGGAACCCGCTCCATTGGGCAGACAACGAAGCCGCGATGCCAAAGACGATCCCTATTTAGCCTGTGCGCTGGGAGCCGGAGCCAAACTCGTTGTTACGCGAGACGATGATTTGCTGGCATTGGGAAAACCGTTTGGAATTCAAATCAGGACGCCGCGCGAGTTGCTGCATCGATTGTCAAAACCGGTTTGACACCGTTTATTTTTTCTTCGGAAGCGCCCGCGTCGCGCCACCCGAAATGCCGCCGTCCACCAGCAGCGTTTGTGCGGTAACATATCCGCTTGCATCCGAAGCAAGAAACACCACCGCTCCGTCCAAATCGCTCGGCTGCCCTGGCCGTTTGAGAGGAATGCGATCGCAAAGGTACTCCACCCATTCCTTGTTCTCGTACATGACAGCGTTTTGAGCCGTTTTAAACCAACCCGGCGCAAGACAGTTCACCGTGATTCCATGAACGCCCCAGTCGTCCGCAAGGCTCATGGTCAATTGCTTGACCCCTCCACGGCTCGCGCCGTAAGGTCCCAACCCCGCGTAACCCGCCACGCACGTTACGGACCCGATGTTGATGATGCGTCCGTATTTCTTCGGAATCATCTCCCGCGCCACCGCTTGGGAAACAAAGAACGTGCCCCGCAAATTCGTATCCAGAATCGCATTCCAATCCTCCCAGGACACTTCAAGCGCCGGCTTTCGAATATTGCAACCGGCATTGTTCACCAGAATGTCGATCTTGCCATAATGGTCCGCCGCCTGTTTCACCATCGTTTGGATGCTCTCGTAATCCCGCACATCCAACGCCAGCGGCAGCGCCTTTCGACCCAACTTCTCAATTTCCTGCTGGAACGGTTTTAGTGTTGCCGGGTTGCGGCTTGTGATGACAAGGTCCGCGCCCGCCTTCGCCAGGGCACGTCCCAAGTACTGGCCCAATCCCCGGCTGGTCCCGGTGACAATCGCGACTTTCCCGGCGAGATCGAAGAGCTTCTGTTCCATCCGGGGCAGTCTGGCGAATTGTCACCGAATTGTCACACAACTTCCATTCCATTGTCATATGAACCCGATATTGAAATGGCGGATGAAACACCTGCAACTGCTGATGATAACCGCCGGCCTGGCCCTGGCAGCTTCGGCACCCGCCCAATCTGATGCCCTGCTCGACAAATTGGTGCAAAAAGGCATCCTGACGAGCCAGGAGGCGAACGACTTGAGAAGTGAAACCGCCACCAACACCCCCGACGGCGGCTTCAAGTTCAAAATGAACAAGGCCATCAAATCGATGGAGTTGTTTGGCGATTTCCGGCTCCGCTACGAATACCGCGCCGCCCAGATCGCCACAACCCCCGGCGGTGCGACACTTTTGCCACCCGGCGTGGGCAATACGGATTCCCTCAACCGCTTCCGTTACGCCCTCCGTCTCGGCGTGCGAGGCGATTTGGTGGATGATTTTTATTACGGCTTTCGATTTGAGACTTCCCCCAATCCGCGTTCCCCCTGGAATACTTTCGGCGGCGCCAGCGGCAGCCAGTCTCCTTATCAGGGCCCCTTCAGCAAGGCCAACAATTACGGCCTGTTCGTCGGCCAGGCATATCTTGGATGGCGCGAAGGGAACTGGCTCGATCTCTCTCTGGGCCGCGTGCCTCAGCCGCTTTATACGACTCCCATGGTTTGGGATTCGGATTACTGCCCGGAAGGCGCTGTCGAGAAAATCAATTACACCTCCGGAAATGCCGGCTTCTTCCTCACGATGGGCCAATTCCTCTACCAGGACGCAAATCCGACAACCGGCAATCAGGCGTTCGGTGTGGTCGGCAACACGCCTTCCTCTGGCAGCAGTCCGTGGCTGCTGGCATGGCAGGCAGGCTTGACCTATCGCCTTTCCACCAACATGAATTTGAAGTTCGCGCCCGTTGTTTACAATTACGTCGGCCACGGCAACGCGGCGTCGGGCTTTTACGGTCCTTTTGTGGGGCAGGGAATGCCGACCGGCCTTACCTACGCCAGCTTGACTTCGGGTTCTTCATCCGGCGTGCCGGGAAACAGCGGCCCGATCCCGGCCCCCGTCGGCTCAACAGTAGGCATCAACGGGTACAATCAGACAGGCATCAACAATCTCTTTATTCTCGATTTTCCGGCCGAGTTGAATTTCAAGCTGGGCCGTTATGACGCGAAATTGTTCGGCGATTTTGCCGTCAACCTGGAAGGCGACGACCGCGCCCGTGCCGCGTATTCCGGCGGCGAAGCCGAAGCCGCTTACGGGGCGAGTTCCACGCACAATCCCACCCTCTACGCGAATCCTTTTCCCGGCGGAGTGCAACTCGGCAACGACAAAGCTTACCAGGCCGGTTTGAGCGTTGGAAACAATGTCGGACTGGTTTATGGCACACAGCCGCGGAAGGGCACGTGGGAAACCCGAGTTTATTGGCAGCACGTCGAACAATATGCATTGGACCCAAATCTTTTGGACTCGGATTTCTTTGAAGGCCGCGGCAATCTGCAAGGGATTTACGCCGCGTTCTCATACAGCGTGAGCGACGCAATCATGGCCACCGTGCGCTACGGTCATGCCGGGCGCATTAATAACAATCTCGGCACTGGCGGGTTCAACGCCGATATGCCTTTGATCAACCCGGTGAACAAATACGACTTGGTGCAGATTGATTTGACGCTTAGATTTTAAAACATGAAACGGCATCCAATAGCCACAATCCTTCTGGCCGCGCTCTTCCTCACGGGGGGGACGACGCAGTTGCGCGCCCAACTCCTTATCAACGGGGCCGGCGCGACTTTTCCTTACCCGATTTATTCGAAATGGTTTGATGAGTACAGCCATGTCGATCCTTCAGTCCGCTTCAATTACCAGTCCATCGGGTCCGGCGGCGGCCAGAACCAGATTCTCGAAGGCACCGTGGATTTCGGCGCGACGGACGGCCCGATGAGCGATCAAAAATTGGCGACCGCTCCGGCAAAACTTCTCCATATTCCAACGGTTGCGGGGGCGGACGTTGTCACTTACAATTTGCCCGGCAAGCCGCAACTCAAACTGGACGGCGACACAATTGCGGACATTTTCCTCGGAAACATAACCAAGTGGAACGATCCGCGCCTGATGGCGGCCAACCCCGGCGTCTCGCTCCCGGATTCGGATATCATCGTTGTGCATCGTTCCGACGGGAGCGGCACCACTTATATTTTTGCCGATTATTTGAGCAGCGTCAGTTCCAAGTGGGCCGGCGCCGTCGGTCGCGGCACAGCCGTCAAATGGCCGACGGGTCTCGGGGCCAAGGGCAACGAGGGCGTTACGGGTCAAATCGAACAAATGCCGGGGGCGATCGGCTATGTGGAGTTGGTCTATGCGATTGAAAACAATCTGCCGTTTGCCAGCATCAAAAATTCATCGGGCAATTACATTGCTCCTTCGATTGCGGCGGTGACGGCGGCGCTTGAGACGGCGAAGGTGCCGGATGATTTTCGGTTTTCGATGGTGAACCCGCCAGGCGCTGACGCTTACCCGATTGCGGGGGCGACGTGGCTTCTGGTGTATCAACAGCAGACGAATCAGAAAAAAGGTGAAAAGATCGTCAATTTCCTGAAATGGGCGATGGCAGAAGGCGAAAAAGAGGCGCCCTCCCTTAATTACGCTCCCTTGCCGCCCGCCCTGGTAAAACGAGTCTTGGCGGAAATCGACGGAATCAAATATTAGCGCCGCAATGTATGAATGCCGCAAGTGTCTTGAGCAAGCCTTCGGTGGTCCTTGCGCGTCCGTCCAAAACCGGGGACGCGGCCTTCAAATTCCTCACCTGGCTCATGGCGATGATGGTTTTTGTCCTGGTGTTTATCGTTGGCTGGGAACTGTTTAAAGGCGCCCGCCCATCGCTCCAGAAATTCGGTTTTGGCTTCCTGGTTCATTCGGATTGGGACCCGGTCAACAATGTCTTTGGAGCACTGCCGTTCATCTTTGGCACCTTTGTGTCTTCGCTGGTCGGCCTCGCCATCGCGCTTCCGTTAAGCCTGGCAACGGCGGTTTATTTGACGGAATTGGCGCCCGGCTGGATCCGGCACGGGGCCATTTCGCTGATTGAAATGCTCGCCGCCATACCGAGTGTTATTTTGGGATTGTGGGGGATTTTTGTGATGGTTCCCTGGCTGCGGGACCACCCGTTTCCACTGCTGAGAAGCCTCTTCGGTTTTCTGCCGCTGTTCAAAGGGCCGATCTACGGCGTGAGCGTCCTTTCGGCCGCGATCATCATTGCGATTATGATCGTGCCGATCATCACCTCCATTTCGCGCGAGGTCTTTCGCGCCGTGCCCGACAGCCAGCGCGAGGCCGCTTTTGCGCTGGGGGCGACTCGTTGGGAAGTTACACGCCTGGCGGTGCTTAAATCTTCCAGGCGCGGGATTTTTGGGGCGGCGATGCTCGGTTTGGGACGCGCGCTGGGCGAAACGATGGCCGTCACCATGGTGATCGGAAACCGGCCCGACATATCCGCGTCCCTTTTTGCCCCCGGTTACACGCTGGCGAGCGCGATCGCAAATGAGTTCGCCGAGGCGACCGGGGCGATGCACCTGAGCGCCTTGTTTGAATTGGGCCTGGTTTTGCTGCTGGTGACCTTGGTTACCAATATCGTCGCGCGCCTGTTGATCGGCGCGATGGGGGAGGGCAAGCGCGCATGACCGGCTCCAATCTCAAATGGCGGAACTTCAAAAGCTCGGCGGCCTCCGTCCTCTGTTTTCTCTGCGCCGTCATTGTGATCACGCCGCTGGCCCTGGTGCTCATTCATCTCATCCGCCTGGGGGCCAGTTCCGTCGATTGGAATTTTCTCACGCACTTGCCAAAGCCCGTTGGCGAAACCGGCGGCGGCATGGCCAACGCCATTGCGGGAAGCTTCATTTTGGTCGGCCTTGCCGTCCTCGTGGGCGTGCCTGTCGGCGTGCTGGGAGGCGTCTATCTTTCCGAATACGGCTCGGACCGGCTCAATTGGAGCGTGCGTTTCGCGGCCGACATTTTGAACGGAACCCCGTCGATTGTCTGGGGGATTGTGGTTTACGCGCTGGTCGTTGTTCCCATGAAAACCTTTTCCGCGTGGGCGGGTGGCCTGGCCCTTGGTTTCATGATGATTCCCATGGTCATTCGCACCACCGAGGAAATGCTGGCGCTGGTGCCCGGCGGCTTGCGCGAGGCGGCCCTTGCGTTGGGAATCCCAAAATGGAAGAGCATCCTTTACATTGTTCTCAAAACCGGCAGCAAAGGGATCATCACCGGCATTTTGCTGGCGTGTGCTCGAATCGCCGGCGAGACCGCACCCCTTCTTTTCACCGCATTCGGCAACCGGTTCTGGAGCTTCAATCTTTCCGAACCCATCGCCGCGCTGCCCCGCCAGATTTACGACTACGCAATCGCTCCGTACGACGACTGGCACCGCCAGGCGTGGGCGGGGGCTTTGGTGTTGATTGTTGTCGCCCTTGCGATTAATGTCGGGGTGCGGATATTGACCCGAGGCAGCAGTCCGCCTTCGACTCGATGACCAGGCGCGCCATGACTAACGAAAGCCAGATTTCTCCCGTGCAAGCCAAGGCCGCTGCCGCGTTGCCCGATGGCGTTGCCAAACGCGCTCCCGAACCTCCGCACGCCACTTTTGACGTCCAGAAACTTTCCGTTTGGTTTGGCGCCAACCAGGTGCTTACGGACGTTTCCATGCAAGTCCGCGCCAAGGCCGTGACGGCTATCATTGGGCCGAGCGGCTGCGGGAAATCCACTTTCCTGCGCAGTCTGAACCGGATGCACGACCTCGTGCCCGGCGCGCGAGTGGAGGGGCGCGTCACGTTGTTTGGCGAGGACCTTTATTCCCGGCAAATCGACCCCACGATGGTGCGCCGTCGCGTCGGAATGGTTTTTCAAAAGTCCAATCCATTTCCGACGATGTCCATTTCCGAGAACGTGACCGTTGGCTTGAAACTCAACGGATTCAAGCAACGATCCGCGCTGCAAGAACGCCTCGAACGGGCGCTTCAGATGGCCGCCTTGTGGGACGAGGTCAAAGACCGCCTGCACGCCAATGCACTGAGCCTTTCGGGCGGCCAGCAGCAGCGGCTCTGCATCGCCCGCGCCCTCGCCATTGAACCCGAGGTGTTGCTGATGGATGAACCGGCCTCGGCGCTCGACCCGCTCGCCACCGCAAAGATCGAGGAGCTGATCCTCGAACTCAAAAAGCAATTCACCATCGTGATCGTCACCCACAATATGCAGCAGGCCTCGCGCATTTCGGATCTCACCGCCTTTTTTTACCTGGGGAAGCTCATCGAATTCGATCAGACGCATAAGATTTTCACCAACCCATCCATCAAACAAACCGAGGATTACGTTACTGGCCGCTTTGGCTAAACGGACGTATTGTAAACTATGCAAAAGTACTTTGACGACGAATTGGCAGCCTTCAAGGAAAAGCTCCTGACGATGGGGAGCTATGCCGAAAGCGCCGTCAGCCAGGCCGTTCAAGCCGTCACGGATCGAAACGACAAACTGGCCCAGCAGGTCCAGGAAAATGACGATATCATGGACCAGTTCGAGATTGAGATCGACGACATGGCCATCAACCTTCTGGCCAAGGCCCCACTGGCGTCCGACCTTCGCCTGATTACCGTCGCGCAAAAGATTTCCCAAAACCTGGAGCGGGTCGGCGACGAGGCAACCACCATCGCGCGGCGGGCGGTTGAATTGAACCAGGAGCCTGCTCTCCAGGCGCGCATCGACATCCCTCGCATGGCCGGGCTGGCGCTGGGTTTGCTCAAAGAAGCGCTGGACGCCTTTGTCACCAAGCAACCCGAAAAGGCCCGCGCAATCGTCCCGCGCGACAAGGAAGTCGATGCCATTAACCGGCAGCTACACCGCGAATTGACGGGATACATGGTGGAAAATCCGGCCACCATCAGCCGCTGTTTGAACCTGATGACGGTTTCCAAGAGCCTCGAGCGCGTGGCCGATCACGCCACCAATATCGCCGAGGAGGTTGTTTATTTTTGTGAAGCGCGGGACATTCGCCATGAAGCGCACAAACTATGAACCTTTTCTTTCTCCGCCACGGAAAAGCCGAGCCTCGCAGCCCCAAGTGGCGCCCCGATGGCAAACGTCCGCTGACCCGGGACGGCGAGAAAAGAATGGAGGAAGTTGCGCGAGGCGCGCAGGCGTTGGAATTGAACTTCGATTTGATTTTGACAAGCCCCTACGCGCGCGCCTTCCGCACGGCGGAAATCCTGGCCGATGTTTACGGAGCCAAAAAGCTTTTCGAAACACGCAACCTGGTGTCCGAAGCGGCGCCCGGAACCATCATTGAAGAAATCAATGAAAACTTCACTTCGGTCAACGACATCGTGCTCGTCGGCCACGAGCCTTTCATGACCCGTCTTATTGCGACGCTGATTGCCGGCGAAGGCGTCCCAGTGGCGATCGAATTAAAGAAGGCCGGCCTTTGCAAACTATCCATTGAGAAGCTGACCTTCGGCAAATGCGCCTCCCTGAATTGGCTTCTCACCCCGCGACAGTTGGCCCACGCGGGCGGTTGCGTCAAAAATTGATTTCAAAACGTCGCCGTCACGCCGACCCGCACTTGAAACGGC
>DATAXU010000161.1:0-13006 GCA_036272955.1 Verrucomicrobiia bacterium
TATCCCCTTACTCACTCTTGCTGTTGTATTTGCAACCGTCGCCTCCGCTGCCTCTGCGTCGGACACCGGTTCCCAGGACAAGTCCCAGTATAACCTCTTCAATCCCACCCCCGCCGATCTGCTGCGCCCCATGAACTCCGACCAATACGACGGCGTATTGGATGCCCACACGTTGGACGCCGGCCACGTCCAGATTGAAGGAAGTCTCATTAACTATTACGAATATTCCACTCATGTTTATTATCCGGGCGTATCCTATCGTTATTCGATCGAACAATATTCCTGGGCGCCGCGGTTCCGCGTCGGCCTGTTGAACAATGTCGATTTCGAAGTCAACCCAAGCTACACAACCCGCTCCTACAATGATAACGGTGCTTTCACCCTTCCCTATTATTCTGAATCCTTCAACATCACGGAGCGCTCCAGCGGATTCGGGAGCATTGGTCTCGGCCCAAAAATAAATCTTTGGGGCAACGACGGTGGCCCGACCTCCCTCGCCATCCATCCGTTCCTTTCCGTTCCGCCGAGAAATGGCAATATTTTGGGAGGCGTGGGAATACCATTCGGATGGCAATTGCCGCGGGGAATATATTTAAAAGTCGAAACTCAATTTTCCATAGCCGACGACTCCTCCCGCACCGACTATGGCGAATTCTACAATTCCATGAGCATCCACAAGTCCATATCCAAAGTGGATGCCTATTGGTATTTGGATACGACGGTAACAAGCAACCCGGCGGAGAGTTGGTATGGTTACACCGGCTTCGGCGCGATCTACCAACTCACTCGCGACCTGCAATTATTTGCCGCGCTGGGATTCGGCCTGCAATCCGGCGCGTTTGATTACAATCCCCATTTTGGCATCGTCTGGCGTTATTAGTTTTTTCACCCGACGGAATTGCTGATTTGCGCCGCGCCACAGGCGGCTTATACTGGATGCGATGATGAGGAGGCTCTGGGTGCTGTGTTTCGCGTCGGTAGCTGCGGCGGCGCCCCAATTTCAACAGACCGGCTCTGTGCTGGTCATGTCCAACGTTAACGTGACCGTGGACTATGACTTGACCAGCGGCCAGGCGGCTTTCTACTGGCAAAATGCCAGGATTATCTCCTCGTTTTACAGCGGCGCGGGCCTGAGCACCGGATACGTCAAAGGCACCAATTACACTTCCTGGAGTTGGGCCGCCGTAAACTCGAACCAAGTCATGGTCACGGCCACCGGCAATGGCCACCCAACCATGAAACAATATTTCACCCTCGACCAGTCCAACAGCTTTTTGGTCCGGCTCGAAATGGACGGCTCGTCCTTGAGCGCCAATTGGCTGGGACCGGTCGTGGTGGACAGCACGGGCGGCGTGGATGTCGGCTCATACGGCGATGACCGCGCCCTGTTCGTCCCCTTTGACAACGACCACTTCATTTCCTACAACGCCATGCCGATCAACAGCAGCGGCACCAGCTATGAAGTGGGCGCCTTTTATGACAATGTTTCCCGCAACGGCCTGGTCGTCGGCTCCGTCACGCATGACACCTGGAAAAGCGGGGTTTACTGGTCCGGCTCCAATAACAAACTCAATCAGATGAATGTCTTTGGCGGAGCGGTTTCCGCCAACGTAACCTGGGACACCATGCCGCACGGCTCGGTCACTGGAAACTCGATCAGTTCCCCAACGATCTTTGTCGGATTCGGCCCCGATTGGCGCGCAACCATGGAAGCCTTCGCGAACGAAAACACACTCCAGGTCCCGAAATTAACTTGGACCAACGGCGTCCCTTTCGGCTGGAATAGCTGGGGCGTGATTCAAACCGGGATCAATTATACGGATGCCACCAACGCCTCGGCTTTTATCAAAAAGAATTTGCAGGGAAACGGTTTCAACGACAACGGCGTCGTCTATGTGAACCTGGATTCCTATTGGGATAATTTAAACGGCGCGCAACTTCAGGCGTTTGTCAATTACTGCCACGCAAACGGGCAAAAGGCCGGCGTGTATTGGGCGCCGTTTGTTTGGTGGGGCACGACGGACCACGCAGCCTCTTCGTATGTCGAGGGGAGTAGTTTCACCTACAGCCAGGCCCTTTTGCACAACAGCACCGGCGGCTTCGAGACGAACGACGGCGCGCTGGCCATGGACCCGACTCACCCCGCCACGCAAGAGCGCGTCAATTATTATATCGATGAATTCACCAACTGGGGTTTTGATTACATCAAGCTGGATTTCCTCTCCCATGGCGCGCTTGAGGGAGTGCATTTCAACCCTAATATCAGCACTGGCATCCAAGCCTTCAACCTGGGCATGCAATACGTCTTCAACCAGATCCGCGGCACGATGTTCATCAGCGAGTCCATCGCCCCGATTTTTCCCTATCAGTACGCCCACGCCCGGCGCATCGCTTGCGACGCTTACACTTCCTACATTTCAAACACCGCCTACACCCTCAATTCCGTTTCCTACGGCTGGTGGATTGGCGGCCTCTACGCCTTCAACGACCCCGACATCATGGTTTTCCAGGGACCGACAACCAATGAAAACCAAAGCCGCCTGATCTGCGGCGCGATCACCGGAATTTTTCTTGATGGCGACAGTTTCACCAATGCGGCCAGCCAAACCATCGCCCAATCCACCCTGACCAACAGCGCCATCAACGCTGTCGCCCGATTGGGCCGGACGTTTGAGCCGGTCGAAGGCAACACCGGCACTAATGCCTCGCCGGCTTTCGTCGTGCAACAGGGCGCCACCTGGTACCTGGCAGTCTTCAACTACGGCGCAGGCCCGCTGGCAACCAATGTCAATTTAGGCCGCGTCGGCATCACAGGTGTGGGCGCGGCGGTGGACCTGTGGAACGGCAGCGTGCTGCCCGTCACTGGAACAAACCTGGCCGTCTCGTTAAACGCCGATCAGGCCCGCCTCTTCAAACTCGTCAATTACCCATCCTTTCAGAACCCGCAATTGGCCGCGGGCAGTGTAACCTTCACACTTTCCGGCAACGCCGGCACCTCCTACGCCATTCAACAGACGACGAATCTTGTCAATTGGACTCCGCTGACAACCGTCACCAATGGCGCCGACCGGCAATCCGTCACGTTGACAAATCCACCCGCCTCGGGCGGCTATTTCTACCGGGCTGCAGTGGCAGAGTAAAAAGCACCGCCGCGGATTTCGACCGAACGCCCGATGTCAATGAACCAACCGGTTCAACGTGTAATAAGCGGACGAATGCAGAAGTTCCTCGCCGCTTTTCGACTTTAGTCCAGTAAGATTCAACTGGTAGATGCGATTGGTGATCAAACCCGGCAATTGAATCGACACAATCCTGGCGTCCGCGGAAATTTTCACCCCGGAAACTTCGTCATCTCCCATTCCCTCGATCGGCGCGAAATAAACCTTGTCATACTTGTAGTAATAATGCTTCAACGAATATGCCCCCGGCGCGGCCGCCGCGCCCGCATCGACAGGCTGCGTAAACGTCAAGTCGAAACCAGACGGAGTCAGTTCCATCTTTTCAAGTTCAAACGGAACGTTCCCCTTCCACACCAGCCGTTGCAGCGCCCATGGCGTCCCTCCCACCGAACCCCAACCGCGTGCCGTCTCCCCTACCCACAAACTGCCGTCCTGCGCAAATACAGCGCGATTGCATCCCGACGCGAACCCCCGCCGAAACGGATAGCACGCTCCCTGGTATTCCCCGTCCACCTTTTGCAACGTCGCGCGCATGATGCGCGATTGGCTCACGTCGCCCACAAGCATCTGGCCCGCAAACGGCCCGAATTTTCCTCCCGTCAAGTCGAAAACGGGCTGGGACGCCGACCGCCCCATCAAGTCGTACGGAAAAATGAGGATGGGCTGGCTCCGGCGCGCATCAAGTTGTTCCAGCGGTATTGCGAAGGGGTCAGTCACCGCGCCCGGCCCCCAGAACATCGAGGCCGGTTGCCCGATGAAATCTCCCCGGTGAACGTGATACAATTGGTCCGACCCAATGTATTCCCCCTGGTTCTCCATAATCAGCAAATCACCCTCCGGCGACATCACCAGCCCATTGGGCGAACGGAAACCCGAAGCCCACGGAACGAACTTGCCCTCTGGCGTAATCTCAAAACACCAACCGCGCCACCTGGGATGGGTGTTCGGCGTGTAGCCTGCCGGCGGTTCCAATTCCCAGCCGATGTAAGGTGGCGTTTCGTAATACTTGGTCGGAAAAAACCAGCACGTCAGCGCACAAAACAAGTTCCCTTCGTGATCGCGGACCGGGCCAAAAGTAAACTCGTATTGATGCCCCGTGTAATTCCAACTGTCCGCGATTGTCTCGAATCGGTCGGCCACGCCATCGCCGTTGGTATCAATGAGCCGGGTCAACTCCGAGCGTTGGGCCACAATCATTTCGTTCGAGTTGACCAACAGCAACCCCAGCGGCTCGTCCAGGCCGGAGGCGAAACGTTTCCACTGGTTGCCGCGCATCGACCACACCTCCCCGCGCCGCGTGCAAATCACCAGCGTGCCATCCGCGCCAAAAGACATCCCCCCGGCTTCCAGGACAACGTTGGTCGGCACGGGAACCGTCTCGATGGCGTAAAATTGCGACTCCCGGTCTTCCAACTGTGGATTATACAGGTTTTCCGGCACCGCCCCGGTCATCGACGGCAGCAACAGCCCCCCCGCCAGCACCAGGCTAAAACCAGGGAATTTCACGCGGAATTCATTCAAACGGCATGTAAACGCCACGACAAGGCTTTTTGAGCGTTTGCATGGTCAAAAAAATTATTTGCGACAGCGCGTTTTTTCCTTTCCTTTTGCCGCTGTCTATGTAATTCCTGTTGACCTACTGAATATGAAAAAAGGACAAAAGAAAAGCACCAGCACTTATACCCGCAAAAAAATTGTTGACGAATTTACAGAGATGCCCATCTCCCGCCAGCAGAAATGGCAGCTTCGCCGGGCCAAGGAAGGCCGTTGCGTCATATGTGGGGAACCCAAGGTCACGGCCTGGCACTGTTTGAAACACGCCATCGCCAATCGCGAATGGGCGCGCAAATACTCCGGCTCCGTCCGCCGCAACAAGACGTTGACCTATCGTTTGGCCACCGAGAACAAAGGCAAGGGCAAAGGGAAAAAATAAGGTTCTTTCGGATTTTACGCGATTTTACGCGATCTTATCAGTTGGACATCCAATAGAGCGAACTAGGGCTTCAAGGTGCTTTCCCAAAAGGACAGCGCCCCCCCTGTCGTCGCCGTGCCTGTAAAAAACATCCAGTTGCGCTCCGCCGCTAACGCGTTATGTTACGATTATGGATTGGCAACAAATAACGGCACTCGCAATTGTCGGGGCGACGGCAGGACTGTTCCTGCGGGGGAAACTGCGCCGGCGTGCGTTCAGTTTCGAGCGGGACACCCACTGCGGTTGCGGCGCGCCGACCGGAAACAGCGCAAAAAGTTCCATTGTGTTTAGCGCGCGAAAAGGACAACGCCCGAAAATCCTCGTGAAAGAAAACTGACCCACTTTACTGAACTTGCAGAACCCACCTTGATGAGATAATTTCTCCCGTTATACCATGCAAAAAATGAATTCCGCATCCTTGCAATTCTCCAAACGCCGAATCGCCATTGCAAAAGACCACGACACCCATTGGGCTCCCAATATTGATGTGTACTGCACCGATTCCGGCCTCGTTATAAAAGTCGAACTGGCAGGCATGCAGCGCGAAAACCTGGAGTTGACAGTCGAGGGCAACAGGCTCCATATCAGTGGCCAGAGGCCCGACGGCTGCCGTCCGCCTCAATGCAAATTTCTTGTGATGGAGATTAATTATGGCGCTTTTGGCAGGGTTATCGACGTCCCGGAGGGTTGCGATTTGTCCTTGGGCAAGGCCGTTTATCAAAACGGTTTTCTTCGCATCGACGTCCCTTTCGTCTCGACCCCCGTTAGTCCCCGTACGATCACAGTCAGTGATGATTAAACCAGGGGCATGACCACACCGGAAACTGAATTCATCAGCATACTGGGCGCTGGTGGAACCCCTGACGCTGCTGGCGCCAAGGCGTGGTCCAAGTCACTCCCGGAGTCCCTTCCGATTCTCGGCCTGTCCGACATTGTTATCTTTCCCGGAACAGTGACCCCTTTGCTGGTGGAAACACCGCAAAGCATTCGTTTGATTGACGACGTGGTCGCCGGCGACCGCTTTCTGGGCCTTGTATTGCAGCGGAATTCGGAAACCGAAAACCCCACGCCGGAGGAACTCCATTCCCATGGCTGCGCCGGGCGTGTTCTCAAGATGCTCAAGTTTCCTGACGGCACCGTGCGCGTGCTCGTGGAGGGCTTGCGCCGTTTTCGTGTCATCGAATACACTTCGCAAACCCCCTATCTCATCGCCCGCACCGAGAAGTTCAAGGACGCGGCGGACGATTCCCTCGAATTGACTGCGCTGACGCGAAATGCGGAGCGCGAATTCCAGGAGATCATCAAACTCTCGCCTGCGTTGGCGGACCAGGTGAAAGTCGCGGCGCTAAACACTGAAGATGCCGGGAAGCTCTCGGATTTAATCGCCGCCAATTTGAATCTCAGCCTGGAGGAGCGCCAGCATCTCCTCGAAATGCCCTCGGTGAAGGACCGCCTTACCCGTCTGCTGCCATTATTGAGCCGCGAACTTGAAGTGCTGCGCCTCGGCTCGAAAATCCAGAACGAGGTCGTCACCTCGATGTCCAAAAACCAGCGCGATTTTTTCCTTCGCGAACAAATCCGCGCCATCCAGCGCGAGTTGGGCGAAGTCGAGCCGGGGGCGGCTGAAGCCAAGGAATTGCGCGAACAGATCGACCAGAATAATTTGCCCGAGGAGCCTAAAAAGGTCGCGCTGAAAGAACTCGACCGCCTCCAGCAGATGCCCGCCGCCGTCGCCGAATACACGATGACGCGGAATTACCTGGATTGGCTGATCAACCTGCCCTGGACCAAATTTACGGAGGACAAACTGGACCTTGCGGACGCCGGCCGTTTGCTCGATGAGCAGCATTTCGGTTTGCACAAAGTCAAAGACCGGCTGCTGGAGTTTCTTGCGGTCATCAAACTCAAGCAGCAGCTCAAAGGCCCGATTCTCTGTCTGGTGGGTCCGCCCGGCGTTGGAAAGACCTCCCTCGGCAAGAGCGTCGCCGAGGCGCTGGGACGCAAGTTTGCGCGCATTTCCCTCGGCGGCATGCGCGACGAGGCGGAAATTCGCGGCCATCGCCGCACGTATGTTGGCGCCCTTCCCGGACGGATTATCCAAACGTTGCGTCGCGTCGAATCCAGCAACCCTGTCATCCTGCTCGATGAATTGGACAAGGTAGGCTCTGATTTTCGCGGCGATCCGGCCGCGGCCCTGCTGGAAGTTTTGGATCCGACGCAAAACAACTCTTTCGTGGACCATTATCTGGACGTCCCATACGACCTCTCGCGGGTCCTGTTTTTGACCACCGCGAACTGGCTCGACCCGGTGCATCCCGCGTTGCGGGACCGCCTTGAGGTCATCGAACTGCCGAGTTACACGGCGGCGGAGAAAGTTCAGATCGCCCGGCGTTACCTGGTGCCGCGCCAATTGGAGGAGCACGGTTTGAAAAAAAAACTGGTTCGCTTTCCCGATGCGACCTTGCGCGGAGTCATTGAGGAATACACGCGTGAAGCTGGCGTGCGCCAGTTGGATCGGGAAATTGCGGCACTGACCCGCAAGGCGGCTCGCAAGATTGTCGGACGAAGCAATCACCAGAAACCGCTGACGATTACTCCCGGCATGTTGCACCATTACCTGGGGCCGCCGCCCGTGACGCCGGAAGCCGCCGAGCGCATCCTCGAACACGGCATCGCCATCGGCCTTGCGTGGACCCCCGTCGGTGGGGAAATTCTGTTCGTTGAAGCGACCAGGATGCCGGGCAAAGGCGGCCTGATTCTTACCGGCTCACTGGGTGAAGTCATGAAGGAAAGCGCACAAACCGCGTTAAGTTTCCTGCGCAATCGCGCCGAGTCGCTGAAAATCGATATGAGCGATTACGACAAGCGCGACATTCACATCCACGTCCCGGCGGGCGCCACGCCAAAGGATGGTCCAAGCGCCGGCCTGACAATTGTCGCGGCGTTGGTATCTCTGCTGACAAAACGCAAAATCCGTTCGGATGTCGCGATGACGGGAGAAATCAGTTTGCGCGGCAGAGTTCTCAGGGTCGGCGGAATCAAGGAAAAGGTGCTGGCGGCGGCGCGCTCCGGTCTCAAGCATATCATTTTGCCGGACCAAAATCGTAACGATTGGCTGGAAGTGCCGGTGGAAGTGCGGCGCAAATTAAAGGTCCATTTCGTGGAAAAGATTTCGCAGATGATCCCGCTGGCGTTGACACCCGCCTGACCGTTTTTTGGCGCTTCTCGTATGAACGGATTACGACCAAAACTCGCCGCGGTTTTGGTTGTCGGTTTGGTTTGCGGCGCCACGCTCGCAAGTGCCGCAGATACAAATTCTCCAGGTGAAGAACTGGCCGAACGAATTCGCTCCGCCGAGCCGGACGGAAACTCTGACGTTCAGGGGACGTTGATCACCACTCACGGAAAGGAAGTGTCGCAAGTCCCTGTGGATTGTCGCGTCATACTGAAAGGCTCCACCTGGGAAACTGAATACACGACCTCCGCGACGACAACGACCGGCGCCGAACGGCTGGTGATAATTCACAGCGCTACCGGGCCGAATGAGTATCTTTTAGCGCGCGCCGCCCTCGGTGCTCCGTTGCCCAAGCTTTCACCCATCTCCGCCGCTGACTCCGATATCCCGTTCGCCGGCTCGGCATTTTCGCTGGCGGACCTTGGCTTGGAATTTCTCCATTGGCCTCAACAGCGGCAATTGCCAAGTCAAACGCGGCTCAGCCGGGCCTGCTATGTCCTGGAGAGCAGCAATTTGGCGCGACACGGAATCGTCCGTGTCCTGTCTTATATTGACCAGGAAACTGGCGGCCCATTAATCGCCAGGGCCTATGATGCAAACGGCGGTTTGGCCAAGGAATTTTCCTTGCAGGGCGGCAGTTTTAAGAAGGTCAATGGACATTGGCGGTTGGAGAAGATGAAAATCCGCGATTATAAGAGGGATTTGCGAACCGAATGGAAGTTTGATATAAACGACTAACCATTCGCTTATGTGGGGCCACCTATTCGACTCAATTTGCACAATCCTGGTCCTGGCCGCAGTCGCCGGTTTCGCCTATCGCACGTTTGCGCACAGTGATGACAGGCGGATGTTAGTCATTAAATGGGCCGTTACAGTCGTTCTTTTTCTGCTCGGAGCTTTGATCATTTGGTTGCGCGAACCGCGCCTGCTCCTGTTTATGATCCTTCCCGCTGTCATTGCCGGTCTGATGTGGACCCCCAACGTCGCAGACATCATTTTCACCCCCCTCACCAACGTCTTCACCGGGGGACATGACGAACCGGATGCGAAGCCTTTTTATTTCATCGCCACCGCCAAACGCATGAAAAGTCTTCCCAACGAGGCAATCGACGAAATCCGCAAACAACTGGAGAAATTCCCCGGCGACGTCGCCGGCATGATGTTGCTGGCAACTATTCAGGCCGAAGATTTGCACGATTTGCCGGCGGCGGAAGCGACAATCAGCGAACTGCTCGACCAGCCGGAATTGACTCCGCAGGAAACGGCCACCGCCCTGCATACGCTGGCAGACTGGCAATTGCAATTTGGCCGCGACGCCGACGCGGCCCGCGCGGCGCTCGAGCGCATTGCATCGACATTTCCCGATTCCCAATTTTCTCACGCCGCTGAACAACGGATCGCCCGCCTCGGCGACGTCACCGCCACTCGTGACTTTCGTGAAAACGCCAGGTTTGAAGTGCGCCAGCGCGAACGTGATGTCGGCCTCGGCAAAACTCCCCACATAGAGGCGGCGCCGGCCGACCCGCAGGACATCGCGGCGCAATACGTCAGTCAGCTTGAAAAATATCCAACCGATACCGACACGCGGGAAAAATTGGCCGTGCTTTACGCCGAACAGTTTCAACGTGTCGATTTGGCGGCGGACCAACTCGATCAACTCATCTCCCTTCCCGGTGAAACTCCAAAACACGTGGCGCGCTGGCTTAATTTATTGGCAACTCTGCACATCCAGGTCGCCCATGACGAGGAAAACGCCAGGAAAGCGTTGCAGCGAATCATCCAAAAATTTCCGAAGAGCAGCCATGCGGAAGTCGCGGCCCGGCGTCTGGCCGGTTTGCGCCTGGAATTGAATTCCAGCGTCCTCACGGCTTCAAAGGCCTTGGGCGCCTACGAAAAAGACATTGGACTTAAAAAACCGGCGGCGTGAATTCATCCGCGTGGTACGAACTGCGCACCATCGGGCCGCTGGCGACATGGACAAATCCCATTGTCTCCGCCAATCCCTTGTAACGCGCGAACGTCTCCGGCGCAATAAACTTCACCACCGGAAGATGGCGTAACGTGGGTTGCAAATACTGGCCGAGGGTCAGAATATCGCATCGCGCCCCCCGCAAATCTTCCATCGCCTCCAGCAATTCGGCCTCCGTTTCGCCCAGCCCCAGCATCACGCCGGATTTGGTATGAACGGAATCGCCGCGCCATTCTTTGACTCTGCGCAGAACGGTGAGCGACCTGTCATAAGTGGCGCGATGCCGCACAGAAGGCGTCAGGCGCCGCACCGTCTCGATGTTGTGATTGTAAATGTGCGGATTGGCCCGCAGCACCGAGCGAATGGATTCCTCGCGATCCAAAAAATCGGGCACAAGAACCTCGATGACAATGCCCGGATTCAGTTCCCGGACGCGTTCGATGGTTTGCCGGAAATGCTCCGCTCCGCCATCAGCCAGGTCGTCGCGCGCCACCGCGGTGATCACGACATGTTTGAGGTTCATACGCCGGGTCGCTTCGGCGACGCGCGATGGTTCGTCGGATTCGAGCGCCAGCGGTTTGGCGGTCGTCACGGCGCAAAAACCGCAAGCGCGCGTGCAACGATCTCCGGCGATCATGAAAGTCGCCGTGCCCTTGCTCCAGCATTCCCAATGATTCGGGCATTTGGCGCTCTCGCAGACGGTGTGCAGTTTCAACTCGTCCAGCAACGCGCGCGTACGCCCAAAACTTTGCGACGTCGGCAATCGCGTGCGCAGCCATTCTGGCAGGCGGCGGCGCGGCGCGGCGGGATCGGCATTTTTCAATTCGACGCTCATTCAAACTTCTTCCAGAAGATTGCCAGTTGATCGGTATCGAAGTCAGCCAGAATCTCCCCATCCACATCGATCACCGGCGCGAGGCTCTGGCCGGACAATTCCCGCATTTCCGTGCGGGCGGCCGGTTCGGCGGTAACGTCGAGGGTTTCATGCGCGATGCCACGTTCTTCAAGCCAGGCTTCGGCTTCGTGGCACCATCCGCACCACGGTTTGATAAAAAGTCGGATTGATTTCGGTTTCATTGCCAGTCGAATTTAACGGCAGTTGCGTTCACTCGCCACCGCGTTTTTCGATTTCCGAAACAGACGTCAGTCCGGTTTCAACCCGGCGGCGGCTTCGTCTGGTTTGGGCGCCGAGGGCGACCGCTTCGAGGGACGGAACGGTTTGCAAAAAGCTTCGTCGAAATCATATCCGCCGCGGAAATCTTCGCGGCTATCGCTGCTGGTCTTTGTGGCGAGGTTATGCGCGATCATGTTGAAGACAATTTCGCCAAAGTCCCCGCAATTATGAATACCCCACTCCGCGAGGACTGTGGGGACCATCGGTCCAAAACTCTTAATCGCATATTCCCGGATGCCCGCCAGCAATTCTTTGCCCCCAACGTGTTTATCCTCGGATTTGTGCCGTCCCAGGGCGCGTTGAGTATGCGTCAAAGCTTCCTGCACAAAGAGATAGGCTTCCTTCGGATAGCGGGCGTCCGAGGCCACTATCTTCTTTATCACTTCTTCGAAACTGACTGGTTGCATATCAGGGTGCGAGCCGGATCGCGGCCGGCGCCGGCAAATGGGCCGTTCTATAAGCCTTTACTGCCCAGCCCATCAATAACAAGACAAGTATGAGACAAAGCACAATTTGTTCCTGTTTTGTAAGATACTTCAATATATCACTATTCTCCGGGGCCAAAAGGCGAAAATCAAACCACAATATTGACAAGCCGCCCAGGCACGACAATCACTTTTTTCACCGTTTTACCCTCAATGAGCGGCCCGATTTTCTCTGCGCCCCGCGCCGCGGATTCAATTTCTGCCGCCGTCGCTTTCGCCGCCACCACTATTTTGTCGCGCAATTTGCCGTTGATCTGCACCGGCATTTCGAGGGTGTCCTCAACCAGCAGTGCCGGGTCGTACTTTGGCCACGATTCGTAAGCGATTGTGCCCTCCGCTGCGTGCGGGCTGCGCAATTTGGCGTGGAGTTCCTCCGCCAGATGCGGCGCAAAGGGCTGAAGCAAAATCAAAAAGTCCCGCAATATGGCGGCCGGCTTGATTTCCCAACCGATCGCCTCGTTGACAAATATCATCAGCGCGGAAATGGCCGTGTTAAAACGAAAACCTTCCAGGTCATCCGTGACTTTCTTGATGCACGTATGAAGGACCTTCAGTTGCGCGGCAGTGGGAGATGTTTCCCGAACCGACGCGCCTAACCGGATGCCTCCCAGAGCTTCGGCATCGTCCCCGCCCGAAGCAGTTTGCGCCTGCTCAAATTCCGTTTCGCTCTCTTCATCGACGAAGAGCCTCCAAACGCGACCCAAAAAGCGGTACACCCCTTCCACCCCTTTGGTGTTCCACGGTTTGACCATTTCCAGCGGGCCCATGAACATTTCGTAAAGCCGGAAAGCGTCCGCGCCATACTCCCCCAGAATATCATCCGGATTGACGACATTGCCCCGCGACTTCGACATTTTCTGTCCATCCTCACCGAGGATCAAACCCTGGTTGACAAGTTTGTAGAAAGGTTCCGCTGTGGAGACATATCCCAGGTCGAACAAGACCTTGTGCCAAAAACGCGCGTAAAGCAGGTGCAAAACCGCGTGCTCGAT
>DATAXU010000162.1:0-35855 GCA_036272955.1 Verrucomicrobiia bacterium
GACGGCGTCAAAATCGAATTTCTCAACAGCATTGCCCAAAAGTCCTCATCGCACCCGGAAATCCGCCCCGTTCTCACCGGCCGCCTCCCCTCATAATATGGGACCCCACAAATTCGTCTGAATACAAAGGGTCTCGCCGCTGTCCAAAGGAATTGCCGCAAAGGCCTGTTCTTTAAAAGTTTTGCCGGGGTCTCTCGACCGGTCAAGCCAGTAAAAGTAAGTCAAAGCAAGTCAAACCACGGGTCGCAAATCGCTCTATTGCAGCGTCTTCCGTGCGCGAAAAGCATCGAATCTTGACCCGCCGAGCCTTGGTCAATCAAGGTTAATCAAGGCTAATCAAGCTTCATGGCCGTAAGAATGAATCCGCCCCGGCCCGGGTCCGGCACTTTGCACTTTGCACTTTCGCCATTCGCGGTGTACTTAAATTCACATGCGATTTATCGCCAAAATTATTGAAAAGTTGCAGCGGCACCCCAAGCGCGTTGTTTTCCCGGAGGGCACCGAGCCTCGCGTGCTTCAGGCCGCCCGGCAGTTCTATTCCTTGCGCCTTGGCGCCCCGATTCTCCTGGGCGACCGCACCCAGGTCAAACAAGCCGCCGCTGAACTCAACGTCTCGCTGGAAGGCGTCCGAATCATCAATCCCGTCGAAAGCGAGGACTTGCCTGCTTTCATCAAACGCTTCGAACTCCTCCGCCGTTACAAGGGAATTGAAGAAAAGGAAGCCCGCGAAACCATGCTCAATCCCAATTATTACGGCGCCATGATGCTCGCCATGCATCAGGTCGATGGTTTTATTTCCGGCGCGAATCAAAGCTCCGGCAGCGTCCTCCGCCCGCTTTTCCAAATTGTCAAAGTCGCCCCGGAAGCCACCACCGCTTCCAGTTGCATGGTCATGGAAGTCGAGGACACGCGGTTCGGACAGGAAGGGGTGCTCTTCATGGGCGATTGCGGAGTCATCCCGGAACCGACGGTGCCGCAATTGGCTGACATCGCCGTGTCCACCGCCCAACTTGCGCATCAACTCCTTGGCGTCCGCGCCCGTGTCGCCCTTCTCTCTTATTCCACCAAGGGCAGCGCCACGCATCCTTCCATCGGCAAAGTCCAGGCCGCCACCGCCCTCGCGCAGAAAAAAGCCCACGACGCCGGCATCGAGGCGGATTTCGACGGCGAATTGCAGGTCGATGCCGCGCTCGTTCCGGAAATCGCCGCCCGCAAACTGCCGGAAAGCCACGTGGCCGGTCGGGCCAACGTCCTCATTTTTCCCGATCTCAACGCCGGCAACATCGCCAGCAAATTAATCCAGCACGTCGCCAAAGCCCATGCCTACGGCCAGATCCTTCTCGGCATGGACCGACCCAGTGCCGATGTCTCCCGCGGCGCCAACGCGCATGATGTCCTCGGCGTCGCTTCCATCGTCGGTCTGCAATCCATCTCGTATAAGGAACTTTACCCAACGGAAGAATCCGGACAGCGCGATTTTGAACTCAAATGATGCCCACTCTCAATACCGTCACCCCGCGCGTCTTCATCGCGGCCACGCGCCAGAACGAAGGCAAGACCACCACCTCCCTGGGCTTGGTCGCCGCCCTGCAAAAGTTCTATCCCCGCATCGGCTACATTAAACCGGTCGGCCAGCGATTTGTTGAAATCGAGGAGCAAAAAATCGACGAGGACATCGTCCTGATGGACCGGGTCTTCCGCCTCAATTGCCCGTTGCCCGACATGAGCCCCATTGCCGTCGAGCCGGACTTCACCCGCAAATATTTGCAGTCCTCGAATAACGAGGCTCTTGTCAAGAAGATCGTCAAGGCCTTTGACCGCGTTGCCTGGGAAAAGGATTTCGTGCTCTGCGAAGGCTCAGGCCATGCCGGCGTCGGCTCCGTCTTCGATCTTTCCAACGCCCAGGTCGCGAAAATCCTCGGCGCCAAAGTGATTATCGTCAGCCAGGGCGGAATCGGCAAACCCATCGACGAGGTTTACCTCAACCAGGCCGTCTTCGAACGCGAAGGCGTCGAAGTCATCGGCGTCATCCTCAATAAAGTGACGTCGGATAAACTCGATTACATTACCGAATTCGCCCGGCGCGGCTTCAAACGCAAGGGCCTCGACCTTCTCGGCGTCCTCCCCCATCGCCGCATTTTATCCAGCCCCACCATCGCTGCCATCCAGGAGGATTTGGAAGCCCGCGCCCTGAACAACTGCGAGCGCGAAAGCAAATTCGTGGACAGCGTCGTCATTGGCGCCATGGGCGCCCGGAGCGCCTTGAGCTATTTCAACGTCGGCGGCCTGGTGATCACCCCCGGCGACCGCGAGGACATCATCGAAGCCGCGGCGGAATCCGGCCGAAAACTTTCCGGCATTATTCTGACGGAAAAATTGACCCCCACCAACGGCGTTTTGCGCCTCATCGAGAAACTTCCGTTTCCCGTCCTGCTTTCCGATCTGGATTGTTACGAAGTGGCGTCACGCGTCCACAATCTCAACATCAAGACGCGCGCTGCGGACACCGAAAAAATCTCCGTCATTCGCGACCTCATCGCCGAACATGTCGATGTCAATAAGATCCTGAAGGCATTGTGAATCTTCCGTTCTCGCTAAACCCCGCCCTCGAGCACCTGCCGGTTTACCAACCTGGCCGTCCCATCGAAGAAGTGGCCCGCGAACTGCGCCTGCCACCACGCCGGGTCATCAAACTGGCCTCCAACGAAAACCCCCTCGGCCCCTCTCCCGCCGCCGTCGCCGCCATGCGCAAGGCCGTTGCCCAAACGCATTTCTACCCCGATGGCAATGCTTTCTATTTCAAACGCAAGCTGGCCTCAAAACTCAAAGTCCAGCCCGCCAATTTGATTTTGGGAAACGGCTCCAACGACATCATCGAATTCCTCGGCCACGCCCTCATGGGGCCGGGCGTGGACGTCGTGGTTTCCCAGTATTGCTTCGCCATTTATCCCATCGTGGCAAAACTTCTCGGCGCGCGGGTCATCACCGTCCCCGCCAAGAATTACGGACACGATTTGCCCGCCATGCGCAAGGCAGTCACCGTCAATACAAAAGTCCTTTTCGTGGCCAATCCCAATAACCCCACCGGCACCCTCGCCTCACCCGAAGAAGTCCGCCAATTGGTGGACGAAACCCCGCCCAGCGTCGTCCTCGTGATGGACGAGGCTTACATTGAATTTCTCGAAAAGCCGCTGGATTTAATTCCCCTCATCCGTTCCGGCAAAAAGCCGAACCTCATCCTCATGCGGACATTTTCCAAAATATACGGCCTCGCCGGTTTGCGCCTCGGTTACGGGATCGGACACCCCGATTTCGTTGCCGCGCTGGAAAAAATCCGCCAGCCCTTCAATCTCAACTCGATTGCCCAGGCCGCCGGCCTCGCCGCGCTCGACGACACCGCGCACGTCAAAAAAACTCGTCGGAACAACTTCGAAGGTCGAAAATTCTTCGAACGCGCGTTGTCAGAAATGCACTTGGAATTCGTTCCAACCGCCGCCAATTTCATTCTCGTTCGCGTCGGCGCCGGCCAGTCCGTCTTCGAAGCCTTGCAACGCGAGGGCATCATCACCCGTCCCATGGCCGGCTACGCCATGCCCGAATTCATCCGCATCTCCATCGGCACCCCCGCCCAAAACCGCCGCTGCATCCGCGCCCTGAAAAAGGTGCTATCTCAGTGAAACAATTCCTTTAACTTATCGCTTACCTTATTGGCGGCGCTCTTGGCTCCGCTCAGCCCTTCCTTCTCCAACTGCCCCGCGTTCTTGGCGATCTCTGTGGTGGCTGTCTTCAACACCTCGTGCAAAATCCGCTGCCCGACTTCCACAGCGGTAATCCCATCAGGTCCCGTTCCAAGATCCGTCAGGTGGATTTCGGGAATGTCCAGCGTCAAAGTTCGCCCGCCGGATAGCTTCGTGTTGACTTGAAGCTTCCCCCCGCTGATCACCAAATCGTTGACCTGGAGTTTGCGCTCCGATTGCGCCGGAGCGTTGGTCGGGGCCGCCGAATTCGGGCCAGTCGAGGAACTGCCGACGTAATCGTCCAGGTTCTTTTCGATCTTCGTTAGATTGTTGACCTTCAATCCCCCTTCCAACGTGATGACCGGGTCCTTTAACTTGATGCTTTCCACGATCAGCTTGTCCGAGAAGACGCTCCGCGCCCGGACACGAACGCTCACATTCCCAATCTCAATGGAAGTCGGCAGCTTGTAGCCCGGCGGATTGCCCAGCACAAGACCCGTCAATTCAACCCGGCACCCCACGAGCCAGACCCCCGCCGCTTTGAGCTGCACAGCTACCTGTGTGGCGTTTGGCCCGACCCTTTCGATCCCTTTCTTGACGATTGCGCCCAGCGAAAACGCCACCCCCACAACCACCACGATGAACACGACCACAAGGACGAGCACGACCCGAAGAATCCATTTCCTTTTCATACCATTGCCATTGCCATTTTTGGGGCGGACCCAACCCATTATAGCAGCATTCAGCCTCTAAGGCAAAACGTGGTTTGGATTACTGCAAGTCGGTTTTTCCCCGACCGCGCCAAACGTGTACACGCCCCCATCAGGACAGACCGGCATTTCCCCGTTCGGCCCACGACCAAGGTAAGGCTGCAGGTCCGAGACCTGGGGAATGTCCGTATTCAGCTTTCTGGTCTCCAGAGCCCATTGTTGCTTTGCCGAGTCGATCAACCGCAGATTATTGATGCACGCATTTTGGTTTTGTATTTGGTGGACCTGCGCCTGGACAGTCGCCTGGGTATTCGCCGCCGCCTCCTGCCTCGCCTCGGCTTCCGTGCTCACCCTTTGATTCAGCGTGCTGATCTGTTGCCGCGCCCTTGCCAATTCATTCGACGCCTGGCGCAATCGTGCGACCTCATTGCGCAACCTCGCCAGGTCATGCACCTGATCCTGCGAAAGCGTCGTCGCGGAATTCGCCGCCGCCTGTGTCTCCTGGTCCAATTTCTCCTGCAACGGCGCGACCTGATCCGCTTGTTGCGTCAACCCCGCATTCTCCCGCCGCAACTCCTGGATCGTTTGCTGTTGCACCACCACAAACCCCGCCAGCGCGACGATGACGATTCCAGTAACCAAAATAATAATTTTCTTCATGCAACGCTCCGGTGACCTCTTCGTTCTACGACTTTATCGGCCAATATACAAGTCCTCTGGTTTCACCCCTTTCTTCCCTCCGCCAAACCCAAAAAAAGACGGCCTATAATCCCCGACGTAAGCCACGTCCGCCTTGTCTGGCACATCAAGCCCCAGCGTCCAATAACACGCGTTGACGACCAACCGCCGCAGTCCTTCGTCCTGCAAATCGACCGCCGCGCCCGCTGTGCATGTGACAATTTTTGTAATCTTCCCAGCCTCTCCCTTATAGTCCCGGACCCAAACCACCGGCGTCAGCGGATCATTCTGCGCCCCGGCCACAGGCGGGTCCCCCGGTTTCATCCCTGAGAGCACTTGTCCCCAAACCAGCACTCTGGCGTCCGCCGGCAGATGCGTCACCGTATAGACATCCGATGGCCACCACAAATCCCCCATCCCGCGCAAAATCGGGTCCGCCGCCATCTTGCCGTTCACAATGCCCCGGGTGCTCTCCTCCCCGTGCTCGCCATGATGGCTCACCCACGTTTCCCCCAACACTTGCCGCCCAAATCCGCCCGGCCAAACCTGGCTTCTCCAATCGTACTTCGCGTAAGGGCTGTTCGTATTCCGTTGATAGGCAAATGCGTGTGTGCTCGTCCGTAGCGCGATGATCGGCTTGCCCGAATTGAGATAGTCAACAAAATGCTTCATCTGCGCGTCCGGCAATTCGCGAAACCGCAACTGCATCACGCAAAGATCCGCCGTATCCAGCGCCCCAATTCCCGGCAAGTTGGTCTGGCAATCCGGATCAACGTCCCCCGTGGCAGGATTAACCGTAAACAGCACCCGGCAGTCAAATCCCTGGTGGACAAGGATTTTGGCGAGCATCGGCAAACCTTCCTCCGAGCGATACTCCTCCTCCCCAGCCAAAAAGACGATCTTCTTTCCGGCCCACACATTCGGCGCCAGCAACAACACCGCCGCAAAACACGCTGTGAATCGCATTCGCCTCACCGAATTAAAATGTCCATCACCGCGCGGGCCGCCGCCGACAGAGCGCCATGCCACACGTCATTGTCGAACATTGCTGAACATTTCAGATCAATTGGAACCTGGATCGCCGAAGCCGTGCGCCGTTTCTCTCCCAATTCCTCCAGTTCCCTGTTCCGCTCTTTTTCCAATCCGCCGTCACGGATGAATTCGACGATCCGCCGAAGCTCATCACGATCGAACCAAGTGCCGTGACTGCGGCAGACATTGACGACGACATTGGAGCAATTGGCAAAATTAACCCGGTTCATCAATTCCCCGCAAACCGGGCAGGGCAAATAGCGAATTTCCGTCGCCTGCTCCCCGCTGTCGTTCGCCGGCAAATGAGTGGCCATTCCCAGCACGGCCGCTTGTTGCTCCTGGTCCACGCAAATTTTTCGCAACGTTTCCGTATCCGTCCAAATTCCTTCGCAATGCGGGCACTCGCGCAGGTTGCTGCCGCCAATCACCACTGCATCCAACGACGTCTTGCAGCGCGGGCACGGTTCAGGCTTGGCCCCCGCTCCGGAATCCTGCCGGTCCGCCTGCGCGCCGCAATGGGGGCAAAATTTCTGCCCGATGAACATCATCCCAAAACATTTCGGGCAAGCCACCGTCGCCAACCGCGCCCCACAATGTTCGCAATGCGTCGCGTCGCTCGTCACCGCCGCCCCGCACATCGGACAACTCAATGTTTCAATAGGCATACGCTGGATTTAACCACTCGGGTAACCGCGAGCATTATAGGACAGCCGTTCCAGATTAAAACATGAAAACGTTGAAGCCCGTCACTAACTGCGTTACAACTTCGTGGAGAGATGAGTTTGAAAACCGCGCCGGAGCCGCCGCTCCAACCAAAATCGCTCGAGGGCTACTCCCGAGGCGAACGCGCTTTCGACGAGGCGCTTGACGGCGCGTCTGCATTGCATCCGCACTACCGCCGGTTTTTCAACGCCGTCGAGCACCTCGACGCCTCGGAACTCAAGCACCGCTGGGAATCCGCCCGGCGCCTTCTTCATGAGCAGGCCGCCACTTATAACTCCTACGATGACGCCGGCAATTACGCCGGGGAAAAACCGTGGCAATTAGACCCCATCCCACTGGTGATCTCCCCCCAGGAATGGCGACTGCTGGAAACGGCGCTCATTCAGCGCGCCACGCTCATTAATAAAATTCTGGCCGATTGCTACGGCGCGCAGGAATTGATCCGCTCCCGCTCGCTCCCTCCTGCATTGGTTTTTGCCCAACCCGGTTATTTGCGACCCTGCCGCGGCGTCCGGCCCGTCAATGATATCTTTTTGCATTTCTACGCCGCGGACCTCGCCCGCTCGCCGGATGGCCAATGGTGGATCGTCTCCGATCGCACCCAAATTCCCACCGGCGCCGGCTACGCATTGGCCAACCGTGTGGTGACTTCCCGCGTTTTGCCGGAAGCCTTTCGCACTTGCCATGTTCATCGGCTGGCCGGATTCTTTCGCGAATTGCGCGCCTCACTGGCCCGCCTCGCGCCTCCTCATACCGACAATCCCCGCATTGTTGTGCTCACTCCTGGCCCTTACAGCGAAACTTATTTCGAGCAGGTTTACCTCGCGCGTTACCTCGGATACATGTTGGTCGAAGGACAGGACCTGACCGTGCGTGATGACCGTGTCTATCTCAAAACTCTCGGCGGCCTGGAGCAGGTTCACGTCATTCTTCGCCGCGTGGACGATGATTTTTGCGATCCCTTGGAACTGCGCAATGATTCCATTCTCGGCGTGCCCAGTTTGATCGAAGCCTTGCGCGCCGGCAACGTCACGGTCGCCAACGCCCTCGGCGCCGGTTTGCTCCAAAGCCCCGCTCTCATGGCCTTTCTGCCCGGCCTCTGCGAACGGTTGCTCGATCAGGAATTAAAGCTGCCCTCCGTGGCGACGTGGTGGTGCGGCCAGGAAATTGCCCGCAAACACGTCATTGCAAATCTCGATCGGCTGATGGTCCGCCCCGCTTTCCGCTGGGAAGCCCGCAGCGAGCAGCTCAAACTCAGCGCCGCCCAACGCGAGGACTTGAGGCGCCGCATCGAATTTCAGCCCCACCTTTTCGCCGCCCAGGAAAACATCGAATTATCCACCGCTCCCTCCCTGGGGCCGGACGGTTTGATCCCGCGTCCGGTGGCGTTGCGCGTTTACCTTGTGGCTAGCGACGGCTCGTTCAAGGCGATGCCCGGCGGTTTGACCCGTGTCGGCGGCGATAACGGCTGGCATTCCGTTTCGATGCAGCAAGGCGGCGCCAGCAAGGACACCTGGGTCCTGAGCGATCAACCGGTCGAAGAAGTGACCTTGCTCCATTCCTCCGGCGGGGATGTCCAATTGCGCCGCGTCGGCAATAATCTCCCGAGCCGGCTGGCGGATAATTTCTTCTGGCTCGGCCGTTACGCTGAGCGGGCGGACGCCACCGCGCGCCTGCTGCGAGCCGCATTGTCGCGATTCACTCTGGAAAGCACCGGTACCTCGATGCCGCCTTTGACGCCGATTCTGCAAACCTTGAAAATTGAGGTCCAACCTGACTCTGAGCCGGCGGACATGGAAGCCAGATTGCTCGGGGCCATTTTCGATTTCGAGCACCCCGGAAGCCTCCGCGCGACGGCCGAATGCCTGCAGCGCCTGGCGATCTTCCTGCGCGAACGAACTTCCAACGATCTCTGGCAAGTCTTGAGCGCCATGGCCGAACAACTCTCGATGCCCGCCACCGCTTTGGGGATGCTCGCCGGAGACGCTACGAGCGTCGTCAATCAAGCCTTGATGCGCCTGGCCGCCTTTCGCGGCTTGGCCCGCGAGAACATGACCCGCGCCCAGGGCTGGCGGTTTCTCGATATGGGCCAGCGCATCGAACGTTCGATTTACCTCTGCGTTTTCCTCGACCACGCTCTCGCTTCGCCCTATGCCGATAATCCCAGCGTCCTCGAGGCCGTCCTCGAAGTGGCCGATAGCAGCATCACCTATCGCGGACGCTATAATCTTCTGCCTAACATCGCGACTGTGTACGATCTGGTGCTCCTCGACGACACCAACCCACGCTCCCTGCTTTTTCAGTTGAACCAATTGGTCAAACATTTCGAACGCCTCCCCGGCGAACGCGAAAACGCGCTTCCGAGTCCCGGCCAGCGCATCCTTTTGGAGTGCCTCACCGCGCTTCGCCTTGTCGATCCACGCCAGTTGAACCACGCGGACACCCCGCCGCTGGAGAGCGAAGTCGGCGCCGTCGTCCGACAAATTGTCAGCGCGATGCCTCGTCTTTCCGACGCCATCGCCGCCGCCTATTTCGCGCATTCGGCCATTTCACAGACGGGAGGCGAGACCGGCCCATGACTTGCGACATCGTTCATCGGACCCTTTACGATTACAGCGCCCCGGTCACGGTTTCGCAGCACGCGGCGCGGGTCGAGCCTCGTTCACTCCCCAACCATCAATTCCTGGAAACCTTCTCCCTCCGCATCGAGCCGGAGCCGTCGATTCGCAAGATGCGCACGGATTATTTTGGCAATCGAATTTGCTTTTTCAGCATCCAAGAGATCCATTCGCAATTGGAAGTTGTCGCCGAATGCCGAGTGACCGTCGCGGAAACAACGCCCCCCACGCTATTCCTGTCGCCGGAATGGCGGGATGTCGCCCGATTATTTTCCGACCCCGTTTCTCCGACTGTGGTCGAGCCTTATGAATTCGTGTTCGACTCGCCGTTGCTGCGAGCTTCGCCGGCGCTGGCGGATTACGCGCGCCAAAGTTTCAAAAACGACAGCCCCCTGCTCGCGTCGGTGATGGACCTCAACCGCCGCATCCATACGGATTTCAAATACGACAAGGTCGCCACAACTGTCGCCACGCCCCTGGAGGAAGTCATCAGGAACCGTCGCGGTGTCTGCCAGGATTTCGCCCACTTTGCCATTGCCTGCGTGCGGTCCCTTGGGCTCGCCGCCCGCTACGTGAGCGGCTATCTCCGCACGCAGCCAACAACTGGGAAGCCCGATTTGGTGGGTGCCGACGCTTCACATGCGTGGTTCTCCGTTTTTTGTCCCGGGATGGGTTGGATTGATTTTGACCCCACCAACAACATGATGCCGGCAACCGAACATATCACCCTCGCTTACGGACGCGATTTCGCGGACGTCAGCCCTGTCAGCGGGATTATCACGGGCGGCGGAAAACATGAAGTCAAAGCTGGCGTGACTGTCAGCCTGGTTTGACGCCGATGAAGTGGCGCATCCGACACCGCACGACGTACTCTTACAGCACTCCCGCGCGCGACAGCTTCAACGAGGTACGCCTAGCCCCCGCACATGACACAACCCAGACTGTCGAACTCTTCAGCTTGACCATCACTCCCGCCGCCGACCCGCGGAAGTATCACGACTTTTACGGCAACACGGTCCATCATTTTGACGTCCCCGCGCCGCATTCCACCCTCTTGATCGAAAGCCACGCCGTCGTCTCAACCGACCCGCCCCCGCCGCTGCCCGAAAATTTTTTGCTCGTTGCGGGATCACCGGCCGAGGCCGCTTCCTTTGATTATCTTTCCGAGAGCCGCTTTGTGGATATCGAACCAACGACCTGGCGCCTGGCTGTCGATGCGACTTCTGGCATTTCGGACCAATGGCAATCCGCCCGGGCGATCATGCGCTTTGTCCACGGGTATCTGGCCTACACGCCCGCCTCGACAGACGTTCATACTCCCTTGCGCGATGTTCTCGCCCGGCGCCGCGGCGTTTGCCAGGACTTTGCCCACATGATGCTCGGTCTTTGCCGGACGCTGAGGATGCCCGCCCGCTACGTTAGCGGTTATTTGGCCACCGAACAGGCCAGCGCGACCCATGCCTGGGTCGAGGTCCTGTTTCCAACCCTCGGATGGCGCGCGCTCGATCCCACTCATGACCGCCAGATTGATGGAACTTATGTGAAGATTGCCACTGGTCGCGATTATTCCGACGTACCCCCAGTGTCCGGTTATTACAAAGGTTCGTTGCACCGAAAAATGGATGTGAATGTAAATATTGAGCCGGCGTAAAAACTTGCTTTTGGGCCACTCGCGGAATACTGTCAACGCAATGAACCGCATCTACAGACACGCTATTATTGAAGCTGCTCTTGTGCTCGTGACCCTTTCAGTTTTGGCGCAGGAGAAGGAAAACCATTGGGATATTACCAAGGTCGATGTTTCCAAACTGCCACCCGCCGCCTCCGCGCAAGGCGTCACTTACGATAAAGATATCAAACCGCTTTTCGATGCCTCGTGCGTTGGATGTCACGGCAAAATGAAACCCCACGCCGGTTTGCGGCTGGACAGCCTCGAAGCCGTTCTCAAAGGTGGACGAGATGGAAAGATGGTAGTGCCCGGCGACAGCGCAAAAAGTCTGCTCGTTGCCGCCGCGGCGCAGATTGACGATAAAATCGCGATGCCGCCCAAACACAGGCCCGGCAGACCAGGCGGACCCGGAGGTCCCGGCGCACCGCCCCCCGGCTCGACACCCGACGCCGGCCCTCCTCCAAACACTCCCCCTCCCGGGGGGCCAGGCGGCCCTCATCACCGTCCGTCCAAACCGTTGACGCCAGATCAGGTCGGATTGGTTCGCGCGTGGATTGACCAGGGCGCGAATTAAACGCATGGCGGCGCCGCCGAAACCAAAATTGCGCACCGTTCGTGGCCAGCCTTCCTGGCGAATCGCGTCGGATGTCGTTGAGGCATTCGTCACCGAACTCGGCGGCCACGTTGCTCCGGTCACTTTCGAGCGTCGAACCCGGCGCATCATGCCCTATTCCATTGCGCCCTGGGTGGAGGAGCGTACTTCCCCCAAGGAGCCGCCGATTATCAAGGTCCTTCGGGGCGATTTCTTTTGCATGCCCTTTGGCGGAAACTCCACGGCCTTCGGTAAAGAAAAACACCCTGTTCACGGGGAGACGGCCAACGCCCGCTGGCATTTCGAATCGTTGAAGACGCAGGACGGCAAAACATCCTTGCACCTAAGCCTCGACACGCGTGTTCGCAAAGCCCATGTGGACAAGATCATCTCACTCGCGGACGGCCAGAATAACATCTACTCGCGCCACGTCATCTCCAAGGCTTCCGGGCCGATGAACCTCGGCCATCACGCTATGCTGAAATTTCCGGATGAACCGGGATCCGGCGCGATTTCCACAAGCCGGTTTGTTTTCGGCCAGGTTTTCCCTCGAACGTTTGAGCAGCCGGAGTTGGGCGGTTACTCGTTCCTCAAGCCGGGCGCCGAATTCGACTCTCTCGACGCCGTCCCCGCCATGAACGGCGGAACCGCTGATCTGTCACGCTATCCCGCGCGGCGTGGCTTCGAGGATTTGGTCCTCATGGTGGCCGACCCGTCCGCGCCGTTCGCGTGGACCGCGGTGACTTTTCCCAAACAGCGCTACGTCTGGTTTGCCTTGAAAGACCCGAACGTTTTGCGGCAAACGGTCATGTGGATTTCCAACGGCGGACGCCATTATCCCCCTTGGAGCAGCCGGCACGTCAATGTCCTGGGCTTGGAGGAAGTCACCTCGTTCTTTCACATTGGTTTGGCCGAGTCCGCCGGCAAAAACGCACTCTCAGAAAAGGGCTTTCCCACCACCGTCACGCTTCGCCCCGATTCGCCGCTGGCGGTTTCCTACATCATGGGCGTTGCCAGTATCCCTCCCGGGTTTAATCGTGTCAGCCGCATCGAAGCAGGAGAGGGGCAAATCATACTGCATTCCGCCGGTGGCAAACAAGCAACGGCTGCCGTGGATCTTGATTTTCTGCGCCCGCGTGCCTGACGCTCATTTTGCAAATTCATCCGTGCGAAATGGAGACGCGGGCAGCCCGGCCTTGTTCCACAAATTGACGACCGGGTAGTTCGCCCATCCATATCGCACCGCCACCGGGTCTTGAACCGCCGGGCAGTACACAATCACTTTGTCCGGCTCCTGGATGTGCGCCAAGGCCCAATGGAATTGTTGGTCAGCCCCTGCGACGGCGAAGCCCGTCAGATCGTCGCCCTTGGCTTCCAAACCGCCCCCTGCATGGTCGAAGGTCAACACTATATGGCTCCCCTCCTTGCGCATCGATTTGTAGATGGGGCCGGAATACTCAATGGGTTGATGATAGGCGATGGCCAGCGCCGCCAATGCAAGACGGTCCCCCACCGGCTTTTTCTTCGTTGGATGAACGTTGTGCTCAAGGCCGACATCCGTGATCACGGCCATGCCCACGTTGGGCAGACGCGTTGCTTGAAGTTGCGCCTCGCGCACTGAAGCCCACGCGCTGTCGCGCGGCTCCTTCTGGATGTTCCCGTAAGGCGCCAACTGCACCAGCAGGAACGGGAAATTCCCTTCGCCCCACTGGGATCGCCAATCACGAATCAAATCGGGAAACAGTTCGTGATATTGCTCGCCCCGCTCCAGGCTCCCGGCGTTGTTCTCGCCCTGATACCAGATAACGCCTTTGATTCCGTACGGGACCAAAGGGGCGATCATGCCGTTAAAAAGTTCGGCGGGCCTCCACGGCTGGCGAGGGGGCCTGTTGGTGAATTCGGTTCCGTTCTCCTGTGCCTCATGTTTCTTCGTTTCAAAAGCTTCCAGGCTGTGGTGATAGCGGCTGTCCTCCACGCTCCATTCCTTGATGATCTCGCTTTCCCAGTGGGGATTGTCATGAAGATAATTGTAATCCATCCACGACTCCGCGGGCGTCCCTCCCCAATCGGATTCGATAATGCCAATGGGCGTCTTTAACTTCGTCTGGAGATCGCGCGCAAAATAATATGCCACCGCTGACATTCCGGGGACCGTGTCCGGCGCGGATTCTTTCCACTCGGCGCGAATGTCATTGGTGGGCGAGGGGAGCCGCGTATGCGGGACCTTCATGATATGAATCATGGGATTGGTGGCGGCGGCAATGTCATCGGCCGCCTCGAACGAAGCTTTTAGCGGGAACTCCATGTTCGACTGACCGCCCGCGACCCAGACTTCGCCGACCAGCACATTCGTAAACTGGATGGTGTTGGCGGCGGTAATCGTCAAGGTATCGGGGCCGCCGGCTGTGAGGTTGTGCAACTGGGCAATCCACTCGCCGTTTGTGGTGGTGGCGGAAACCGTTTCATTGCGAAATTTCACGGTGACGACAGTGCCGTCTTCGGCCCAGCCCCAGATTGGAGTGGCCGCCCCTTCCTGCAAAACCATGTTGTCCCCGAAGACGTGCGGGACGCGGGCTTCCGATTGAATGGTATTCACCGGAAACGGGACCGGCTGGTTGGGAGGAGTGTTGCAACCGGCCAAAACGAGCGCGACACCGAGTGCCCCTATTTTTCGAAAAGCATGAATCATGGATAGATGCTGTAAAAAACATTCCCAAGGGTCAAGAGCAACGAATTACTAAATGAAATAAACGGCAATGAACCGCAATAAACGCATAATATCGTCTAAAAACCCAACGGTACGATTTTTTCCGTGATTCGTTGTCGGGCCAGCAAGATTCACGAGAGATTTTAGCTTCACTCTCCGCGACGGCGCCACGGCGCGAGCCAAGAATTTAGGGCTTGCGCATTACACTATATTGTGGTACTACTGTATTTAGTGTTTATTACGGACATGTCTGTAGGGGTTAGGGCGGCGCGGTCAATTCGAGGCCGCCGCCAAACCGCGCCGTCAAACTGGATTACGCGTCAGATACATGTAGCGTTAGTTTATTTTTTGATCTGTTTTTTTTGTTTGGCACTCTGGTTGCACCCAAATGCCATGCAACCAATATCAGTCCTCCGTCTGCTTTCCAATCGAGCTTTTACTACCGCGGCATTGTTTTTGTTAATGGTAGTCCTGCTGGGATTCAGCACAGCCGCGTTGGGACAGACAATGGGCCTTCAGGCGCTCTACACTTTCCCCCATTTACCCACTGAGCCCAACACCCCCCTGCTCCAGTGTCCCGATGGGAGTTTAATTGGCACAGGAACATTGGGTGGGAATTCAAACGAGGGTGGAATTTTCAGGATAACAGCGGATGGAGCATTGTCTCTTTTGGCCACGTTCGGTGGCGCTAATGGCAACTATCCGTGGGGGACGATGGCTCAGGATTCCGCCGGCAACATTTACGGCACCACGGCTTATGGTGGCACTGTCGCCACAGGATTCTCGCGAGGCATGGGAGTTGTGTTTAAATTAAGCCCCAGTGGAGTTCTGGAAGTCTTGCACAATTTCAGCGGAGCCGACGGCGCCACGCCCTTTGGTTTGATTCTCGGCAATGATGGGAACTTTTATGGCGAAACGACGGCGGGTGGTGATCTCTCTCTTAACGGTGGGCAAGGAGACGGAACCGTGTTCCAAATCACTCCCGCTGGAACCCTCAACAGCCTGGAAAAGTTCGAGGGTAACACCTCCGGCGCTATTCTCTTTGGCGGCTTGATGCTGGCTTCCGACGGTATGTTCTATGGCGTTGCCGAACACGCCGGACAGTATGGATCGGGCCTGATTTTCCGCTTCGGGACGTCCGGACCGGTGACCCCCGTCGCGTTTTTTATGGGAGGGACCAACGGCGCCATGCCGATAGGCGGTTTGGTGCAGGACAGCGCAGGAGCATTTTACGGCATCACCGCCTCCGGGGGGATCTACACCGACGGCACTTTGTACCGGTTCACAACCAACGGAGGATTGAGCACTCTTTATGCTTTTAACGCGGCGACCAACGGCACCCCGCCGGAAGGCCAACTCGTCTTCGGCACCAACGGAGCGCTGTACGGCGTTACTTATGCCGAAGGGCCCGTTGGAGGGGGAACAGTTTATTGCCTTTCCACAAATGGCGATCTCATCTTCGACACACCGTTCAACGGCCTTGGATCGGAAACCAGCGTCGGCCTGCTCCTGGCAAGCGACGGTAACTTTTATGGTATGACCCGTATCGGCGGCCCATGCAGCCTTGGCACAGTTTTCAGGGTGTCCCAGACAGGCGAAGTCTCCCTGTGCGCCGGCCTTTGTAATGTTGATGGCGCGGAACCAGAAGGTGGTTTGACGCAGGCCAAAGACGGTAATTTTTACGGCACCACATTTGCGGGCGGAGTCAACGGATTTAACGGTACGGTCTTCAAACTAAGCACCAACGCGAATCTCACCTCGCTTGTTTCGTTCAACCAGACAAACGGAAGCAGCCCCGCGTGTCAACTACTTCAGCTTTCCGACGGCAGTTTTTTCGGCACAACCAAAAGCGGTGGGTCCAATAACATGGGCACCATTTTTCGAGTCACCACCAACGGCTCATTAACCACCGTGTTCATGTTCGACGGCACCAACGGATCCGAGCCGAACTCCCCATTCGTCTTTGGCCCCGGCAATACGATCTTCGGGACCACATCTTCGGGCGGACCAATCTATGAGAGTGGCACTGTATTCTCGGCGGACTCCTCGGGCGAGGTCACCACGCTGGTGTCTTTCCCAGTCAACCTGGGTCTTTCCACGGAGGAGGGAGTAGAACCTAACGGCTTGATTCAAGGCCGAGACGGCGCGCTATACGGCGCGACAGCGATCTCGGATTACCCGAGTTACTCGGGGTCATTATTTCGTATGACAACTTCTGGCACCTACAGCAATTTGTTTAATTTTGTTCCGGGCGATGGATCACAGTTCACCGGAGCACTCGTGCAAGGACTCGACGGCAATCTTTACGGGGTCTCGGTGGGCGACGGGGCTTACAACGAGGGGACCGTTTTCGGCATCACGACGAATGGAATTCTTAAATATGCGGCCTCAAGTGATACCAATTTGGGAGGGTTTCCATCCGCGCCCCTGATCCAAGGCGCCGATGGTAATTTTTATGGAGAGACGAGAGGAAACAATGCTGGAAACGTCGGCGCTATTTTCAGAACGGAAATCGGAAATCCGCCGTTAATAACGTTTCCTCCGCCTTTCGGCGCCACTGTGGCCCAATACGTCGGATCATCAGTCACATTGACTGTTTCCGCCACAGGCGCCACGCCGTTTTATTATCAATGGTTTTACAATCTCGAACCATTAACGGACGGAGGGCGGATTTCCGGCTCCACCAATTCAAAGCTCACGATTTCGCCCATCCTTCCCTCCGATGGGGCGTCCTATTCCATCTTTGTGGGAAATGCCCTTGGGGGCGCGACGGCTGCCATTCGCGTGTATGTTTTAGCGCCGGCATCAATGACAGTGACCAACTTCACCGTCACCTCTGGCGGCAGACCGGGATTTTCATTCACGGGCACCTCAAACGTTAATTACGACATTTGGGCGTCCTCGAATTTGATGAATTGGCTTCCGCTTGGTTTGGCGACGCAAACCACCCCCGGTTCCTATTATTTCAACGATGCGGCCGTCACAAACTATCAAAGCCGCTTTTACCAGGTGCGGGTTCCTTAAATCGTGAACATGCTGGGTGGGCCCCAATGGGAAGGGTCAAAACAGCGTCTCGAATCCAGCGGCCCGAAAGTGCCCATCGTTCGTAAAGGACTTGGATATTCCCAGCCGCCGCATAATCGTGAAAGAGACATGGTCCACAATGCCTGCGCTATCAGCCTCACCGCGCTCGTAGCCCAGCCATGCGGTGCGCCAATCCTCGTCAGTCGGCGTAATAAGATGATGCCCCAGTTCCATCTGCTTGTGCAATCGGGTGACTGCGGAGCGGTATGGCCTACGGGCGCCAGCGTTGCCGCATTCGAGCAACACGAAACTGCTTGTTACCAAATCCGCCCGAGAAACCAATAATTCCGAAAAACACGCCTACGCCGCGCGATGCCATTGGTCGCTTTCATCCCAGACGGCCAGGAGACCAACGGTGTCCAAAAACACGGTCATGGCTGGTGCTCATTATGACGGGCAGCTACATCGTGGTGGCCGGATTGGTAGCGCTCGCCCAGGATGGCGTAAATGCCGTCGAGATGGCTGTGGTGATCCTCTTCTTGCGCAATCGGGCGCGGCTCAAACTCCACTTCGGTGTGATCCGGCAGTTCGACCTTTTCCAGTGGTCGGAATACACCGCTTTCATAGACTGCATGGATCGTCTTCATGCTGTTCTTTTACCACGTAGTTGACCGCCATGCCAGTTTCTTCGCCATACCGAGTGAGCGGCCATAATATGGGGGTGGCGTATGACACTTACCCCGGCCTCGGGCCTCATGGGGTGTGATTGAAACTGGGTGAGAACAGGAACGATTCAACTTGCGTCGTACTGGTGCAAGTAACGGCTGGCAAGATGCTTTCATTCTCTCCGCGCCTTGGGGGAAATCAGGGGAACCTCAATTTGTCCGGATAAATCTCACCTACTTTTAACCACACCCCGCGGCGGGGCTGTCCGTGGTGGTCGTTGACGGCACCGGTGGTTCTGGTATGCTCGTCGGCGGCGATGACGCGTAAAATCCGCACACTGCTGCTCGCGTGGGTCGCCGTCTTCCTGCTGGCGATGTTGGCGGTGCTTTTCTTGTCCTTGGGACGGACACCCCCGCCACCGCCGATGCCGAACCCTAACGGGCACGACGATTTCCTGAAGGCCGCAGCCTTGTTGACCGGCGATGCGGGCAATGCTGATACGCTCGACCACGAAGCCCTTCGAGCGTTGGTGTCCACGAACGCAGAATCGCTGCGCCTGCTGCGTCTTGGCCTGACCCGCCAGTGCGCTCTGCCCGCAGATTCTGCGATGACGAACGTTCCGGGGATGCTGAATGATTTGGCCGCCATGAAGCGACTCGTTCAACTGCTGGCAGCGGAAGGGCGGCTGCGGGAAATGGATAACCGCCCCGCGGACGCCGTGCAAAGCTACCTTGACGCCATCCGCTTCGGAAAGGAAGTGAGCCGGGGCGGATTCATCATCAACCGACTCGTAGGAATCGCTTGTGAGGCGCTTGGCGGCACTTCGCTCAGCAAACTCGTGCCGAAGCTTAACCCTCAAGAGGACCGCACAGTCATAGCTGAGTTGGAGAAAATCGACAGTACCGGAGTGACGTGGGAGGAAATCCTACGAAACGAAAACGGGTTTTCCCGTCATCAACTCCTCAAGGGGTTCAATCCGATCACCTGGGTAATGGCGCTGCGGCAAGATCGGCAAACAATTCAACGAGCGGAAAGTCAGCATAAGAGAGTGATCGCCCATGAGCGCCTGCTGACGGCTGAACTCGCCGTGCGTTGTTACCAAAGCGAGCAGGGGCGTCTGCCCCCAAGTCTGGAGCAGCTTGTTCCAACGTATCTCCAGCGGGTGCCTTCAGACCCGTTTAGCGGCAGACCGGTGATTTACCATCCGCAGGGTTCCAACTGGTTGTTGTACAGCGTTGGCGAGGACGGTGTGGACGACGGCGGCCAACGCGCAGGCCGTTCGGTTTCGGGTACCTTTACGAAGGGTGACCTGTTTTACGATTCGCCGTATTGAGCGCGGCTTGCGCCGCGCTTATTGTGAGGCGGGCGTGGTGGCGCGGTAGTAGCGGTGAGTGGAGTTGCTTGCGTTCGTATCGACAAAATCGATTGTCCCAAAGGCGGCGATGTTGGTAAAGATGGGAATCCAGTTCGCCAAATTTGTCGAGGCATCCACCACTACGGTTCCCTGGCCCGTCAAACCCGTCAACTGCAACACAATTTTGCCATTGCTGACCTGTATGCCGCCGAAGCTCGCCGCTATGTTCAGGACACTCAATGCGGCGTTTGTACTGGTGTTGGTTCCGTACGCATTGGCCACCACACTTGCGTAATAACCGGCGTTGGCCGGCGTCGCGCTGGCAATTGTTACCGCGGAATTGGTCGCGCCGGGCAGGGGCACGTTGTTGGTCATCCATTGGTACGTCAGGGGACTTGTGCCTGTCGCGGTCACCGAGAATGTTGCGGATGCGCCGACGAGGACTGTCTGGTTGGTCGGTTGTGCGGTGATTTGGGGCGCTTGTCCTCTGGCTGTCACGGTTAGCACGGTGATCTCGCTGGTCACGGAACCAAAGGCATTCGTAATCACCACCTGATATGTGCCCTGGTCCGCCGTTTGCGTCGGATCAATCGTCAGCGACGCCGTCTGCGAGCCGGATATTTCCGCGGCATCCGACAGATTCGTCCCGTTGATGCGCCATTGAAAGGCCAGCGGCACAGCCCCGTTGGCCGTGACGCTTAGAACATTGGATGTGCCGCTGATCACTGAGAGGTCTTTCTCTTTCGACAAACTGGCGGGGGGATTCTGGGGCAGGAAAACCACCGTTGTTCCCTTCTTAAGTATGTTGGTCAGGATACCAAGGTTGGTGATGCCGGCGGAATCGCCGGGTGTGACGTCCAGATCGTTCCATTGGAGATGGAATGTTTGCAACGTCACGATGGAACTCACGTCCGGGATCGGTCCGCCAAGGTGGTTCGTGCTGACGTCGAGCACAATGAGACTGGCCGCGTTGGTCACGCTGGGCGGAATGTCTCCCGTGAATTGGTTGCCGGCTAGAAAGAGCTGTGTCAGGCCGCCCAGGTTCCCGATGTTGGCCGGAATGCTTCCGCTCATTCCGTCGAAGCTCAAGTTCAGGAACGACAATGCGCTGAGATTGGCCCCAATGATCGTCGTCAGGCCGTTGGTGATGCTGTTGTGGCTCAGATCCAGGTATTGCAAATCTGGAAAATCCTCCACCACCGACGGGACGACGCCAGTGAGCATGTTCTTGCTCAGGTCCAGGTAGGTCAGGTCGTCGCTGGCGATGACAAAGTTCTGGGGGATGCTCCCGGTCAATTTGTTTCCGCTTAGGTTGAGACGTTGCAATTCGGAGAGGGTCGAGACATTCATCAATGTCCCGGTCAGTTGGTTCCCGCTTAAATCCAGATTCGTCACCGGCACGCCTTCAAAAACCGGAATGGCGCCGTTCAATTTGTTTGCGCTCAGATCGAGGTTTCCAAGTTCCGTAACCTCGCCCAGGTCCGACGGAATGCCGTTGGAAAGCTTGTTATTGTGAACGTCAAAATTAGTCAGCGTCTCGGACATCGCCAACAGTCCGTCCGGCAGGACTCCGCTGATCGCATTGCTGTAGAGATCAATGGACTCGAGTTGCGCCAAGGAGGTGAAATCGCTTGCCAACGTTCCGCTTAATTTGTTTGAGCCTAATTCCAGCGAGGTGACATGGCCTGGGCCGATTACATTCCCCAGCGGATCAAACTGGATATCGTCCACTCCCACGCCGTACCAGGGGAACGCAACGGGCATCATCCAGTTGCTGTTCGTCGCCCAAGTCGTTCCCACCGTGGAAGTGTAGAAGTCTCCCAGGGCTGTATATTCATCGGGCGAAATGACCGCCTGCATCCCTACGACCGTGAGAGTGACTGGCACGCTGTTGGTAATGCCGTAGGAGTTGGTGACGATTAGCTGGTAGGTGCCGGTGTTGTTCGAGGTAATCCCCTGGATGGCCAGGATATTGGTGCCGGAGCCGGAAATCGCGTCTCCATCGGTGAGGTTTGTTCCGTTGAAAAGCCATTGATAGTGCAACGGCGACGCGCCACTGGCCGTCACACTTAACGTCACATTTGTTCCTGCCAGCCTGGTTTCGTTCGCCGGTTGCGCCGTGATCTCTGGCCCGTCCCCGAACGAGGCGCAAAAGATCGTTCCGTAATTGCTGGTGCCGCCTCCGGAAGTCGTCCCGTAAAAGGTGCCCGCGCTGTTCTGTACTAGAGCGCCGAGAGGCTCGGCCCCATCGTTGCCGCCACTGAACGTGTAGAGTCCGGTGACCGATCCGGCCGGCGTCATGCGAAAGAGCGTTCCGTTATCATTGTTCAATCCCCCATAAGCCGCGGAGCCATAGAAGTTTCCGTCTGCGCCCAGCGTTAAACCGTTGGCACCGCCCCCGTCGCTGTTACCCGTAAAGACGTAAAGCAGTGTGAACGTCCTATCGGTTGTAAAGGTGAACACCGTGCCGCTGTAGTTGGTTCCTCCGTCGCGCGTCGTCCCATAAAAAACGCCATTGCTGCCTAGAGTCAACGGAGCGTCGGGATAGACGCCGTTCGGGCCAGACAAGCCACCCGTGAACGAAAAGAGGTTGGTGAGGACGACGTCTTCGGACGTCACTTCATAAATCGTGCCATAGGTGTAATCGCTGCCGCCCATGCCCGTCGTTCCGTAAAAATTGCCATCGATGCCTCGGGCCAGCGCCGCAAACGGATCTCCGCCACCAAACTCATCGAACGAATAGAGGAGAGTGTATTCCCCGGCGGAAGTAATGGAGAATACGACTCCGAAGTAGGACTCGACCCCGTAGAACGTCGTCCCGCCCTCGGAGGTCGTTCCATAAAACGTGCCAGGGCTGACCTCCAGCAAAGCTCCTTCCGGCCCCGCCCCATCCTTTCCCGCAAATTGATGGAGAATGGTCATCGTTCCGGTGGGAGTCATTTGGAAGATCGTGCCATCGCGGTTGGTGCCGCCTGCGTAGGTGGTTCCGTAGAAATTACCGTCGCTGCCCAGCGTGAGGTTGTCCATGGGATAGGCGCCATCGTCCCCGTTTGTGAAAGAATACAATGGCGTGAACACGCCTGAGGGGGTGATCTCGAAAATCGTTCCGACCTTATTCGAGCCACCTTCGTAGGTCGTTCCGTAGTAATTGCCGTTGGTGCCCAGCGTTAACCCCGCGTAAGGCATGCTGCCGTCAACGCCGTTAGTGAACGAATAGAGGTTCGTGAACGCGGTTGTACCGAACGACTCAAGCGCGGTTAGTGACAAGCAAACGGCCGCTGTTATTTTTAAAAAGCGGCATTTTGGAGCGATGCCCAACCGCAGCGGACACGCCGCCAGCCGCGAACATTGGGCAAACAGAAGATGCAATATGGTTTTCATGGCATGACGTCACTGGTTTTTGTCGCCTGACATGGGAGGTCATCCACAGGCCAGGACGTGCGATTATACTAGGCGGACGGACTGGCTTGGTCAATCTGTTCCGGTTCGCTATCGTGCTCTAAATCCGGTAGATTATTCGCCACGACGTTTGAGAAGCTTCGTGCATCTTCCCGCTACCAAACCCAGTTTGTCCTGTACCGAGCGGGAAGGTCACCACGAAGCACACAGAGATCACGAAGAGCAGAAAGAATAATCAAGTGGCTACTGGCCGGCCAAAAGTGCTTAAACTGTGGCGAGATGCTTAGGATTCGTTGTCGGATTAAACTCCAACGGCTACGAGGGGAAATCTCGCCAAATCGCTGGCGGGCGCCGCTTGGGAACGAGAAACAACGACGGCGTCGATGACACCAGAAATGTCCCCAAGCGGTGTGCGATGATAAATTTTTGTGATTCCATTGCGTCGTTTTTTTGCGTTTAATCACGGTCAATGAAATGGCGTTGGTGTTTCCTGTTAACCTGGTTGGTGGTGTGCGCGTTTATTGCCGGCACAGCAGGCGCGGAGCTTGTGCTGACCAATTACACCGCCGCCCATCCATTGAAAGTGCTGGCCAGCGGCGATTCGATTACGGACGACTCGGTGACTAATGGCGCATGGCGGTCTTATTTGGCCAAGCTGCTTGTAACCAACGGTTACGTCTTCACAAATCTCGGACGATGGGCATCAAGCCCGACGGCGGGCTTCACGCAGGTTCATCACGAAGGGATGGACGGCGCGGTGATTGCCGCCCCGGGCTTGTCCGGGCCCACGCACGGCTATGCGGCGGCAAACAATTACGCGCTGGAGACATTGGCCGACGCTTTGACGAACATGACGCCCGACCTTGTCCTGATTGATCTCGGCGTGAACGACATGGGACGCGGACGCAATCCTTATCATGTGGCAACAAACGACCTGTCCGCGCTGCTGGATTTGATATTCGCCAAGGTGCCATCGGCCCACATTATTGTTAGCAAGCCTACAACCATCACTTACTCCACCATTCTTACGCCACCGTATGACACATACCGAACGAACATGCTCATGTTTGGCGACGCGGTTCAAGCTTTGGCCGCCGCCCGGCGCGCGCAGGGGCAGAATGTGTTCGTGGCGGATTTATTCTCCGCGGTGTACCCCTCAAGCACGCTCAACAGCGACGGAACGCATCCTAATGCCATCGGCTTGTCGGCCATCGCCAATGAGATGATGTTCCGAATTGCGGCGATCACGACCCGTCCTGACTCGGTGACGACGCCGTTTGTTCTGGGCGGTTCGGTGTGGAAATACTCGGACCAGGGACTGGACCTTGGCACTAATTGGTGTCAGACGGGATTTGACGATTCGACATGGTCCCAGGGTGCGGGACGGCTCGGTTACGGCATCTTCGGAATAACGAGCACCGTGGGCTACGGGCCGTCCTCCACGAACAAATACGTTACGACCTATTTTCGGAATACGTTCGTCGTGCCCGGGAACGTCACCTACACGAACATCAACGTGCGTCTGAATCGGGTGGATGGCGCGGTGGTGTGGCTTAATGGGCAGGAACTCTATCGGGTGAATCTTCCGGCGGGAGCGATCACCTACGAAACGATGGCGACGACGCCCGTAAGCCAGGTGGGAGACGATTCAAACACTTACTTTCCGACCAATCTGCCAATCGCCGGGCTTTCTGCCGGCACAAATGTCGTTGCCGTGGAACTCCACAAATATACTCGGACCACAGGGGGCATTACTTTCGACCTCGAACTGTTCGGCAACGGGGTGTACTTGCCAACCCTCTCCGTCGCCGCAACCCCAGGCGCGTTGCAAGTAGGCTGGCCATCCAACTACCCCAGCTTCAGCCTGCAAACCACTTCCAATCTGGGATCCTCCGACGTTTGGCAATTTGTTCCCGGCCCCTATCCTCTGAGCAATAACTCGTTTGAAGTCTCGATTCCAACCAACGGCAGTCCCGCGCAGTTCTTCCGGCTTATCGAGCCCGGCCCATGACGGCGAGCACCGGGCCGGAGCAAGCAATCGAGCGCGGAAATGTCCCGGCTTCTTGACACTGGGCCCAGGGTGAAATCGCTGGCCTGGCGACCCTGGGGCAAAGGGCGGAGATTGGGGGAGGTGAAGGGAATCGAACCCTCGTTTCTAAAGTGGTTTAAAGTGGTGTAAAATGATAAACTTCGCATTATGGGAATTCGTCTGACACTCCAGTTACTTAATTAACTTCGACTATTTGAAACTACAGCCTGGGCTTTTGACAGAAAAAGAGTTTTTCAGCAGAATCAATTGTTTAAGTACGGCCACAATAGTTGGTCATCACGCAGAAACCGAATGAAGCGCCGGACTTTCAAACAACTTCGAGCCAAAACGCAGCCGGAGCACCATCACAATGTGTACGTGGTGCTGCTTGATTCCGCAGTTAGCAGGAATCGAAAGGTCCGTGCTGATAACCCAAAACGCAGCGCAAAGCAGCCGTGCGTTTATGTAGGAATGACCGGACTGACTCCAGATGAACGCTTCGCTAACCACAAAGCTGGCACCAAAGCAGCCGCAGTGGTCAAGCGCTACGGCCTCCGCCTCTTGCCGGAACTTTATGCGCACCTGAATCCGATGCCGTATGAAGCGGCGGTCCAGATGGAAATGGACCTAGCTGAGGATTTGCGCCGAGCCGGGTACACGGTGACGGGCGGGCATTAGGCAATCAGCGTTGGCTCCTATGACTTTTCCCGAGCCGTCACCATCTGGTTTTCTGATCGAACTCGGAGATTAATGTCTTCCATTGCTCCTCCTCATTTCCTGGCGCCATCACCCTCACAACAGAACTCGTGCAAACAAAAGTTGCGCCCAAAGGCTGGCCATTGGTAAGCACGCACAGTGAAGTCCCCCGCGTCGCGAAACGTGAATGAGCGTTGGTCCACAACTGCCTGGCGTTCAAAGCGCGGTTTGTGAAGGGAAATTCCTGCCGCGACAAATAACCCAAGCGAACCAATGCTTCTTCATGAAGGTCAAAAGCCTCCGCCAAATCCTGATACCCAGAATGCCCCGAAAATAAATCTGAAAACCCGCCAGCCAAAGTTCCTTTGCCTCGGTTAAACATCACTCGCTCCGCCCGATGCAAAGCCCAGAGATGGTACCGCACCCGCAAAGTATCCGTATTAAAGCAGAAGAAAACCGCCACAAGTATTGTAGCCGCCACAATAATGCTAATGCGCGCACGATTTCTGATAGTTCCGGGCATGATACCTAATTTTATTATACACTGGCCGCTGCGCGTAGTGAAACGCAAAAATCAAGTCCCTCCCCGCGATGCCCGTTTCCTGATGGAAAAAAGGTAATTTTTGGACCCGCTTCAACCGTGACGAATAATTAGACAGCTACGCGTTTTCATCAATTGCGGCCAGACCGAGCCAACCGCCGATTCTGGCCGTCCAGAAGACCATCCCAACAAGATTAAAATAGTCATTGCGATTCCTAGTGAATTTCAAAGTAGTCCACTACCCAAAAAGTGATTTTATTTCAAATTAAGGCACTCCCCGCTTCAATCGGAATGACAAACCCGGTCAGGCTCTGTCAAACCGGCTTGACAGCGTTCCGTTCCACAGGCAATGTTGCGGGACTTGATGAGTTTGACAGGTACATACTACTGCACTTGCGCGCACGGTTATCGATCCTTGCGGACGATGCCGGTTTTTGCGCGTCCCGTCTGGCGTTGCATTAACAAGCCCAAACGCCGCGGCAAACAGGAGGAAAGCTTCTAACCCAAAATTATACTTTTTCCAGCCTGCTTGCCGAAAGGTCAGCAGGCTTTTTTATTTTACATGAACCAAATCCAGCCACCTTTGCTGACACGCTTGCGCGGATTGCCGCGTCCGGCGTGGGTTCTTTTTCTGGGCACGTTCCTCAACAAGTTCGGCACTTTTGTGCTTCCGTTTTTGACGGTTTATTTGACGCGGCGCGGCTTTTCGCTGGCGGATGCGGGCACGGCAATGAGCGCGTACGGGATTGGAAGTCTGATGGCTTCGGTTTTGGGCGGGCAGCTTGCGGATTCCATTGGGCGTCGGAAGACCATCGTGCTTTCGATGTTTTCAGTGGCGGGGGCGATGATCCTGCTTTCGCAATCGCATAGCCTGGCGGCGATTATCCCGGCGACCTGGCTGGCGGCGTTGACGGGAGAATTGTACCGGCCGGCGAGCAGCGCGTTGCTGGCGGACCTCGTGCCGCCGGAATTGCGCGTGACGGCTTTCTCGGCTTATCGAATGGCGTTCAATGCGGGGTTTGCTTTTGGGCCGGCCACGGCGGGCTTTTTGGCGGAACGCGGGTATTTCTGGCTGTTCGCGGGGGATGCGGCCACGTCTGTTTTGTTCGGCGTGATTGCGCTTGCGCTGCTGCCGCGCGTCAAGACGCAACGCTGCGATAACGGGGGGTGGACGGCGGATTTCAAGGCGCTCACAAACGACCGGGAATTTCACCGGGTGTTGGTCGGGGCGTTTGTGATCGGGTTGGTGTTTCTGCAACTCAGTTCGTCGTTCAGCCTGAATATTACGAGCCTCGGGTTTTCGCCGGCGACTTACGGGATGGTTTTGTCGCTGAATGGCGTGCTGGTTACCTTTTGCGAATTGCCCATGAGTTCGATTACGAGCCGCTTCCGTCCGTGGCATATGATGGCGCTGGGTTACTTGCTGATTGCGATTGGTTTCACGGGCAATGCGTTTGCGCATACTTTGCCGCAACTGCTGGGGTGCGTCGTCGTTTTCACTTTCGGCGAGATGGCGACGTTTCCTGTTTCATCGGCTTACATTGCGGGGCTGGCGCCGGCACATCTGCGCGGGCGTTACATGGGGGTGTATTCGCTGACGTGGTCCGCGGCGCTCATTTTTGCCCCGCAAATGGGGCTGCGACTGTTCGCGATCGGGCCGAAGGTGCTTTGGCTGACGTGCGGCGTGATCGGCCTTGTCGCGACGGCGATTGCCTTCCACGGCCCTGTCAAAACATTGAATGGCAAAACGATGAGGGCGGATTAAACTGCGGCATGGAAATATACGATCATCCGACCTTTCGTATGGCCTGCCGTCAATTCGATATTACGGCGGATTTGCTGGAGATTCCCGACGACGAACGCGCCCGCTTGAAATTTCCCAAACGCTCCCTGACCGTCGCGCTGCCCGTTCATCTTGACAATGGCGCGACGCGCGTTTTTACGGGGCATCGTGTTCAACATCACCTGACGCTCGGGCCGACCAAAGGCGGGTTGCGCTATCATCCGGATGTGGCGTTGGGAGAGGTCGCCGCGCTGGCGATGTGGATGAGCTGGAAATGCGCGCTGGCGGGCCTGCCGTACGGCGGCGCCAAGGGCGGGATCGCTTGCGACCCGCACCAGCTTTCCCAAAACGAACTCGAACGCCTCACCCGGCGTTACACGCAGGAAATGATCCCGTTCATCGGGGAAAAAGTCGATGTCATGGCGCCCGACATGGGCACAAACGAACAAACGATGGCGTGGATGATGGACACTTATTCGGTCCACACGGGCTACACGGTCCCGTCCATCGTCACGGGCAAGCCGGTGGGCATCGGCGGGTCGCTCGGAAGGCGCGAATCGACGGGGCGCGGCGTTGGTTACCTGATTAATCGCGTGATGGATGTCATTGGGTTGGAGCCGACCAACGCCACGGCGGTCGTGCAGGGATTTGGAAATGTCGGTTCGATTGCGGCGTTTTCGTTGGCGAAATATGGCGTGAAAATCATCGGCATCAGCGATGTTTCCGGCGGGATGCACAACAGCAAGGGAATCGATTTGCGGGAGCTGGACAAGTATGCGGCGGAGCATCATGGCGTTGCGGGATTTCCGGGGGCGGAAGCGATTTCAAACGAGCAACTGTTGCTGCTGCCGTGCGACATCCTCGTGCCGGCGGCGATGGAACGGCAAATCACTGGACAAAACGCGGCGCGCATTCAATGCCGGATTTTGGCCGAAGCCGCCAATGGGCCGACGACGCCGGACGCGGATGTCATCTTGAACCAGCGCGAGGAAATTTTCATCATTCCCGATATTTTGTGCAATGCGGGGGGCGTTATTGTTTCGTATTTTGAATGGGTGCAGGACCTGCAAAGCTTTTTTTGGACGGAGACTGAAGTGATGGACAAATTATTTCGGATCCTGGAAACGTCGTTCATGCAGACGCTGGGGATGAGCCGGAAACAAAAAATTTCGATGCGTGCGGCGGCGTTGAGCCTGGGGATTTCGCGGGTGCGCGAGGCGAAGAGGGTGAGGGGGTTGTTTCCGTAGGACCTGGCGCCAGTGAACGGTTCAATACGGCGACTCCTATTTCAAATGTTGAATGTATGAAGTTGACACCAAAATTCGTTTCATGCACAAGACGCCTCAACGCGCCGAACAAACTCCTCATGCGAAAGCGGCTCTACACGCCCCGACTCCAACTCCAGGTCCCTTTGCAGGACTTCTTCGTCTGAGACTTCGAAAGCGGAGGGCGGAAGAGTTTGAAGCAACCGGCAAACCAATCCGGCCCGGGCCGATTCCGGCAAGGCCAGTGCCTCGTCCTCAATTTGTTGTGCATCCATGACGCCTAAGGTACCGGAATTTGAGGTTCAATCAAGGCGGAGGGCAACCCCGCCTTTTGCAGAATAGGCAAAATTTGGAGAAACCGCTTGACGTTTTTTGGGAATAGGGCACATTGACCGGCTCGACTAATGGACCATATCCGTAATATCGCAATTATCGCCCACGTTGACCATGGCAAAACCACCTTGGTGGATTGCCTGCTCAAACAGTCTGGAACCTTTCGCGCCAATCAGGCCATCTCCGCCACCGAACGCATCATGGATTCGATGGACCTGGAAAAGGAAAAAGGCATCACGATTCGCGCCAAGAACGCCGCGTTCAAATACAAGGATTACCACATCAATATCGTCGATACGCCGGGGCACGCGGATTTCGGCGGCGAGGTGGAGCGCATCATGAATATGATCGACGGCGTGCTGCTGGTGGTCGATGCGGCGGACGGCCCACAGGCGCAAACGCGGTTCGTCCTGCGCAAGGCGCTGGAGGCGGGCGCCAAACCGATCGTGGTCATCAATAAGATCGACCGCGAGAACGCAATGCCGCACAAGGTGCTGGACCGGGTGTTCGATCTCTTTGTCTCGCTTCACGCGACGGATGAGCAGTTGGATTTTCCGACCGTTTATACGAGCGCGAAAGAGGGCTACGCGAAAATTGACATCAAGGAGCCAAACACAGACATGTCGCCGCTGTTTGACGCCATCGTCAAATATATTCCCGCGCCGCGCGCCCATGCGGGGGTGGAGTTCAAAATGCTGGTGGCCAATCTCGATTACTCGGATTACCTGGGGCGAATCGCCTTCGGAAAAATTTATTCCGGCAAGGTCAAAGTGGGGGACACCGCGGCGTGCCTTCACGGCGACGGCAGAAAAACCGAGGGCAAAATTACCGCGATTTTCCATTTTGAGGGGTTAAAGCGAATCGAAATTACCGAGGCGCACGCGGGCGACGTGGTGGGGGTGGCCGGGTTTGAGGACGTGTTCATCGGCGAAACGATCACGGACAATGTGACGCGGCAGCCGCTGCCATTTGTGCCGATTGACCCGCCGACGATCCAGATGCAATTCGCCGTCAATGACGGGCCGCTTGCGGGCCTGGACGGAAAATTGGTGACAGCCCGCCATATCTGGGAACGGTTGACCAAGGAAATCCGCACCAATGTGGCTTTGCGCATTTCGCAGACGGAAGCGCCGAATATTTTCAACGTGTCGGGCCGCGGCGAAATGCAGATCGCCATTCTCGTCGAGCAAATGCGGCGCGAAGGGCATGAAGTGCTCGTGTCGCGTCCGGAAGTCATTTACCAAAAGGACCAGGAAGGAAAGCTGCTTGAGCCGATTGAAAAGTTGTTCCTGGAAATTCCCAAGGAATCGATGGGCGCGATCATGGAAAACCTTTCCGGGCGCAAGGCGGACATTGTCAACATGGACCATCACGGGGACGAAGTGACCATCGAGGCGCTGATTCCGATGCGCGGGTTGATCGGCTTCGAGACGGACATGGTGAACAGCACCCGTGGACTCGGAGTGATGAGTCATTTATTCCACGAATACGGCGCCGACCGCGGCGAAATTGTCGCGCGGAAAAATGGTTCGCTCGTCAGCATGGAAGACGGGGAGGCGATGGCTTACGCTTTGAACATGGTGCAGGAACGCGGCCGGCTGATGGTCGAACCGGGGGAGAAGATTTATAAGGGGATGATCGTCGGTGAAAACGCGCGGGAGAATGACATCCCGGTCAATCCGTGCAAGGCCAAGCGTTTGACCAACATGCGCTCGCAAGGCGATGGCAAAGGAATCCAGCTTGATCCGCCTTTGAAGATGTCGCTGGAGCGGGCGCTCGAATACATCGGGCCGGACGAATATGTGGAAGCGACGCCCAAGCACCTGCGTTTGCGGAAAAAGATCCTCGACGAAAACCAGCGCAAACGCGCGGCGCAATCGCGTTCGCCCAAAGCGGTGCTAGCGGCCTAGCGCAAAAGCGATTTGGCTTTGCGAATCCAAACGCGGTGGCGCCGGCGCTGAAAAGCCGGGGCATGGCGGTCGTCGTAAATGGCGCCGTTGAGTTCGGCCTCACCGAGTTGCCGCTCGTTTTTGGCGAGATATAACTGGCCCAATTGCACGCGGGCGCGCGCGTAGCTGTGGCTCGCGAGCACTTCCTTCCAAACCGTCATCGCGCCATCGGTATTTCCCATTAATTGCAACGCTTCGGCGTAAGCCATGAGCGAATAACCATAATCGTGCTGGGGATTTTCGGCGCAGACTTTGTAAAGAATTGGCGACGCCTCATCGACTTTCTTTTGGCGCAGCAGGCATTGGCCGAAGTGGGCGCGGGCGTCGATGTCGTCCGGGTCGCGGGCGAGTGAGGCGCGGTAATTTTCCTCGGCTTTGGCGAGGTTGCCCCTTTGGAAGTAAATGTCGCCCAATTCGAGGTAGTGTGGGGTTTGTCCAGATTATGAATCAAAGCCTCCAGTTCCTTGATGCGATGGCGGCGGCTGGCGCCGGGGAGTTCGAAACCCTGAGTGGCCGAAGGCGCCGCGCGATATACCGAAAAATAATACCAGAGGGCCATGAAGCCGGGAAAAATCCACATGATAATGGCCCAGAGCCATTCCTGGCGCCGGACGGCGTCGATGAACATCCAGACCTGGAAAATAAAAACCGCAGCCCAAAGCGGGTTGCTGAACCACCCGAGCAGATAATGCCAAATGTAACTCATTTTGACCCGCCACGTCATACCAGAGAAGGGCGGGGGCGTCTTTTAAATACATCCGACACGGCCTCCGGGCAACAGGGAAGGACGCCCCGGAATTGCGCCTTGAATATTTGCGGTAAATTGGCTCTCCTCATGGCGCAAATCGAGCCATGAACAAGACTCTGGTCATCGTGCCCACATATAATGAACGGGAAAATCTTCCCGCGATGGCCCAACGCCTTTCCCAATTGCCCGTCCCTGTGGACATGCTGGTGGTCGATGACAATTCCCCCGACGGCACGGGGCAGATCGCGGATGAATTGGCCGCAAAAAGTCCGGCGATCCACGTGCTGCATCGCGCCGAGAAAAACGGATTGGGCCGGGCGTATTGCGCCGGGTTCGCGTGGGCGCTGGAACGCGGTTACGAGTTGATCATGGAAATGGACGGCGATTTTTCGCACAATCCCGACGACATTCCGCGGTTCATCGAGGCGGCGCAGAACGCCGACCTTGTCCTGGGTTCGCGTTATTGCAACGGCATCCGGGTCATCAATTGGCCGATGAAACGGCTTTTGTTGAGCACCAGCGCGGCCCGTTACGTGCGCATTATTACAGGGATGCCTTTTACTGATCCGACGGGCGGATTCAAATGTTTTCGCCGGCGCGCCCTGGAAACCATCAACCTGGACGCCGTCCGCTCCAACGGCTACAGCTTTCAGATTGAGATGACGCACAAGATTTGGCGGGCTGGAATGAAAATCGACGAGATCCCGATTATTTTCACGGAGCGTTTTCAGGGGCATTCAAAGATGTCGCGAAAAATCGTCTGGGAAGCGCTGGCGATGGTCTGGCGGCTGCTTTTTCAAAACGGCATGAGACGGTCGCCGCGCCCGGAAAAAGGCAGCGGGACTGGAAACCCGCCAAATATCGCTTAAGATGCCTCCATGACGTTGACAGAACAGATGACGCGGCTTGCCAGGCAGGCCAAAGAAGCGTCACGCCCTTTGGCGCAGTTGACGTCGAAGCAGAAGAATGACTGCCTGCTGGCAATGGCGGCGGCGATTGAACTCAACCGGACGGCCATTCAGGAAGCGAACGCCATCGACATGCAGAACGCCGCGCAGGCGGGGATTTCCAGCGCGATGCTCGACCGCCTGAAGCTGGACGACAAACGCGTCGCGGCGATGGCCACTGGATTGCGCGAAGTGGCGGCATTGAGCGATCCCGTGGGACGTGTGCTGGATGAACGAACGCGTCCAAATGGGTTGCGCCTGCAAAAGATTTCCACGCCCATCGGCGTCATTGTCATAATTTACGAGTCGCGACCGAACGTCACCGCCGACGCCGCGGGGCTGTGCTTTAAATCCGGCAACGCGGTGATTTTGCGCGGGGGCCGCGAGGCGCTCCATTCCAATCAAATCATCGCCGAGACGATGCTCAAGGCGGCAGCCAGCGTCTTGCCGTCCTTTCCGCAGCACGCCATCCAGGTCGTTCCGACGGCGGACCGGGAGGCGGTGAGGGAATTGCTATCGTTGACACAATATGTCGATCTTTGCATGCCGCGCGGCGGGGAGGGGCTGATTCGCGCGGTGACGGATTGCTCGAAGGTGCCGGTCATCAAACATTACAAGGGAGTCTGCCACGTGTTCGTCGATGCGGCGGCGGATTTGAAAATGGCGGAGGAAATCGCCTTCAACGCCAAGTGCCAGCGGCCCGCCGTGTGCAACGCGATGGAAACGCTGCTCGTTGACAAATCCGTCGCGCCCGCGTTTCTTCCCGCGATCGGACGCCGGCTGAACGATAAAACAGTGGAGATACGGGCGGATGAGGCGTCGCGGAAGATTTTGCAATCCAGCCTCACGAATCCGGCCAGCGCGATCAAAGCGGCGTCCGAGCAGGATTTTTTCACGGAATACAACGATTTTGTCTTGAACATCCGTATTGTTGACGGCGTGAGGCAGGCGGTCGATCACATCAACTACTACGGCTCGGCGCACTCGGACAGCATCGTAACTGGGGATGAGGGCCATGCGCGGGAATTTTTGGCGGGAGTGGATTCCGCGGCGGTTTATTGGAACGCCTCGACGCGGTTCACCGATGGCGGAGAATTTGGGATGGGGGCCGAAATCGGGATCAGCACGGATAAGATCGGCGCGCGCGGCCCGATGGGATTGGAGGAGCTGACCAGCTACAAATGGCTTGGATTCGGCAGCGGACAATTACGAACATAATGTCAACCCCCGTTGATTCCTTGATGTCGCCTCAACAAGCAGCAGCGAATGTGCGCGCGGCGCTACCCGCGGACGGACTTTTCCTGGGCCACGAATGGCGGATCTCGCCCACGGCTTTCCGCCTCGACGGCGCGCTGGTAAAGGAACTGGAAGACCTCGGACGCGTGTTGTTGCAATTTAACCGGGCCGTCAATTTGCTTTACCGCCAAAGCCTGGCCGGCAAACAGCCATCGTGGGTCTCCGCCTGGCTCGACCAAGGCAAGCCTGCGTCGGTGTTGGAAGCGCAACGGAACGCGACGATTAAAAACGATGTGCCGCGTGTGATCCGACCGGACATCATTCTCACCGAAAATGGCCCGCGCATCACTGAGTTGGACAGCGTGCCGGGTGGCATCGGATTGACGGCGTGGCTGAACCAAACTTATGCCGCGATGCAAAATGGCGGCCCTGCGGTCATCGGAGGTCCCGACGGAATGACGCAGGGATTCGCGGGGATTTTCGACGACGCGCCGACTGTCAACATCGTGATTTCCGAGGAAGCGCACACTTACAGGCCGGAAATGACCTGGCTGGCACGACAGCTTGGCGGCCGTTTCCAGGTGCGGGACAGCCGCTTCGCCGATTTCAAGGATGGCGAGGCCATCTACCGTTTTTTTGAATTGTTTGACCTTCCGAACGTGGCGAATTCCAAACAAATAATTGACACTGCGCTGGCCGGAAGAATTCGTTTGACAGCGCCGCCGAAGCCGATATTTGAGGAAAAAATGCTGTTCGGCCTGTTATGGAACCGGCACCTGCGCGCCTTTTGGCGGCAGGAATTGGGAGAACGATTTTTTGAGCGACTGCAGCAACTGGTTCCTTACACCTGGGTTGTTGATCCTTCGCCGTTGCCACCGCAGGCGGCCATCCCTGAATTAGGTTTGACGGATTGGCAGCAGCTCAAAACGATGTCGCAACGCGAGCGGGAATTGATCCTGAAAGTGTCCGGCTTTTCCGACAAGGCGTGGGGCGCGCGGGGAGTGCATTTGGGCAGCGACCTTTCGACATCGGATTGGGCCGCGGCTGTCGATGAAGCGATCCGCGCTTTTCCGACTTCTCCGTACGTGTTGCAGCGTTACCACAAACCGGCGCTCGCCCAGGCGCAGTGGTTCGACTTCGAGAAGGGGGAGACCGTCGATATGCCGGGGAGGGTCCGCCTTTGTCCGTACTATTTTGTCGCCGGCAACGGTGACGCCGCGCGGGCGAACCTCTCCGGGGTGCTGGCCACCATCTGCCCCGCCGACAAGAAAATCATCCACGGCATGAGCACCGCGATTTTGGCGCCGTGCTCCAGTTAGCAGGATCATTCCATTCCGCGAAAACCGCCGCCAGGGCGTTGCCGAGGTTTTTGTTGATTGACTGTCGCACTTCCGGCGGAAACAGATCAGGGTCTTTATT
>DATAXU010000163.1:0-15427 GCA_036272955.1 Verrucomicrobiia bacterium
ATCTTGCAATCCATGTCGCAAAAGGCGTCTTCCCAGCCGATGATGTCGGTCATCAGCTTGTAGGCGGTGATTTTGTCCATGTCGTCGTGTTCGGTGCAGATGCCGACGCTGATGCCGGCGACGGGCCGGGTCAAAGGCACGCCCGCATCCAGCAGCGCCAGCGTCCCACCGCAGACAGACGCCATGGAGGTCGAGCCGTTGGATTCCATGATCTCGCTGGTGACGCGCACCGCGTAAGGATACGTGTCCAGCGGGAGCATCGGTTCAATGGATCTTTCGGCAAGGGCACCGTGCCCAATCTCCCGGCGTCCAGGACCGCTGATGCGGCCTGTTTCGCCGACGGAATAATTGGGGAAATTATAGTGCAGGATGAATTTTTTCGTCGTCTCGCCGCCCGTATAGGAATCAAATTCCTGTGCGTCCTCGGTGGTGCCGAGCGTCACGAGAGTGACCGCCTGAGTCTCACCGCGACTGAACAAAGCCGAACCGTGCGCACGGGGCAGGATGCCGACTTCGCAGGTGATGGGGCGGACTTCGTCGAAACCGCGGCCATCAAGGCGTTTGTTGTCCTGCATGATCAACCCGCGAACCGCCTCCTTCTGAATATAATAGAAGGCTTCCTTGAGAACGTTCTCGGTCACTTTTTCCGCGCCGAATTTTTCCACCAGCTTGCCGCCCACGTCGTCGGTAACGGCTTTTACGGCCTGTTCGCGGTCGAGCTTTTTGTGGGTCAACAACGCCGGGACCATGCGGCCGCCGGCCAATTTTTGGGCTTCCGTCAAAATATCGTCCGGGACGACGCTCACGGTGATGGAGCGTTTCCTTTTGCCGCCCCGCGACATCAAATCTTTTTGCGCCTGGATCAACGGCTGGCAGCATTCCTGCCCGAATTTCATCGCGGACATAAATTCGGCCTCGGTGATTTCCTTCGATGCGCCTTCGAACATCACCACGTCATTGGCGTTGCCGACGTAAATGATATCCATGTCGCTTTCCGTCATCTGGGCGTGGGTGGGATTCGCGATGAATTGGCCTTTGACGCGCCCGATCCGCACCGCCCCCAGCGGGCCATCCCAAGGGATGTCGCTCACCGCCAGCGACGCCGAAGCGCCAATAATGGAGAGGATGTCCGAATCGTTTTCGCCGTCGGCGCTGAGCAGGATGCTTTGGACCTGGACTTCGTTAAACCAGCCTTTGGGAAAGAGCGGGCGGATGGGGCGGTCGGTGAGGCGGCTGGTGAGAATTTCCTTCTCCGTCGGGCGGCCTTCGCGCTTGAAATAGCCTCCGGGGAATTTTCCGGCGGCTGCCGCCTTTTCACGGTAATCCACCGTTAAAGGGAAAAAATCCTGGCCCGGCTTCGCCTTGGTGGCTGCCACGGCGGCGACCATGACAATGGTTTCGCCCAGTTGCACCGTCACCGCGCCGTCGGCCTGTTTTGCAAGCTTGCCGGTTTCGATGATAATTTGATTGCCCCCGACGGAGGCTGTAACACGTTCTGACATAATCTTATATGAAATCCGCCGGTTTCGAGGAACTTCAATCAACACCCGCGCCCGGCTCGGGGCCGGCAGGGGTGCTGATTGAAATTACCCAAGTCAGCGGAACTTTTGCGCGAAGTTAACCGAACGCACCGGATCGTTCGCGTTTCCGGACCAATGCGTTGATCGGACCATTTCCATGGTCGTATGAAATACCCAAAGGAGAAAAGACCCCCCTCAGTGCCTGAGCTTGAGCTTCTTGGTGACCGATTGATACCGCGCCAAGTCGGTATGATGGAGATAATCCAGCAACCGGCGACGTTGACCGACCATTTTCAGCAAACCACGGCGGGAACTGTGGTCTTTGATATTCTTTTGCAAATGTTCGGTCAGGTGATTAATTCGCTCGGTCAAGAGAGCGACCTGCACGTCAGCGGACCCTGTGTCCTTTTCGTGCAGTTGGAACCCTGATATCATCTTTCCTTTTTCCATATTTCAATTTCGATCAATATAATATTAAGAAAAAGTTTAAGTTTCAACCCGAACCATGTAAAGCCCTTTTTTCTTCCCCTTCAGCAACCGATAAATACGTAAAAAATCGTCTAAAAATCCAACGGTACGGTTTTCTTTCGCAAACGGCCGCCGTCGCGGTTTCCCTGCATCCGGCGGGACACATTTTGGGAGCGCCACCTTTGGACCGGCGATTTACCGCTGGCGAGCCACGACCAACCCCGCTTTTTTGGGAATAAGTGCATCCAAAATCGCGGTGCTGACGGATATATTGGCAAGAGATAAGTTTTGAATGATGGAATCGGTCAAAAAACAGATGCTGCAATTTCCGGGAAATGAAACACCTGACAATTCACAGGACGCGGAAGCGCGGCAGGATGCGCATTTTTTGGCATCCATTGCCGAAGGCGACCATCAGGCGCTCGCTTCGCTTTATCGACGACGAGGCCCGGTGATTTATTCCCTATTAGTACGAATGCTTGGCAATAAAATGGAAGCCCAGGATGTGATGCAAGAAACGTTTATATTGGCCTGGAAGCGCGCCCGAAGTTATGATCCGCTTCGATCTTCTCCAATGGCTTGGTTGGTGATGATTGCGCGCAGCAAAGCGATCGATCATCTTCGTCGCCGATCAAGGCACGCCGCCGGGAATGCTTCGTACGAGCGGGAAATTATTTCGCTCGAAGTTGAAGTGATCAACCCAAGGGTTTACGAGCAGGAAGAGCTTTCCGCCGCCTGCGCATTGGCCTTGCGCAATTTGCCCGAAGCGCAAAGTCAGGCGTTGCAACTGGCATTTTTTCGCGGGTGGAGTCACCAGGAGATTGCCGGCGCGGTTCGGGAGCCCCTTGGGACGATCAAAGCACGAATACGCCGCGGACTGCTGGCCCTGCGTCAAGCGTTAAAGGATTACCATGCCTAAGCCGAATTTATCTGAAGACGATGCGCCGCTTTACGTGCTCGGAGGGTTGTCGGTTGCGGAACGGCGCGAATTCGACGCGATGCTGGCCGAATCGGCACGGTTACGGGCGCTGGTACGCGATCTGGAAGAAGGAGCGGTTGCGCTTACTTTGACGGTTGCGCCAAAGCGTCCGCCCCATGCTGTTTGGCAACAAATTGAAAAGGCGTTGGCTAAAGAGGGCACCGTAACTGGAGGAGTGAGCAGCTATTGGACGCAATGGTGGAGGTGGGGTTGGGCTGCCGCAGCCGCTTGCCTTGCCGGGTGGCTGCTTTACGCGTTCTCTGTGAACCGGCCTCACTCGGTGACATTAGCGGCAGGCGCGAATTCCCGAACGGACGCGCGGGAGCAATGGGTGAGCACGCCTCCGGTCCGAGCAACGATGCAAAACCAGATAGATCGGCGGACTGATGAAGCAGCCGCGGCCCAATCGTCGGCGACAAGCCAGGGACGAGAAATTGCCGCGTTGCGACGACAAGTAGTGGAATTGCGGAGGCAAATGACGAATTTGTCGCATTCGTTGGCTGGTGAGGAAGCGTCATTGGCCGAATCCAATCGCTTTAAGGTATCTGCGACACTGGATTCCGGCGAGACTGAGGCCACGCCAAACAAACCGGCTCCCGAGTTGCAACTGGCGATCTTTTTAGCAATGTCGCGCGAATTGGGTTGGGCGTCACCCGGTGATACAAATGCGATTTTTGACGCCTCGAATGTGCAATTTGTGGACTTGCGATCCGTTACAAACGCGCCGGCATCTGAGCCGATTCCGATAGGCGCCGACACTGGAAACGCCCAGACACAGTCAGCACCCGCGCCAGGGACAAATAGTCTGGCAATCCCATCGGTGGCAACCCAGAATGGCATCCTCATTGCAATTGGTCCTTCGATTGCCCCCGCTGGCAGTCAAATAACTGTCTCGACTGGAACAGATCAGGGCTTGCAAACGACTAACTTCAACACCGGCGAAGGCCCCTCGGTGATCGCTGTTCCGACCGGCGGGGCTTCCCTCATCATTTCGCGCGCAGGCTCCGGCGGCTCCAGCGTAGTTCAATATTACATTCCGGGAACAAATCAACCCTAGTTTAGCAGCAACATTAAGAAGAATAATCCTATGAAAAGAGTCTTTATCTTTATCGCGAGTTGGGTTTGCATCCTGTTGTGCGCCTCGGCGAAAGGCGCAATCGCCTATTTTAGCGGCCCCGCATTCGACATCTCACTTGAACTCGGTGTTATCGAATCGATTGACTTTGACCAGAACGACATCGCGGAGTTCAGCTTTTTCAGTGGAATATCTTTAAGCACTGGATATCCGGATGATGTGACGACACCGGTCTATGTGTCCTCGCTGGGTTCCAACAGCATTTTATGCAACCACGCTCAGGCTGCCGTGATCCCCGCGGGAACAATCATCAGCAGCGTCGCTATTTCCAATTCGGTTTGGACGAATACCGATGGCGCGGGTCTGGCGGAATTTTTCCGGACCGGTCAAACTGTGATTATCACCCCTCAAGGTCTGGTTACCAACCCCCCAAGCTCGGGGTGGGGCGGCTCGTTAGCTGCCGCGGGAGACGGGTTTTTGGGAGTTCGTTTCCTTGCCGAGGATGGATTGCATTATGGATGGATTCATGCCTCGATAAAAAGCGTGCCGACGATTCTTGACTGGGCGTACGAAACGCAACCTGGCACAGCCATTGCGGCCGGGGCAGCACCGCTGGCGGGATTGAAGACGCCCCAGATCGTCCGGCCAGGAAATCTCCGACTCGAATGGCAGTCGCAACCTGGTGCTGCTTATCAAGTCCAGTTCAGATCGAATTTAGGAACATTGTCCTGGAGAAGTGTTGGCTTCACGATCATCGCCACCGCAAACAGCGCGGCTGTCGATGTGCCGTTGACCGAAAACACAGGATTTTATCGTGTTGCCCAAGCGAATTGAAGGCTCCGCGCAAAATCGGGCGAAAGTTATAGGGGGCGAGTAACAATTAGATCATGCCCGTCCAAGCGAGGCCGTGCAGATCGCTCTACTTAGCTTGTCCCCACAACAGCGGCGGGCCGCCCGAAACATGCACGATGGAAAAAGAAAAAGTTAGGCCCATACGAAAGCCTCCCCAAGCCAATTCAGGGTAACATTGTATAATTTCCTGAATAAAGGTTGGCTGCACGGTTGCCACCCTTGCCTTAGTTTGCCGCGGATTTTGTGCCGGTGGGCACTAAAGGCTCCAAGGGCAGGGAGATGCGCACGAGGCCGGGGGAGGTGCCGTTGGGGACGGGGATTTCAAGGCGGCCAGAGTGCGTTTGAATGATCTTGCTGGTCACGGCAAGACCCAAGCCGAGGCCGACTTTGCGCGTTGTGAAGAAAGGCTCGGATGCTTTGCCCGCGGCCTCGACGCTGAAGCCGGACCCGCCGTCCTGCACCTCGATCTGCCCCCAGCGTGATCCCGTGGAGTCTGTTTCCGACCGGGTCCGAACCTGGACCTGGCAGGGCGTGGCGTTGGCCTGGAGGGCGTTGAGGATGACTTCGGCGAACGCGTGCTGCAATCCCTGGCGGTCGCACGAAATGCTGAAGGGTTCGCCGGAGGCTTCGTATTGCAGGAGGACGCTGGTGGAAGGATGGTATGTGCGGGCTTCGCGGAAGGCTTCTTCGATCAATTGTTTGACGGGCACCAATTCCACTTTGCCGACGTGGTCGCGGGCCAGGAAACGCATTTGATCGACGAGGCGGCTGACGCGTTTGACGCCTTCTTCCATCGCCACGCCCAGTGACTGCTGGAATTCCGGGTCGTTGGCGCGTTCGCGAAGCAATTGCTGGTGGGTGGAGATCGGCACCACGGCGTTTCCAATTTCGTGCGCCAACCGTTCGGCCATTTGCCGGACGAGGCGCAGGTTGGCTGTCTCGATTTCCAAATGCTGGATGCGGTCGGACGCTGTGCAATCTTCCACGATGACCAGCGCGGCTGTCGGCACCGCGGAATTGTCGCGGCGAAAAGGGGTAATGGTCACCTGGTAGCGGCGGCCCGGTTCTGACGTGGGTTGATATTTGAAACTGGGGGCGGGCAGGCCGGTTTTAAGCGACTCAAAAACCTTGCTGCCGATAACATGGGGCAAATCGGCGAAATCGAAGCTTTCGGGACTGCGGTTGGACCGCGGAAAATAGGTCCGGGCCATCTCGTTGACGTGCAGAATATTCAGTTCCCGCCCGACCACCACGCAGCCGGATTTGATGTGGGCCAGGATGTCGAACATCATTTGGTGGCGCGCGGAAACCTGGTCGTGCCACCAGATATTTTTTATGGCCAGGCCCAATTGTTCCAGAAGATGGAAGATCAGCGCCAATTCCTCATTGCCCATCGGCTCGCCCGTCAGGCGCCCGTCGAACAGCGCCACTCCGATGAGCGATTCGCGGTCCAGTACCGGGATGGCCACACGAGTTCCCAGCAGATCAAATTCCCATCGCACTTGCTGATCACGCTCGGCCTCGTCGCTGTCGCGGCGAAGGACGCGCCCGGATCGGAACACGTAACCGCCGATGCCCGCGTCCAGAGACAACTCGAAGTGTTCCAGCACACCGCTGGAAAGCCCGATGGCGCAGGCGGAGCAGAGGCGGTGGGAGGCCGTTGGGGGCGTCGCGCTGCCGACGACGTTGGGCGGTTGCCGCAGGAAAATCACGGCGCGGTTGACGCCGAGGATTTCCCGCAGGAGCAGCAAAAACTCCTTCAGCAACGGTTCGGCGGAGAGGCTATGGCAAAGGATCGAGGAGCAATTGCGCAGTAATTCGAGCATTCGTCCCGGGACGCGGGCCGGCTCCTGGGCGCGATGGTGTTCGACGGCGCGCAAATGTTCAACGGGCGCCGGCCTGGACAATTCGACGGCGCGCGATTCCCCGGCGGGTTTCTCGGTAAAAAGCCGGTCCAGCAATAAATGAAGCAAACGCCCCCGCACCGGCTTGCTTAAAACATGATTGACGCCGAGCAGGTAGGCATCCTCCTCCCACGTCCAATGGGAATCGGAGGCGTAGAGGATCATTGGGCAGCGCGGGGCCAGGCGGCGGAACCGCTCGATCACGCGAATGGCATCCACGGAGGTCAGGTCCACGTCCAGCACGCAGGCGTCGATGGACGAAGCCAGATGGCGCAGTTCGTCCTCACCGAAGCTGGTTTGCTCAATCAACCGGTACGCGGAAGGGTCGAGCACCGCGCGGATGGCGGCGGCCAGCGTGTTGTTGGGAGCGATAATAAATAAGGTTCTCATGCAGCCACTTCAAACCGGCGGCGCCCCTCGGACGAGTCAGCATTCTGTCCCTGGTTCAACTTGCTGGGCAGGTCCACTTGCACCGTCGTTCCTTTCTTCTCTTTGCTGGCAATGCTCAATTTTCCCTCATGCAAATGGACGATATGGCGCGCAATCGCAAGCCCCAAACCAAACCCGCGCTTTCCGTCGCCCGTGTTTTTGGTTGTGAAATAAGGCGTAAAAACCCGCCGCAAATTTTCCGCGCTGATGCCTTCGCCGTGGTCGATCACCTTGAGGCGGAACCATTCCCGGCTCATGTCCGTCTTCGGCAGCGTTCCCAGTTGCACCTGGATTTCCGAGCCGGTGGCCGAGGCATCGACCGCGTTGGAAAAAAGATTGCAGAGGAGCCGCTTGATGAGCACGGCATCCATTTCGATGCCCGCTTCGGTTTCCGCCGCGAAACTGATGCGGATATTCTTGGCGTCGGCGGCGGGGGAGACGAGCGACATCGCCTCGCGCACCGTTTCGTCCAGCGCGCCGGGTTTGCCGTGGATCTTCGCGGAGCGGGAGAAATAGAGGGCCTCGCTCACGTAGCTGCGGACGGTTTCCAGGTTGCGCAAACTCATGGGGAGCAGTTCGTCGATCAATTCCTGCTTGAATTTGGTTTCGCTCAGGAGTTGCAACAGCGTTTGCACGGGAGTCAACAAATTATTCAAGTCGTGCGCCAGCCCGCGCGACATCCGGCCCAGGAGGTCCTGTTCATGGACGACCTGCAATTGCTGGCGCAGGCGGATTTGATTGAGCAAAAGCCCGAGATTGGCGGCCAGTTCGCCGAGCAGCCGCAAATCGTGCGGGGTGAAAAGATCCTTGTTGACCTTTGGGCCGATGAGCATCGTGCCGATCAAATCGTTGGTCACAAAAAAAGGAAAACAAAACTCCGGCTCAAACGGCTTCAACTGCTTGCGCGCCTCGCGTTGCAGGGTTGATTCCTGGCTGGTTTCGTAAAGCGGCTCGCAGGAAAGGAACTTCGACCGCGTTTGCTGAAAATAGCGGAACACCGGGGAATCCATCTGCAACTCCGCCGGCGCGGCGTCCGAGCGCGGCGGGTAAGAATGAAACATTTTGTATCCGCGCGTCGTGTCATCCAGCAAAATGATCTGGTAGCTTTGCACGCGGATTGTTCCCGCCAGGAGTTCCTCCAATTCGTGCATCAGGTATTCCGGCTCCGGGAATGAGCGCATCGTCTGGATGAATTTTTGGACGCGCACATGATACTCGAATTTGTCGCCAAGAATCTTGCGTTCCAGTTTGTCACTCCCTTTGCCGAAAAATTGCGGGAAGAAAAACGACGCGGTCACCGCGCTGACGAAAAGCACGCCGCCCGCCGCTATGAAGGAAAAGGGTGTGAACTGATGGGGGGCGAGGCGGGAAACGGCCAGCAGCAGCAGGAAACCGACGATCATCATGAACAACAACCGCACCACTTGCGCCGCAAACCGGCTCAAGGTCACCTGGATGTCCAGCAGTTGGTGCTGGAGCACGGAGTATCCGATGATCACCACATAGAAAACCGCCGCCAAACTTCCCATCGGATAAAACTTGATGTTCGTGAACGGATACGTGAGGTGCCCCATAATGGGCATCAGGTCATTCGTCCCAAACACCCACAACCCCACGATCGCCAGCAGCAACGACCGGATTCTCGTTTTTTGCGTGGGCGGCCCGGTCTTTTGTTTGCGATACAGGATGAAAACCAACCCGGTCGTCAAAATGCAGTACGAGTAGCTGAAAAGAAAGAATCCAGGCCCCGGCACCGACCAATATCCCACGTCCAGCAAACGCACGCCGACGATGAATTTGTCGAAAAACAAACTGACGGCGAAGCCGATATGGACGAGATAAATAATCGGAATGATCTTCCTCCCCAGCCGCGCCTTGGAAATAATCACGCACAAATGGAACAGCGTCACCGGCAGGAATATGACGCCCAGTTGCAGTATTTTGGCCCAGGCAAACGCCTCGTCGTAACTGATGTGCTGGCTTAAATGGAACACCCCGAGATTCCACAGCGTCACGGAAATTCCCCATCCCAGGTAAACGCGGTGAAGCGTCGAGCGATAATCCCATGTCAATACGAGAATCGTCAGCGCGACATTGAACAAAGTCGCTGTCAGCGCGGTGATTCGAATGACATCCAGGGTGTTCATCGCTCAGTGTTTGCGCAGGACAAGACAGGCATAACGCCCGCCAAAACCCGCGTTCAAATTCACCGCCACCCGCACGGGGTACGATCGCGCCGTGCCGGGAACGTAATCCAGGTCGCACCCGGGATCAGGCTCTTCCAGGTTGATCGTCGGCGGGATTTCCTGGTGCCAGATCGACATGGCGCAAACCATCGTTTCGATTGCCCCCGAAGCGCCCATCAAATGGCCCGTGATCGGTTTGGTCGCGCTGATCGACATCTGCCGGGCGTGTTCGCCGAACACCGTTTTTATCGCTTTGGTTTCAATCGGGTCATTCAGCGGCGTGGCGGAGCCGTGGGCGTTGATGTAATTGACTTCGTTGGGGTGGATCCGCGCGTGGCGCATCGCTTTTTTCAGCGCCAGAGCGTAGCCCCGCCCATCCGGATGCGGGTCCGTCGCGTGATACGCTTCGCAACTGCGCCCGTGCCCCGCGACCTCCGCGTAAATGCGGGCGCCGCGGCCCAGTGCGTGGGAAAGTTCCTCCAAAACAAAAAACGCCGCGCCCTCACCCAGCACAAACCCGTCCCGGCGCCGGTCAAACGGCTTCATCGAACGCCCCGGTTCGCCGGGTTGCTCCGTCATGGCGCGCACACGGCAAAAGCCGACGTGCAACATTTCCATCGTCTCTTCCGAACCGCCCGCCACAACGACATCGACTTCGTCACATTGGATCATCCGCAGGGCGTAACCGATGGCATCATTGCCCGAAGCGCAACCGGAGCAGAAAGTCACCGCATGCCCGTGGATTCCCAGGTGGAGGCTGATCGTGCTGCTGCCTTCCCCGCAATACCCGGCGATCACATTATAAGGGTGCAACGCGCGGAAGTTTCCCCCGTTTTCCATGTAACTGTCACGCGCCTTAATGATGCTCTCCGCGCCGCTGATGGTCGTCCCCTCGACCACTCCAATGCGGTCTGGCTCAAGGTCTTCCAGCCTGAGGCCGGAGTCCGTAACCGCCAATGACGCCGCCGCCACGCCGTATTGGATGGTCAGGTCGAACCTTCCCGGCTTGCGGCTCTTGATAAAATCGCTCACGTCAAAATCCTTCACCTCTGAGGCGATCTTGACCGGGAGCCGGCTGGCGTCAAAACGGCTGACCGGCGCCGCGGAGCTGATGCCGCCGCGGACATTGCTCCAAAATGTCTTCAGATCCTTGCCGCTGGGCGCGATCACGCCCATCCCTGTAATTACGACACGTCGATCGGGAAAGTTTAAATTCATTCGTTCAAGGGGTGTGTCGGCTCAAACGCGGTCGGAGTGAAAATGACTGACGAAAAGACGGAGCAGAATCCTGTGTCTTTGACCTTCAGCAAGGAGTCACTTGGAGTCATCTCCGCTGTTGTAACATATTGCCGGAAAACCTTCAACAGAAATCAATGAGGCAAATGCGGCAGCGCATCCGGGAATTGCTCGCGGACTATTTCATTAACGACCGATTTAGCGTGAAGGTTCAGACGATCCATCGCCGCACTCTTTACGCCAGTTTTGCCGACGAGTCAAGTCCACAAATCCAGTTTTGGCGTCGCACAGATTGCGCGGTTTAATTCTCCGTTTGTGTTCAATGACTTCCGCGCCTAAATTGCGGGATGATTGACATCGCCGAAGCCCATGGCGCGCCGGAGGCGGATTTCGTCACACGCGTCCCTCTGCCGCCGCAGCGTCTTGACGCCCTTTCCCGCGATATTCTGCAACTCAAACGCAAGCTCAATGCCGTCATCCTGGCCCACAACTACCAGGTCCCTGAAATCCAGGACATTGCGGATTTCGTCGGCGATTCCCTCGGCCTTTCCCAACAAGCCGCCAAAACCAAGGCCGACGTGATTGTCTTTTGCGGCGTCCATTTCATGGCGGAAACGGCAAAAATCCTCAATCCCGATAAAACCGTCATCCTGCCGGACAAAGACGCCGGATGCTCCCTTGAGGAAAGTTGTCCCGCGCCGAAGCTTGCGGCATTGCAAAGTACAAACCCCAATTTTTACACGGTTACCTACATCAATTGCAGCGCGGAGGTGAAGGCGTTGAGCGACGTTATTTGCACCAGCGGCAACGCCGTTAAAATTGTCAATGCCTCCCCCAAGGACCGCGATTTGCTCTTCGTCCCGGACGAAAATCTCGGCGCCTGGGTGATGGAGCAAACCAAAAGAAAAATGACGTTGTGGCGGGGCAATTGTTACGCGCACGTCGAATTCACCCACGCGGGCGTCACGCGCATCCGCCGCGAATTTCCCGATGCCCCGCTGGTCGCTCATCCCGAATGCACCCGGGCCGTCCGAATGCTTGCCGACGAAATTTGTTCGACGGAGAAAATGGTCGATTTTTGCAAACGCAGTCCCGCCCCGGCCATTTTGATCGCGACCGAGGCCGGCATGATTCACCGGTTGCGCAAGGAATGCCCCGGCAAACGGTTCATTCCCGTGCCAGTGGAGAATTGCCGATGCAACGAGTGCAAATTCATGAAGATGAACACGCTGGAAAAATTGCACGATTGCATGGCCAACCTCTCGCCGCGCGTGGAATTGAGCCGCGAAATCATGGACAAAGCGCGGGCGCCGATCGAGCGGATGTTGAGCATCTCCTCCCAGCCGCTCGCCAACGCGGGTTGACCACGCGAATTACTGCGTTCGGAGAATAAAATATTGCCCGGCGGCAGCGTTGATTCCGTTGGTAACCGTCAGCGTAAAGCCTCCGCCGGCGGGCAAATTATTGGTCAGCACCGGCGTCCACTGGTTCAGCGGCGTTGCGAGGTTTGTGCTGGTCAGGACATAGTATGTTTGGTTCGTGAAACCGTTGGTCGCGGAGAGGACCAGATTTGTTGAGGATACGGTGATCCCGGTAAGCGCCGGTTCCGCCGCCGCGGAAACGACCAGCGCGGGAAGTGACGCTGGGCTGCCCGCAAAATTCCGGGAATAGAAAACGTAGCCAAGCTGGGAATCGACCGCAGTCATAAAAAGACCCACTTCGCCGCCCGCTTGCATATTCGTCACAAACGACACCGGCAGCGCGAGCGGGCAGCTCAGCTTCGCCGTCCCCGCGAACGTAAAGTCGCCGAGCGTTTCATCGGTGTTGGTGTTCAGGTAGGTTGGCTCCTCGCTGTAGGTGACGCCGGTGGTGGTGGTGGGAGCGTTGGGATTTCCGGCGCCTTCGATCCACGTGTCATTGGCAATCCAGCGAATTTCAAACGAGCCGGTCCCATAATTGAACAAGGCATTGCCAGGGCTTGGGTTTTCCGTGAGGTTCAACGTCGCGCTCGTGATGACCCAATTATTCGTCCCAAACACGCCGTTGAAATTCGTCACCATCGCCGTCGTGTTAAAACTCACGAAGGAATCGAACGCCCCGTTGGTGGGATTTCCAGTTGTGGGGTTTGCGCCGGAAATTGATAGCGCTCCCGCGCCGCCGTAATTCAAGGCCGGCGCCAGCGCGCGCACAAATGCGTCCTTATCGGGGGCGTTGGTGCTCAGGACGGCCGCAGCCGCCGCGCCGGCGATGACAACGAAGGATATGCCAGTCAACAGTAATTTCATTGGATGTTTCTTTGGTTATGGTTCAGTGGTCGAAACCGGGAAAAACAGCGGACCAGGCCCATTGGTTTGCCGGCCAAATTCGAGCAGGTAATTCTGGACCTTCGCGGAAAGTAGAAAATCCGACAACGCGCGCGCCCCGGCGTAATTGGCGTCCGGAAATCTTTTTGGGTTCGCCTCCATGACAATGAACGGACGGCGCATCACGGGATCGCCTTTGACGAGGATTTCCATTCCTTCCGCGAACATTTTGCCCGTTCGCGCCGGGATGTAGCCCACGACAACGTAGGCGTTATTGGTGCGCGCGAATTGCAGGACGTTCCATTTGGACACCGTGCCGTCTTTGATGATCCAATCGCCCTTGGGTTCGACATCGGCCATTTCCCACAGCGTATGGGTGAGTTCGCGGCTGCCGATGCCCTGGAAATCAATGAAATGCGCCTTCGCCGCGGCGATCTTGCGCAACGCAGCCGCGCCGTTTGTCATCCCCCGGATGTGCGCGGGATCGCCGGGCGGCCCGACGATGCACAATTCATTGCGCGTCCACGGCCGCATATTGACTCCAAAACCGTCGGCCACGAGGTCCGTCGTGATGTCACCCGAATGCATCGTCAACAGATCGACCCTCCCGGCGCGCAGGGCTTGATCGAGGATGGGACGCGGGCCGGTGACAATGACTTGCGCGCGGTAACCCGTTTCCGCCTCGAACATCTTTGCGAGCTGCGGCCACAAGCCGGTCATCGTCATCCCGCCGATAACAGCGCAACGAACGATGTGGCGGTCGGCGGCCGCGTGCGCCTTGCGATGGCACGCGGGGACAAAAAGTCCCAGCATCAAACCCACACAAATCAGCCATTTAGTACCGGCGGCGCGTTTCATGCGATTGTCAATAATTTGGAGCGTTCGCATCGCTGGCCGTTCCGGTAAGCCAGCGGACATCCGGCTGCCCGGGGTCGCCCGTTCCGCACCCGACGTATGCGCCGGCATAGGATTGCACCTGGCCCGTCAAGAACAACAAATTGAGCCGGCCAACGTGACGGGCGACGATGCTGTAAGGCTGCACCGAGGGATAGGTTGACGAATAAGGCCCGGGCGCATCGCCCAGCGTCACAACGCAAATGGGCGTCACGACCTGGCCGAACTGGGTTGCCAAAGGCAGGTTCCACGGCGAAAGATTCATGTTCATCCCGTAAGGCAGAAAATACGGGTCCTCCGTATTCGTATTGACAGCCGTCGGACAAATGAAGACGGACTTTCCCTGCGGCCCCGGCATCTGGTTATTGGTCACCATTTGCGCGAACTGCGGTAGGCTGAAATAAATCGGCAACGCATTGAACCAGTCTTCGGGCCGGTCGATCTGCGTCAGCGGCTGGACTCCCTGTCCGCGGCGAGGCAGGAAATCGCCGTTATCGTCCGCGTACATTCGAAACGCCAGCCCCCATTGCCGCAGGTTGCTGGCGCATTGACTCGAGCGCCCCTTCTCCTTCGCCCTGGAGAGCGCCGGCAAAAGAAGGCCGGCCAGGATGGCGATGATTGCAATGACCACGAGCAATTCAATCAGTGTGAACGCTCGGCGGCATACGAAGGTTTTATGGAGGCGCCCGCCTTTCAACAGTTCGCCATTGCATCAAAACCGTTATCTTTTGTCAATGACATCGGAACGGCGGACCCAAACGCTCGCTTCGGCAATGCCCAGTTGGAATTTCCGCGCATGTTCGCGAATCAGAAACGGAATGTTCCGCCCTTTCACCAGTCGGAAATCCGGCGAGAGAATGCTTTTCAAAACGTCAAACGTCCGCACCGGCTTTCCGCCCCGTTCGAAGCCGCCGAGCCATTTCGCGCGCGGCGTATATTCCCGTAACCATGTGTACGGCGACGTAATGATCAATTGCCCTCCCCGGTTCACCAACGCGGCCAGTTGCCCAAGCATCGCGCGTGGATCGGGAACGCGGTCGATCAAATTTGCCATCATCACCACGTCGAACGTCCCCAAATCGCCCCGCAACCGCATCGCATCGCCGGTTTCAAACGTGACCCGCCTTCGATCCATTCCCGGAGAAACAAAAACGCGGTGCGACCGCCTCAACTCGCCCTCGACGCAACACTGAAACCCATACTCGCCGCGTTCCCGCAGCCGTTGCGCGATCTCGATAAATTGCCGCGAAGCGTCGATGCCGATGACTTCCCCGCAATGCCGCGCCAACTCGAAGGACGCCCCTCCCACCGCGCACCCCAAATCCAGCGCGCGCGCCGCGTCCGGCAAACGTTTCGCGTCCACGCACTCCGCCACACAGCGCGCCGGAAACGTCAACGGCCACGGCGACGGCGACGGCTCCCCGTAATGAAGCAAAAGGTATTCGGAGGCCGCCCGCTCGCTGTCATAATAATTCCCCGTCCTCACGACGCCAGCAGCCCGCGCAGATACTGCGACGGCTGGTAATTTTCAATGACCACTTCGCTTTGTCCATCTCGAAACATCCGCGCCTGGGTCACGCG
>DATAXU010000164.1:0-29977 GCA_036272955.1 Verrucomicrobiia bacterium
CAAAGTCGGCGTGGCGTTGTTGAATACGCTGTTTTTCTTCGCCGCGCTCGGGATGTTGATTTCCACCCGGGCCAGGAGCGGATCAAACGCCGTGGCGGCCGCGGTTTTTGCCGTCCTGCTTTTCAGCACGCCGGGGATCCTCGCGATTGAAATTGGAAGCGTCTCGTCTGGCTATCTTGTGGCGACGCCGATGGGGCAGTTCCTGGCGACGATGGGGCCGACGGTCAGCGCTGTGCCCGCCTCGATTTTCTGGTGGTCATTCCTCACGACGCAAATCATGGCGTGGGGATTTTTCGCGCTGGCGAGTTATTCCGTGACACACGTTACATTGGACGGGGGACGGCCAGGCGCGCCCGTTCGCCGCCGATTCTCGCCGGTGTCACCCAACGGTGTGGAAACCGAGCACCTCCTGGCACTGGTGACAAGGATCATGAGCACGCCTTCAAACCCGGGTTGGTTTATTCTCGCCCTCGCGGCATTTCCGATTGTGATTCTCGTGGCAGCGAGCCAGGTCAATCCCGCCGGATGGTTCGATTTTCCGACGCTCGCGGTGATCGCTGTGGGCTGCCATATTGGCTTGAAATTTTCCGCGGCCAACAATGCCTGCCGGTGCCTGCCCGGACGGCGGCACAGCGGAGAGTTGGAATTGCTGTTGACAACGCCGCTCGACCAGGACTCGATCGTTCGGGGAGCAGCCATCGCGTTGAAACGGCAATTGCTCTGGCCCGTTCTCTTTGTATTGGCGATGGACTCGGCGCTTCTGGTAGCGGGTTGGTGCAAGGCCGGTTTTTGGGATGGATTCTCCTGGGCGGCGCTGATGTTCATCGAGGTCGCGTGGTTCATGGCCAACCTGTACAGCCTGACGTGGCTTGGGATGTTTTTTGGTTTAAGGACCACCAGTCATTCCAAGGCGCTCGGACGGACTCTCTTTTACATTCTTTTTATGCCGTGGTCGGGACTGGCTGTTGCCGCCGTCTGCTTTGGAATAGCGACGATGGGCACGAGTTTCACTCCGCCCATGACCATCCTGATGGTCATTGAATTCTTCGTGATGTTGGCGATTTGTAATTTGGGCTTCACGGGCTGGGCCGCCAGCGAACTTCGCGACCGTTTCCGCGTTCTTGCGGCGCAACAGCAAGCGGCGCCTCCCCCTTCGCCGGCGCCGCCGCCGTTTAAATTATTGACTCGGACGTTTGAAAAATTGCTGAATGGCCTGCGCGGGTGAGCGGCTGATCAACTCCAGCGGACTTTCATCATACCAATCGCGCGGCAGCCGGCTGGCATAAGGTTCCTGGAGAAATCTCTGGCACAACAGCGCGATGACGCCGCGGTCTGTTTCGCTGCGGATCAATCGCCCGGCGGCCTGGATGACGCGGGTCATGCCGGGTTGCAGATAGGCGTACTCAAAGCCGGCCTGCTCCGTCTCGTCGAAATAACGGCGCAACAATTCGCGTTCAAACGAAACTTTCGGCAGCGCGGGCGAAACAACATACACGCCCGTGAGCAATTCTCCGGGGTAATCGACGCCCTCGGCATACATCCCACCGAGCACCGCGAAGAGCAGGACACCGTCGCGCGGCGAGGAAGCCAGGGCTTTGAAAATGGCCTCACGTTCGCTCTCGGCAAGGTTGGGGCGCTGCACGACCAGGGCGGCGCGTGTGGGGGGCATTTTGCGGGCGACCTGGTCCAAGAATTCGTAGCTTGGAAAAAGCACCAGGACGTTGCCGCTTTGCGCATCGGACATTTCCGCAACCAGGCCGGCTATCGTCCCAAAATTTTGCGCGCGCGCGGAAAAGGTCGTCCGCACCTGCGGGAGGATCATCACCTTGCGGTTTTCACGGGGGAACGGAGGCGGCAGATTCAAGCTGGCGGTGCGGTCCTTTTCCAGGCCCAAGGTCCGCCGGGTTGTTTCCACCGGTGAGAGCGTGGCGGAAAACAAAATGCTTGACGCAGCCGCGCGGAAAATCGGCGCGATCGCGCGGGCTGGGTCCAGACACACCAACGCCAACCGGGTGCCGTCCGGGCGTTTCTCCGCAACGCAGGCAAATCCCGAGCCGAACAAATTCAGGATTGCCATGAAACGCTGCCAGGCGAAGTGGAGGTCAACAATTGGATCGTCGGCCAGGGCGAGCTTGGTTTCGCGCTTCCAGGAGAGATAGCGCACGAACACGGGTTCCCACTGCTTCCACAATTCGCGCAAGGCCGGCGCGGGCGGGTCAATCTCCGCGACAGGTTCCTCGGTGGCGCTTTTTCGCAGAACGGAAGCGGCGTCGTCCACAACGTTCGTCAACGCCTCGAATAATTCGCCCGCCTGCAGCAGGAGGCGCCCAGAGACATCGCGGAAGGCGGTCTCCAGTAATTCCGGGGAAAAAATCGCGCGGGCGCGATCGGCCAGGTTGTGCGCCTCATCGACCAAAAGAATCGCGGACCCGAGACCTTCGCGGTCCAGGTGGCCCAGGGCGGCGCCGGGATCGAACACGTAATTGTAATCGGCGACGATGGCGTCGGCCCGCCCGGCCAGTTCCAGTTGCACTTCGAACGGACAAACCTTTTCCTTTTTGGCCTCGGCGAAAACGGTGTCCGGATCGTAATGGGTGTTGTTGTCCCGCAAGCGGTCGAGGATCGCGGACTTTTCCATTTTCGCCGGGTAATCCTTCGCATACGGGCAAAAATCTTCGTGACATAGCACCCGGTCATTGGCGCACATTTTTTCCTTGGCCCGAATTTGGGCGGTGCGGAAAGCGCCATCCCGATTCAGCCCGCGCAAAACGGTGACGGCCATTTTCTGCTGCAATGTCTTGGGCGTGAGAAACACCACCTGGCGGCCGGCGGCGACTCCGTGGGCCAACGCGGGATAAAGACTCGCGGCGGTTTTTCCTGATCCTGTCGGCGCCTCCGCGAGCAGATTGCCGCTTGTCGCGAGCGTCTCGCGCACGGCGTCGATCATCAGTTGCTGGCCGGGGCGCGGATGGTTGTGCGGGAACGGCATGACGCACGCGGCGGCGGCTTTCCTTTCCCGCGATTTCGCTTCGGCGCGCCAGATTGCGAGCAACGCGCGAAGGCGTGCTTGCAGCCGGCGTTCGAGGGCGTCTTCGTCGTAGTCCACCGGCACGCAAAATTCTTCGGCGCTCGCCAGGTCCACATAGACCAGTGCGCCGGTGACGGGGGAATTGCCGAGGCGGGACCAAAGATGACAATAGATCAGCAGTTGGAGTTTGTGGTGATCCATCACCGCGCCGGAACCTGGGAGGTAGGCGGACTTGAATTCCTCGATCAGCCATCCGGCGTTTTCGCGCGGGACGCAGCCGTCGAGGCGGCCGGTCACCAGCGCCGTCCAATCCTCCACCGGCCAGCGATGTTGCAGGTGGACTTCCCGTCGATACGCGGGGCGGGCCGCGCATCGGTCGCGCAGGACGCGGGCGTGCAACTCGGCGCCCAAACCCAGCCGGTGCCAGCCCTCGCCGCGCTCGAAACCGATGCGGCGGAACTCGTCGCTCTCGGCGAGTTCGCGGACGGAGAGTTCGAATACGCGGGCTGTCTCGTCAAATCTCAAGACGTTAGTTTAACATGAATCGCCGCCTGGCTCAGGAAAAAACGTACCGTTGGATTTTTAGACGATTTTTTGCGAATTTTTGAGTTGTTCCTATTTGCGCTCGACATTTTGCGCGCATGATCGAAAATTTAGAATCATGCAGGAGCCGGTTTTCAGACATCAACATCGGGTGACTTACGCGGAATGCACGGTGGGCAATCATGTTTATTATGCGCGGTATTTGGAAATTCTCGAAGCGGCCCGCGGGGAGTTTTTCAGGGACGTGGGACTTCCTCTGCTGCCGTTGCAGCTCAACGGCGCGGCTTTTCCGGTGATTGGTTTGAGGCTCGCTTACAAAGCACAGGCGCGGTACGATGATTTGCTGACGATTGAACTTTGGATAAACGATATGCGAGGCGTCAGGCTCAACTTTGGTTTTCGGATTTTGCATTCGGACGGGCGGCTGATTGCCGAGGGCGAAACGCAACATGTTTGCGCCGGTATGGATGAAAGACCGAGTCGCCTGCCGAAGGAACTGACGGAACGATTCCAGCCGTTCGTTCGGCCACACAAAAATGCAGACTAAACTTTTCATATTTTTATTGCTTATGACTGGTGTGCTGACAATTCCCGCCGAGCCGGCGAGTGAAATCAGTCCGGCTGACCAATGCCGGTTTATCGGTTTTCACAAATTTGACGATTTCACGACGGAGACCGCGACCAATGGCGACATCGTGCAACTCTCCCCGGTCATCAAGGCGCCCATTGCGTGGGATCAACTGGTCGCCTCCTGGGATGTGCCGGTGATGACGGGCGCATTGAAAGTCGAAGCTCGCGGCATTTATCCCGACCATGAAACGAGATATTTTACGCTTGGCGTCTGGTCGTTTTCCGCGCGACGGCACAGTTTGTCGGGGCAGCACGATGTTGATGGGAATGTCAGGACGGACGTGCTTCGCTTAAGAAGGAAGGGTGCGGACGTGCAATTGCGGCTGACCTGGAGCGGCACCAAGCCGGACTTGAAGTTTTTCGGCCTCAGTCTTCTTGACGATCAAGCTCAGCCGGAGCCGCAGCCGGCAAATCGCGCGGCCTGGGGAAAAATCATCACGACGCCGGAACGTTCGCAGCATTCTTACCCGGAAGAAGAGGGGTGGTGCAGCCCCACTTCGCTTTCCATGGTTTTGGCGCGTTGGAGCGATGTCTTGCATCGGCCGGAAATGAACGTGGATGTCCCGCAGGTCGCGGCGGCGATACACGACGTTAATTTTGGGACGGGCAACTGGCCTTTTAACACGGCGTTCGCCGGGAGCTTCGAGGGGATGCGGGCGTACGTGACGCGCTTTAGCGACATTTCTGAGTTGGAGGATTGGATCGTTGCGGGGATTCCGGTCATTATTTCCGCGCCGTGGCACCTGCTGCAACCGGGACGGAGCGATACCGGCGCTGGACATCTTACCGTGTGCATCGGCTTTACCCCAACCGGCGACGTCGTCATCAACGACCCGGCGACGAATCTGCAAAAGGGCCAGCATGTCCGACATATTTATAAACGCGAAAATGTGATCAACGCCTGGAGCAAATCCAAAAACACGGTCTATCTGGTCTATCCGGTGGGGGCGAAGATACCGGCGGATCGGTTTGGGCACTGGGATAATCCGTAACTATGTTCTCTCACGTCGTTATATTTTGGACCGATCCGAATAACCCGAACGCTGCCGATGAATTGTTGAGCGGGATCGAAAAACATCTGCGGCCGATTCCGGGCGTGCTTCACTTCCATGCGGGCAAAATGGCGGGGAGCCATCGGCCCGTTGTCGATCAAACTTACCAGGTGGCACTGAACATTTCTTTTCCCGATAAGAAAACGCAGGACGACTACCAAACGCACCCGATGCACCTTGAATTCGTCAACACAGTCTTCAAGAAGACGTGTGTCAAAGTCGTGGTGTACGATTTTCAGTGACTCTTTTCGCGGTTGTGGCGAGGATGGAATTGGCGATGGACTTCCCGCAGGCGCGATATGGCGACGTGCGTGTAAACTTCGGTTGTGCTGATATTGCTGTGGCCGAGCAACTCCTGGATCACGCGCAAGTCCGCCCCGTTTTCCAATAGGTGGGTGGCGAAGCTGTGGCGAAGCATGTGCGGCGTCACGTTGCGGCCAATGCCGGAGCGGCGAACGCGTTTTCGGATGCGCAGCCATAATGTCGTCGATGCGAATGCCCCGCCGCGGCGTGTCAGAAACAGGGTGGCGGGAGTCTTGGGAGTAACCAATTTTGGACGGCCAGCCTCCAGGTAATGGTTGATCGCGGCGATTGCTTTGCGTCCAACCGGGACGACGCGTTCTTTGTTTCCTTTGCCGATAACGATGACGAATCCGGCGTCCAAGTGAAGGTGTTCGAGACGGATTCCCCGGAGTTCGGCCAGGCGGAGGCCGGAGGCATAGGCAAGTTCGAGAACCGCCTGGTCGCACAATGCGTCTGGCGTGGCCGGCTTTTCGGGATTGAGCAACGCCTCGATTTCTGAATGCGAAAGCGATTTTGGAAGCCTTTTCCAGCGGCCAGGCAACGGAAGGCTGCTGGCGATGTTTTGGGGGAGAAACTTCTCCGCTTCGGCAAAGTTATAAAGGGCGCGCAATGCGGCAATTTGCAGATACAAACTTTCCGAACTTAATTTGCGGTCGGAACCTTCAGGCTCGGTTTTTAAGCGGCGGGCGCGCTCCTCCTCCAGGAATGTCATCAGGTCCGGCAGTTTGACTTCTTTCCAATCCTTCAAGCCCCGTTTTTCCGCCCAGGAAACAAAATTGAAAAGGAGCGCGGCGTAGGTTTTTTCGGTCTGCCCGGATTGTCCGCGCTCGTGGCGAAGGTAAACCAAAAAATCCTCGACCAGATGTCTCATGGATCGGGCGGATCAAAGCGGCCGTCCGGTAAGCCGTTCGTAAGCCTCCAGATATTTGCCGGTTGTTTTGGAAATGACTTCCGGGGGCAGCGCCGGCGCCGGTGGTTGCTTGTTCCAGGAAAGGGTTTCCAAATAATCGCGCACAAACTGCTTGTCGAAACTGGGTTGGCCGCGTCCGGGTTCATATTTGTCGGCCGGCCAGAACCGGGAGGAATCGGGGGTGAGCACCTCGTCGATCAGCACCAACGTTCCGTCCACCAGGCCGAACTCGAATTTTGTGTCCGCGATGATGAGTCCGCGTTTCAAGGCGTATTCGGCGGCGAAGGAATAAATCTTCAAACTCAAGTCGCGCGCCTTGGAGGCGATTTCCGGGCCGGTGATTTTGCAGGCTTCCTCGAAGGAAATATTCTCGTCGTGGCCTGTTTCGGCCTTGGTCGCGGGCGTGAAAAGCGGCTCGGGCAATCGGGAGGAATCGCGCAGGCCGGCGGGAAGTTTGAGGCCGCAAACGCAGCCGGTCTTTTGGTAATCCTTCCAGCCGGAACCGGAAAGATAACCGCGCACGACGCACTCAATGGCCAGCGGTTGCGCCTTTTTCACAATCATGCTCCTGCGTCCCAATTGCTCCGAAAAACGTTGCAACGCGGGGGGCAGTTGATCGCCGGCCTTGGAAATGAGATGGTTTGGGACGAGCCGCTCGGTTTGGGCAAACCAAAAATAGGAAATCTGCGTCAGCACCTCGCCTTTGCGCGGAATGCCGTTGGGCATCACGCAATCGAAGGCGGAAATCCGGTCCGTGGCGACAAATAATAACTCCCGGCCCAAATCAAAAACTTCGCGGACTTTGCCGCTTTTGACTTTTTGAACGCCGGGCAATTCCAATTTCAATAACGGCTCGATCTGCATGGTGCCCGATATTCGCCCGCAAAGTTCAAAGTTTAAAGTTTAATGTTTAATCTTTACCCGATAACCTTCCGCCGTGACGGATACGCAGAAATTGCTGGCGGAGCTTGTGGCGCTGCCGAGCGTTAACCCGGCCTTTCTTCCGGGAGGGGATCGCGACGCGGGCGAGGGGCGCGTGGCGGAATTTCTTGGGGCAGCCGCGGGGCGCGCTGGGTTGGACGTCAAGTTCCAGAAGGTTGCTCGTGGCCGCTCAAATGTCATTGCAGGGCTGATGCCGGCCGGTAAAACCAAATGCCGCATTTTACTGGCGCCGCATATGGATACGGTGGCGGCGTTCGGGCAGGACCAGTTCGTTCCGCGAGTGGCCAATGGGCGGCTTTACGGGCGCGGTGCTTGCGATACCAAAGGGTCCATTGCGGCCATGCTTATAGCTTTGAGCAGCTTTGCGCGGAGCGGACGACGGCCAGCGGAAACTGAAATCATTTTTGCGGGGCTGGTGGATGAGGAAGATGCGCAGGCTGGGTCGCGCGCGCTTGCTGCCAGCGGATTGCGGGCGGATTTGGCGATTGTGGGGGAGCCGACGCGACTCAAGGTTGTCACGGCGCATAAGGGCAGCATGTGGATTCGGCTGGAAACTCGCGGGAAGGCGGCGCATGGGTCGTGTCCGCATTTGGGGAAAAATGCGGTGCATGAAATGGCACGCGTTGTCGATTTGATCGAAACGCGTTACTCACGGGACTTGAGCAGGCGGCGGCATCCTCTTTTGGGGAGCGCGACGGTCAGCGTTGGTTCGATTCGGGGGGGGACGCAACCGAATATTGTTCCGGCGTCGTGTGTTGCCAGCGCGGATAGACGCACGCTGCCGGGGGAGCGGGATGCGCGGGTTTGCGCTGAGCTTCGGCAGCTTCTGCGACGACATGGTTTGAACGCGGTTGTGGATAGCGAGAAATCGTTTTTGTGCGCTCCGATGGAAACAGACCCGCGCCTGCCGCTGGTGCGAAGTTTGCTCGGGCTGGCGCGCCAATCGAAGCCGGCGGGTGTCAATTATTTTTGCGATGCGTCCGTGCTTGCGCATGCGGGCATTCCGAGCGTGGTTTTCGGGCCGGGCGATATTGCGCAGGCCCATACGTCGGATGAGTGGGTGGAGTTGAGATCCGTCGAGCGGGCGGGGGCGATCCTGCTCAGGTTTTTCCAGTCGTTGCCGTAGTATAAATGAGCGTGAATCGAAAATCCGCCTTTTTTCGCCAAAGCAGTTGGATGGTCATCGCCACGTTTACTGGCGGTTTCTTCATGGCCATGGTCCATACGGTGGCCCGGAAAATGGGGAATGACTACGGTTCGTTTGTGGCCCTCCTCCGGTTGCTCATCTTTATGGGAATTCCTTTTGCCGCGCTGCAAACGGTTTTTGCCCGGCAGACGGCGGCCGCAACGGATGAAAATCACGAGCAGCAATTGATCGCGAGCGTGCGTGCCCTTTTGCTGACGACATTTCTTGTGTGGGTGTTTTATACGGTCGTCGTGCTGTCGGCGGCGGGGCCGATATCCAGGTGGCTTAAGGTTGATAATCGGGCGGGGTTGTACTTTACCCTTTTGGTGGCTTTGACTGGATTGTGGACGCCGATTTTCCAGGGGCTTTTGCAGGGGGGGCATCGATTTGGGGGATTAGGCTGGCTCCAAATCGCCAACGGTGTGGGGCGTTTTGCGCTGATGCTGGTCATTATTGTCGTGCTGGCGGGAAAGGCGGCGGGGGCGATGTGCGCGGTGTTTGTCGGCCAATTGGCCACGGTCGTTATAGGCGGGGTCTTGACGCGCAAGATTTGGACGGCGCGCCCGAAGGTGGTGTTCGATTGGCGGGGATGGTTTTCGGGCGCCATTCCTTTGAGTTTTGGGTTTGGAACGATCCTGATTATGCAGACGATCGACATGCTGTTCGTCCAGGGGCTGTTTGAGAAGCGGGACACAACGTTGTACAGCGGGGCGATGTTGACGGGCTTTGCGATTGTTCAATTCATCGCACCGGTGGCGTTGGTGATGTTCGCGCGCGTGGCGAAAAGCGTGGCGCACCAGGAAAGCGGCGACAGTCTTGGGCTGACATTGATCGCGACGGCTCTATTTGGTTTTGTGGCGGCGGTGGGTTGCACAGTTCTTCCGAAATTGCCACTGCGGGTGATGTATTTTAAAAATCCCGAGATGTGGAATGCGTTTCCGTTGGTGCCGTGGTATGCGTGGTCATTGTTGCCGCTGGCGGTCGCGAATGTTCTTATTCAGAATATCCTGGCGCAAATGCGGTTCAAAGCGGTGCCGTGGCTCCTGCTTGTTCCGGCCATGTGCGCGGCGGCCCTTTGCATTCAGGCGCCCGCATTGGTGAGCATGGCCCCATTTGATGCCTTCATCCGAGTCATCCAGACGATGGGGCTGTCCAGTGTTTTACTTTGCGTCATTGCGGCGAAATTTTCGTGGGGCCGCGCTCCGGCTAGTGTTTCGGGTCCGGGTTCGGAACCGGTGCCCGTAGTTTCGCATACAGCCAGTTCTCCAGCGGAGTGAAAAGCGGCCGGAAAATCTTGAGCGGCGAGTAAATCAGCCTCAACCGGATCACCGAAAGCAGCATCGTCAGCGACGTTCTCCCCAACGCGACCTTGGAGCCTTCCTTGTCGGTCCATTCGGTGGGGACTTCGAGGATCTTGAATCCGTTTCGATGCAGGATATAGAGGAGGTTGATATCGAAGGCCATGTCGGCGATGCACAAAGACGAATGCACCTTTTCGACGGCGGCGCGATGCATGACTTTTGCTCCGCATTGGGTATCGCGGATGTTCATGTGGAAAAGGAATTGGACGATGCCATGAAAAACGCGGCTGGCGAAACGGCGCTGGCCGGTTTGCATTTGGTGCAGGACGGCGCCGGGAACCCAACGGGATCCGATGACGCAATCCGCTTCGTCGGCGTGGTTTACCAATTCCATAAACGCAGGCGGAGCGGTTGCTCCATCGGCATCGACATAACCAATGAGGTCCGCGAGCGGCGCCAGCTTCAACCCCTCAATGAGCGCGCCGCCTTTGCCGATGGGATCGGGAAATTCGACGGCGCTGACGGCGGGAAATTCCGCGGCGATAGAGCGGACGACGGTCATGGTGTTATCGCGGCAGCCGTTGAGGACGACGACCAATTGAAATTTGCCGTGATAATTATCGCGGAAATATTCCCCGTAACTGAGCAACACAGGGCCAATCCGGCGCTCTTCGTTATACGCGGGAATCAGCAATAGTAAGCTGGGGGACCCTTGGATCACGGCGGAGTGTTTACCCAAGACATTGAGTGTTGTCGAGGGAAACCCTGACGAAACCACACATCTGTGAGGCTAGGCAAAAACGGGGAAAGGGACTAGTTTTGGGATTGGTGCTCCGCATTTTTTTCCTGTTAAGCGCGATTCTTCCATTGGCCTTGGAGGCGCAGGTCAATTTCATGGCGGGAGCGGACTTTTCCGACCTGGCCTATTTTGAATCCCTTGGAATTACGTATAAAGACGGCGGCCACGTTGAGGATGGGATTCAAATTCTCAAGAACCACGGGATTAATTGCGTGCGGCTCCGTCTCTTTACGAGCAGCGCGACGCAGGCGGATTCGGATCCTTACAATTATATCAACAACACGACGTACACGGCGCCGCTGGCGGCGCGCGTCAAGGCTGCGGGGTTGTCGTTCCTGCTGGATTTTCATTACTCGGACACATGGGCCGATCCGGGCCATCAAGCGACGCCTACGGCGTGGACAAACCTGGATTTTACCCAACTCGTGCAGCAGATGCGGACTTACAACAGCAACACCATCGCGACTTTTGCGGCGGCGGGCGCGATGCCGGATTATGTGCAGGTTGGAAATGAAATCACCTCCGGCATGTTGTGGCCGATGGGGAGAGTCACGGGCAACGGCGGCACGTCGTGGGCGCAGCTTGGGCAATTGATGACGGCGGCGGTGCAGGGAATCCAGGACGCGGCGGGGGCGCACATGCCGAAAATCATCGTTCATATTGACCGGGGGGGAGACTGGGCGACGACGATGTGGTTTTTCGACAACTTAAATGCGCAGTCGGTGCCGTTCGATATTATCGGCGAGAGCTACTACACGTTTTTCCAGGGATCGCCGGACAGCCTGAGCAATTGTCTCAACAACGCGGCGGCGCGATACGGCAAACCGATCTTCGTGGCGGAAGACGCTTTTCCGTGGACGAACAGTTGTCCTTCGTCGTGGACGAATAGTCTGTATGGGTTCGCTCCGACGGAGGCGGGGCAGGTGAGCTTCATTGCGTCGATTGCGCAAATTGTGAAGGGGGTGCCGAACCAACTCTGCGCGGGGTTTTTCTATTGGGGCGCGGAGTATCAGGCGGCGTGGGGGGTGAATGAGGCGGGGTATAATACGTCGTCATTTTTTGATTTTGGCGGAAATGTTTTGCCGGTGGTGGATGCGGTGGCGGGGATGGGCGCGCCGCTGCTGATCAGTCCGATTGTTGACGGGGGCAATTTGCGGTTGCAATGGCCGTTTAGCGGGGCGGCGGCGACGCTGGTGACGACGACGAACCTGACGGCGAACGGAACGTGGACGGCGGTGACGGATTCGCTTGAGACGACGGGGGCGGTATTTTCCGTGACGTTGCCGATTGGGAACAGGGTTTGCTTTTACCGGTTGGCGTCCCAGTAACCCAAAAGTTCGCATAAATTCGCATAAATTCGAAGAAAAGTGCTTGCACCCAAAAGTGGGGGAATGTTATATACAACGCGAAGGAACAAAAAAACTTCCCTCCTGTTAAAAACCGATTGTGTCCGAGCAAAGATCATTGCGGGCTTTGTTTCTGGTCGTATTGTTGCTGACCGCCATCCGGGTTCGAGGGCAGGTGACGGGCAAGATTCTTTCGTTCGGCGTTACCAATTACACCGCATACGTCATTGCCGGTGATACCAACAGCGGGGGGCGTCAGGCGATTCGGACTTCGACGGGGATGTTTTTTACCAATACCAGTTCAACATCAGAGACTTACGACTTTGCGCTGGGGTATCAATTGATTGACGAGACGACTGGCCAGATGGTGCCCATTCTGGATCAGAATGGCCTTTCCAACATCGTCTATTTCGACTACGAAACCAATACGTTGCCGTATGAAGAGCTTGTGGGGCCGTATCCGTTTCATTTCATCACGATCACTTCCCTCAACATCACGAATGCCGCTCCGCTGCAACCACTTATACGACTCGACCCTTACGATGAGTACGAAACCACGGTAACGGTCTATTCACGCACCAACGGCCCGGGCATTTACTCCAATACCGGGCAGTTCGACGACGAAAACGGGCTTACTTTTTACGATTTTACCAATACTGTCAGTCCAGATCCGTCGCCGAACTTCCTCATAACGACGTATCCGTCGCTCGAAAGCACTTTTGCCATCAGCAATTCGCCCGCGCAAGGGGGGTTTACGGTATTCGACGAAGTGATAGTCCAGCGGTATGACGACTTCACGTTGCCGCCCTATCCTACCAATACGGCGGTCGCGCTGAATTTCCAGATGGTGAATTCGTCCACGGGGGTCCCGGTGCCGTTGCTTTACACGCAGGCGGTTTTCGACGTGACCATTGAGAGCACCGACGGAAGCACACCTCCGAACCCGGTTTTCGCCGTTGAAATCACCAATTTCTCGGTCGTACCCCTGACGGCGCTGGATTCGGTGGACAGCCAATACTCCATCATCGTCACGCAGACGCATACGGAAGGGACGAATGTCGTCGCGGACAATACGAACGTCGTCGGCCCGAAGCAGTTGATTTACTTCAACAGCGAACTGTATTTCGGCTCGCTGCTGACGTATTTCACCAATATCAACGGTGTGCCGACGATCACTAATACCGTGGCGGGCAGTCACTTGGATTGTCTGATCGCCATCAGCACCAATGCGGGATGGTTTCCCGGCGCGCCGAATCATTTCTATGGGAATGGGTCCAACATTGCGGTGTCCTTGTCCACAAACGGCACGGCGACGCTTCTCGGCGGGCAGACTGTCACCGTCCAGGGGCCGCCGGTGGATATCAGTGGAATTTCGAACGTCCTTTTTGGCCGGACGGGGCTGACATTAACATCCAACGGCGCGACGGGAACTCTAACGGTGGGATATCCCGCCGGGTTCACGACTGCCTTTGCGACGACAGCGATTCGCTGGAGTGTTTCGGCCTTTGCGTTGTCGGGCGTCCCGCTTAACGGGAACCTGACGCCGGCGAGCAACGTTGTGACGTATCCATTTACGATCTTTGCGATCCAGGAGAACCTGCCCGTTTGGTTTTCCGTGCCGGCGGTGCAATGGGTCGTCAACAGCGGGGAATTCATCATGAACCCGACGAGCGCGATCTTCGTGCGGCAACTGGAGGATGACACACTGACGGCCAACACGGCATTGCTGGCGAATCCGAACGCGGCGCGGCGGGTTTCCAACGATGCCTATTACCGCAACGCCACAGTCGAGCCGGGAAGCCAGCTCATCGTGGCGGCGGATGCGAACGGCGTGGCGCGGGTCTCGGCCCAGCTCGCGCTCGACCCGCCGGAATTGCGTCCGCATTTTCCGTATTCCGGTGATGCGAACGGGGATCAAATCCAGACGGGGAGCGGCGGGATGCTGATTATATCCAACGGGGTAATCAGTTCGAACAGTTTTCTGCCAGTGACCGCGCCGGTGCCGGTTTTGTATGAGCGGAATTGCGGGGACACCAATTGCAGTTCGCAACTTTCCGGGCCGGCGACCCTGCAATTTACGCCGACCAACGGGCAGCTTGGGTTCAACGCGGACGGCGGCCTGCTGGCTTATGGCAGTGTGCCGCCCACCAACCTGACGTGGGGTTATGTCGGGGGCGCCAATTATGCGCAGCAAGCTTACACAATCCAGAATGGAGCCTACGAAATGGCGGGGACGTTTTTGCCCGGCGGCCAGTCATCGGTCGATCCGACAGAACAGGCGGCGGCGCTTTTGCTCAGCGGTTTCAGCGATGGCACAAACGCCTCGTACGTCGAGCGCCCCGCGGAACCGGATTACAATTCTGGATTTGCCAACTACGCGGGCCTGAACATTCGCGCGCCGCCGATGGGCAAGAGTTACATCGCGGACCAATCCTCGGGGCCGTATCCGTTGGACGGACGGTCGAAATATTACGCCCGGTACTCCGGCGTCAGCGGCATCCACGAATCGGCGTCCTTTCCGTCCTCGCTGATGCTGTATGGGTACGATTTCACGTTTACGACCTATCGGCTCTCGTACCTGGACAGCGACGTCGAAGAATCGCGCACGGACGGGGCGATCGCGTTTCCGACGGAGCCGGCGGGATTTTTGCAGGCGTTCCAGGACATGACGTTTTCATGCACGGGCGACCTGGAATCGGCGGAGGTGCCGCCGGACAGCGGCTCCGAACACCTGAATTACTGGAACGTTGATTTCACGCCTGAAAGCATCCAATTCCAGCCGAGCACCAACGACATTTGCGGGACGGGAAAAAGGTGGCTTGTGCTGGGGGTCAAAACGACGCTGCCATTCATTCCGCAGGAACTGGACGCCTCGCTTGGTTTCCAGCCGGATGGCAACCTGGTGACGCCGGCTGATGGGGTGGAAGGGACGGATTCGCGGTTTCCCGTGCCGGGTCAATTGTCCTTGCAAGGGCCGGGAGGGGACGTTTACCCGCTCTCGACGTGCGCGAAGGGTTATTTCAACAATTACGCAACACCGGGAGCGCCACCGAGCGGGTTTTACAATTTGGCCGGGCGGTTGCGGGTGCCGTTTTTCGACGACATCAAGGTTCATCTCCATGTCATGCCGACGGGGAGCAAGACGGCGCAGATTTCGATCATGGGCGGCTGGCCGTTCGCGGGCACCTCGGCGCCGGACCTTGGGTGGAGCGTCAATAACAGCAATTACTTTAACGAGACGGTCTTTGACCCGAACTCCGACGGTTTTCCGGAGGCGGAGGGGACGAGCATCACCGCCTACGAGCAGTCGCCCACGACGATGTACCGGCCAGTGGCCCAGAGGGATTGGATCGAGGTGGCGATCTTTGATTATCCGCTGCAATTCGACCCGGTGACGCGGGAATTTTCCGGGTTCCAGGACGCACCGGTGGACCTGCCGGTCATCAACGTCAACAGCCGGCTGAAGGAGATTTCGCCCGGCAAGGTGGATTTCGACTTTGCCCAGGACGTGACATTGCAATTGCCGGTGATCAAATCGCTGGATTTTCTCAATGACGCCACCAACGAGATCGACGGGGCGCTCAACAGCGTGTCCAACGCGGTGGAAAGCTCGCTGGGGACGGCGTTTACGACGGCGGGTTTCAACGAGCTGCAGTATGTGCTGCGCGAGGACCCGACGACCTTCTTCCAGCCCGTGCTGAACAACGCTTTCAGCCCCGTGGTGAACGAACTGTACACGCTGCTTGCGGCGTATCCGGAAACAAACAAGGCGGCGTTCCTGAGCAATGCGGTTTACCAGGTGAACCACAGCACATTGACTTCGGCCCTCATCAACATCAACGGCGCTTCGGGACAGGCGAACACTATTATCGGGCAAGTCGATAAGACATTGACCGACGCGCAAAACGACTTGAGCATCGTTTCGAAAGTCCTGAACAGCGATAACGCAGTCGGGGCGATCATCCAGCAACTGACCTCGGACGAGGGGCCGGCGCTGGGTTTCGTGACGAGCCTTGCCAGCGGCGAAGTGGATTCGCTGGTGAGCGGGATTGATCCGACGCTGCAGGACCTCGGGAGCCAGGTCGATAGTTTAAACAATCAACTGAAACAGGCGCATAACAGCCTGACCTCGGGATCGGGTGATTTTAACCAGGCGCTGGGGCAGGCGTTGGACGATTCGACGGGGGCATCCCAGTTTGTGCAATTGACGGCCAACAACCTGAGCAACCGGCTGGCGAGCCTGATCACGCCGGCGGGCGATTATTTCTCGTCCAATCCCGGCGCGGCCAAGGCGGCGATCCAGCAGGAAATCCAGAACGCCTTCCTTGGTTCCACGCTGCCGACTGACTACCAGCAAACGTTGAAGCAATTTCTTTTCGACGACAACGCGATATTGGGCACGCTCATGGATTCATTCTTCGACCAGATTGACGGGGCGATTCGCGACGCGCTCTCGGACCTGATCACCGACAGCTTGGACAGCACATTGCAGGACGTCAAAGGACTGGCCAGCGGGTCGTTTCTTTCGGCAAAAATCCGCGGGGAACCGACGTTTAACGGCGATTCGCTGCGAAAGATCCACCTTAATGCGGCGGTGCAGGTCAATGTGCCGGAGTCGATGAATTTCAACGCCTACATGGAAATCCTGGAGTTGGACTCGATGAATACGCCGCTGGATTGCATTCCGGCAGGCGCGCCGGCGGCGGAGGTGACCATTGGGGCGAACAACGTGCAATTGGACTGGCCGGGACTCAACCCGACCGGCACACCGCTGACACTGACCGTACAGGCCAAATGGACGTTGCAGGATGGCAATGTCATCGGGGTTGGAGGGTTATTTGACATCAAGGGAGAAGTCGGGTTCCAGGGATGCAGCGTAAACGAGATTGGGGCGTCGCTGGCGTTTGGCGAAGAGGAGAATTACTTTGCGGCAAAAGTCGCCGGGACGATCAACATCCTTGGGGTTCCGGTGGGCGTGCAGGCGGGAGTATTTGTGGGCAAGGCGTGTTCGCTGGCGCCGATTTTGTTCATCGATCCCGAGGCGACGAACGTGCTTTCGCTGAACCCGACGGAGTTCGCCGGCATTTACCTGGAATTCGGGGCATCGCTCTCCCTTTCCCAAATTCTATTCGGCGAATCGAGTTGTTTCCTCGACATCGGGGTGACCGAATCGTCGGCGGTCTATTACGACGGCGGGCCTAACACGGAACAAATTGGGATGCGGCAGACGATGGGCATTGACGCGTCGCTCTTATGCTTGTTGAGCGCAAACGCGAGCCTGACGATGTTCGGCACGACCACGCACAGCCCGTCCGGTTACACACTGGAAATCGGCGGGGAGGCGCAGATTTGCGGGTCGATCGGGCCGTGCCCGTTCTGCATTTCCGGTTGCGAAGGGATCACTGTGACCGGAGAGGTCGGCACTGGGGGGATATCGTACCATGTTGATTACTGACGCATTGAATTGAGATGAACCATCTGCCTACAAAACTGGCAAAGATAGCGGCGGCGGCGGTGTGCCTTGCGCTGTGGGCGGGCGCGGCGCGGGCGCAAACGCCGGTGAGCAATCTCGTCGTGACGGTGGCGACGACGGCGGTCGATACCAATGGAAATACGTGGTCGTACCTGCTGCTTGGTTCCCCGCAACCCCAACTGTTGATGGGCAAACAGTTCGCCGTCTATTCCAAGCCGGGGATGCCGACGAACGCGGGGACGTACACTTTCCGGGGAAATATTTTTAAGCAAACCTCGCCGGCGGCGGTCAACGCGCTTCTGAACCAATCGGTGGCGCTGGGCGAGAATTTAAGCACGCTGGGCCAGACATTGGAGACGTTGCTGCACAGCGTTTCGGGAATCAGCAACCAGACGCTGGCCAACCAGGTCTTGACGGCGTTCCAGGCGGCGGATACGAACGCCAACATCGGGCAGTTGCTGGGATTGGTGGCGCACGTCAACCCCGGGCTGACGCTTTGCGCGGGACAGGCGTTTTCCGAAGAGATCACGGGCGTGACAACGTATGAAGTGCGCGAGATCAACCTGGGGACGAGCGTGGCGGGCGAAGTGGTTGGACAGGTGACGGTCATGCCGGGAAACCCGGTGGTCCTGCCGGCGCCGGGCTACCCGTTCCAGGTGGTCAGCAATACGCCGAGCGATAATTTACGGATCCGGTTGCGTTGGGGGACTTCCGATGCCTTCCGCCGGCTCTCCTTGTTAAGTTACGGATTCAACGTGTGGCGCGCTCCGTTGAGCGAGGCGATAGCGCAGGGCTACACGAACACTCCGCCGACCGTCCAACAGCTTTACACCAACCCGATCTTTACGATGGCCAACCAATCGCCGGTGATGGCGACGAAGGACTTTTCGACCGGGACTGGCGCCGGCGCGGCGGACGACCCGACGGACGGAACGACGTATTTCTTTTCCGATGACAACGGGGCATTGGCGGGAAACACGCCGTTTACGGATGGCGAACAATTTTACTATTTTATCACCGCGCGCGACGTTCTGGGGCGCGACGGCTTTGTGTCGCCGGGTGGCCAAGGGGAGGCGTGCCGGCGCATTCCGCCCGCGGCGCCGCAGGGCGTGGCCGTGCAAAATGTCTATCACGTGCTGCCGGGCACCAACCAGCAAGCGTTGATGATAACATGGCAACAGGACCTCAACACCACCGACATGGTCAACGAATACTGGGTCTATCGGTGGTCGGACCCGACGATGGCTTTTACCAACGAGGCGACGCCGTCGAACGGGCTGGTGGGGATCGTGCCGCAAATGGGGACAAGCCCGACGAATTCCTACACGGACAATGGCACCAACGCGCCATTGATCCCCGGTTTGACGAATTATTGGTACACGGTGAAAGCGGTGAGCATTGGGGCGTGCAGCCCGTTGCTCTCGCCCGACAGCATGCCGGCGTGGGGGGTGTTGCGGCAGAGGTTTGGGCCGGTCGCGACGACGGGCCAGGTGGTCGGGAGTTGCGGGACGCCGGCGATTGTCTTTGAGGGATTTTACGATGTCACCAACAGCACGGCGACGCCGGACTACAACAACTGGAACTACAGCTTCATTTGCACGCGGGACGATCCCGGCACCGCGTGGGTGGAGTTCCAGGTGACGAACCAGGACGGGCTGGGGCAGACGTTCGGCCCCGTTTATTTTCCGCCGTCGGGGGACACCGTGGAGGTGAATTACTCGGTGCCAATCACTGGGAGCGAATACGTTGCAAGCGTTACGTGCATCGCGGGGACGTACTACGGTTTGGATTCGTTACCCGAAATGGTGACGATGACCTCGGCGCCGCCCTCGGTGGCGACGCTGGACACGGTGTTTCAAGCGGGCGAAGTCATGCTGACAACGTTCAACGAGGCCAATCCGTTGCTTGCAGGTGTGGTGTCAGGCGGGAATTGTCTTCCGGCAAGCAGCGCAACGGCGTACCCGGATGGAACGGTGCGATTGCTATTTGGCAACCCGCTTCGAGGGAAAGTGAACCTGGGACCGCTGCTCATCGAGGCTTTGTCCGGAGTTACCATTGCGTATATTCCGCCGACTGAAATTGGCGTGGCCTATCCCGGGCCGGATGGGTCGTACACCGTGTATTATCCCGAATGTTTGCTTGGGCCACTGCCGGAATTTCAAGGATGTCCTGTCAACCTTCCGGGAGACGGAACATGCACTCAGCATATCAGCGGCGGCGCGCCGGGCAGCCCGGTAAACCCGATAGACATCAGCTTCGTGCTGACGCCGCGCACGTATGAGTACCGGCTTTACCGGAGCGTCAACGAGGGGCCGCTGACGATGATCGCGCAGGACGCCGCCACCTACAGCGGAACAGACCCGTATAAGACCATCCTTGTCACGGACGACACAATGCCGCCGAGCGTTTCACGGCTTTGCTATTATGTGCAATTGCTGGATCAGCACGGGAACGCCAGCCCGATGACGTTACTAGGCTGCAAGGATGTGAAGCCGCCGGCACTGCCGCGTCCCGTGCTGGCCGAGCCGCTGTCGGTGGGCGACTTGTCCAATCCGCAAGTGCAGCTCAATTGGTTTTGCCCGACCAGCGGGGTGTATCGGTTCCAGGTGATGATCCAGCGGAACGATCATCCCGGCGGGGGCGTGCCGCTCGGGTTTACCAACACGGAATTGACTCCGCTTGTGAATTACAACTCCTCGTCCAGTTACATTGGATTGATCGGAAGCGCTCCCTTGCAGTTGAGCCGGTTCGACGGGGCGTTCGGTTCGCCGCCGTCGGCTGTATTTGGTCCCGGGCCGCAATTTACGCTGACGGCCAGCGTGCTGACGAATGTGCCGTATAACATTGCGGTAGCGGCGATGGATGACGAAGGCAACGCGGGGGAACCTTCGCAAGTGTGGGCGTTTACCTGGAAGCCGACCAACGCGCTGCCAACAGTGCCGTGGCCGTCGCGGCCATTGCCGCCGGTCAACCCATTCGATGACACGAATGTGCCGGGGGTTTCGGCAAGTTACCAGCCGCGCGTGGCCGCGGTGCTGCTCAACAGCGAGACCTACCCGGTGGGAGTCCGCATTGGGGACGTGAGCAAGATCTTTACGCTGGTGGCGAACGTCGCGGACACGAATTTCCTGACATACCAAGTTGATGAGACCGTCGGCATTGCGTTTGTGCCGCCGTCGCCGGAGCTGAATCCGAACAATTATATTTTCAAACGAGTGTCGCAAAATCCGAACCGCAATGGGAACCCGCTCCTGCCCATTTGCCTTTACCGGCAGCAAGTCGCCAACGCGAGTTACCCGCGGGTTTCAGGGACGCTGGTGCAGGTGAGTCCGTTGCTGGAGCAGATCGCATATGGGGATTCGGCTCCCGTCAAAAACGTGGTGACGGTGACCGTTTATGACCTGCTCATCGCGGGCGGATTGGAAGGGGACGCGCGCGGAATGTTCCTTTACCTGCGAGACCAGCAGCCGATGTTGCAGGGGGCGGCGTATCAATACTTCGTCGCCCGTTTCAACGATCAGCACGAAATTGCGGAACTCATCCCGGCCGGGACGGTGACGATCCCGGTCTATTTGCCATGAACGCCATCGCCACATCAGCCGGTTGGATGCGTCGCACGACAATGGCGGCGGCACTGGGGTTGTGCTGCGCGTTGCATCCATGTGCCGCCGCGCCTTCGTTCGTCTATGAGACGACCAATGAGTTTTTGGCCTCCGGAGATTTTAACGGCGACGGCGTGGCCGACGTGCTGGTGCTGGATAAAATCACGGGCAACGCGCGGGTCGGCTATGGCAATGCCAGCGGAACGCTGACGTGGTCGGCGGCGCTGGCCACGGGGGTGGGCAACGCGACGGGTCTGGCGGTGGGACGATTGCTTCTCACCACCCGGGATGGAGTCGCGGTGACGGCGCCGGGTTTTAACGAGATCAACCTTGTGGATTTGTCCGGGACGAACACGGCCGGGACGCCCAGCGTGGTGACGCCGGCGGGATTGGGGCCGCACACGGTGGTGGCGCTGGCGGACCCGACGGGGGGCGCGGCGCCGGCTTACAACGATTTGCTGGCGGCGAGTTCGGACAACGCCGGTGGAGCGGAGAAACTTGATTTGCTGGGAATTGTCGCGGGCGTGGGAACGGAGACGGGGCAGTACGGGGAGAACGGGCCATTCGACCGCGGGAATGCGGTGCAATTGGCGGTGACGGCGGCGACGTATGCGGCGGGTTTGGTGCGAGGTTCCAATGACACGCTGGACATCTGGCAGTTCACCAACGCGCCATCGGTCGTGGTTTCCTACGGGAACCTGCCGGACGAAAGCGATTACACGTTTGGCATTTTCAACGGAGAAACATTGCCGCGGTTCCTTTTTTATCAGCCGGGCGGAACGAACGTGAGCGTGGTTCCCTTGCAGCAATCGGGCGGGTCGTTGAAGTTTGGAACGGCGGCGACGGTGACGGTTTCCGAGGGGATCGAAGGTGTTTTTTATGAGAGCATTGGGACCAACGGAAGCGCGCTGATTTTGTTCAGCAACGGAGTCCAGAGCTTGAACCTGAGCGGCGGGTCGCCGGTGTTGGGGACCTTCTATGGCGCGGGCGCGGGCGCGGCTGGGAATGTTTTTACGGGCGTTGTACCGATGGGGAACGGGCAGTTGACATTGTTGGATGCGCCGCCGGGTGGGACGTCGTCGGTGCATGAGCAGGTGTTGCAGTTCGACGGGACGAACTTTACGCAGTTAAGTTCGGGCAACCTGCCTACAACGACGGCGCGCAACACGCGGGCCAATGTGTGGCTGTTTGAAACGGAACCGTTCGTGAATCGGCAGGCGGGATTTATCGCGTCGTACAACACGCCGGATTGGAGCGATGGCGTGAGCGGACTGCCGGGGGCGCTCAACGTGAGCGTGCAGGATGACGGCGGGACATCGACGGGATTGGGGACGCCGGGGACAGACGCGTTGGGCGCGCCGCCGACGGGATCGTCTTACGGATTGCCCAACCAATATAACGCGGCGATTTCGCTGTTCAGCTATTCGGGGCCGCAAGCGGCGGAACACGTGACGGTGACGATCTCGCCGGCGCCGGGGATTTATGACGGGCCGATCTCGATATCGTTCAGCACGCTCAACGCGGGGGACAAGGTCTATTATCGCGTGGGCGGGGAGGATTCGTGGCATGTGTATGCGGCGGCGTTTTCGCTCACCAACGATAACACGATTGAATATTACGGGACGAATTCGTCGTTCAGCAGCCGGTCGCAATTGCAAACGGCGGCCTACACGCTTGGCGTCAGCGGGCAGCCGACACCGACCGTCAATCTTGGGACCGGCGGCAGCACGACGAATCCGCCGACGGTTTTTGTCGGGCCGACGAATACGGTGGTGCTCTCGCCGGTGGGAACGATTTTTTACGGGAGACGTTCGACGGCGAATGTGGGGACGGTGTGGGCGATCAATTACGACGGGAGCGACGACACGTACGTGACGACAGGGGCGCGGCCGAGATTGTCGAGGGACGGCAAGTGGCTGGCGGTGATGCGTGGTGCGGGGGAGTTTTCGAATGAAGGGAATATCTGGCTGCACAATATGCAAACGGGGACGGAGTATGAGGTGTTCAACAACGCGGGGCGCGTGGTGAGCTATGATTGGGCGCTGGATAACTCGGGGATTGTCATGGACTACAATTGCGGGCTGTGGATGCTGGGGACGAACGGGGTGCTTAAGGAATTGCTGGCGACGGATTGCTACGAAGAATCGCCGGCGGTGAATCCGGTGGACGGGCGGATTGCGTTCGATGACGTGAATCCGGGGAGCGTGGCGGCGGGATTGTACGTGGCGGGGGCGGAGGCGAGCGACCCGGAACAAATTGTGGGGACGGTGCCGGGGGCGTCGTGGGCGGAGTGGTCGCCGGATGGGAAGGATTTGTCGTTCGCGGACGACAACGCCTATGCGTCGGTGGACATGGGGACCAATCTTTGGGTGACGGCGCCGGATGGGTCGGGGTTGAGCCAGATTTGCGATTTTGCGGGGACGTCGAATCGGTTTCCGCATGGGGCGGTTTGGTCGCCGGACAGTTCGTCGCTGGTGGGAGCGGGCGATATTTATGGGACGAACGGGTTGTGGATTATTCCGCTGAATGCGGAGCGGACGGATTGCGGTGGTGCGCCGATCCTTTTGCCGACGACGCCGGGGGATGCGATTGATTTCGCGGGGTCGATTGTGGTGGCGCCGCCGCCGTCGAATGCGCCGAGCCTGTTTTTGCAAAACGGGACGAGCGGGTTTGTGGTTGTGTGGAGCACGAATTTTGCGGCTTACACGCTGGAGTACACATTGAACTTTTCGCCGCCGATGACGTGGCGGCCGATTCCGGGGCCTTACATGATTGCGGGGAATAATTTCAAGTACGTGGAGGCGTTCAACCGGACGTTGCCGGAGAAGATTTTCCGGCTGGCGCCGAATTTGCCACAGGTGTTTATCGGGGTGGGGACGAATTCGGTGATGATTTATTGGCCGACGAATTACGCGGAGTTCACGCTGGAGTACAGCACGAATCTGACGGGGGTGCCGGTTTGGCGGGCGATCCCGGGGCCTTACAGCGTGGATGGGTTGTATTTTGAATACAACGAACCGAGGGGTGTGATGGCGCCGGCGAAATTGTTCCGGATATTGGGGCCGTGATCCCCGAAGTGAAAAAAACGGAAAAAAACCGCGAAAAAGCGGAAATCCTGTAATTTCCGCCGCGCTCTTCTTCTTATAGAAGTGAAGAGTGATAAATATTTGATTGATAAGCGGATTGTTCTTGCGCCGAACGGCTTAAATCCCCAATAATTGCGAAAACCTTATGAAAAAAATCAGTTGGTTTAATTTGTCGGTGGCTGTGTTCGCATTAGGCTTGGGATTGGCGAGGGCTGAGGTGCCGCCGGATTTCAATTTTACCATCGAACCGAGCCAATTGACGGTTAATCCCAGCTCCAGTTCGTCCTTTCTGGTTTCGGTGACTACAACCGGGGGCTTCACGAATGCGGTGACATTCTCGGTATCCAATTTGCCCGCGGGGGTGACGGCCTCGTTTTCGCCGAATCCAGTCACGCCGCCCGGGACGACGCTGTTTACATTGACAGCGGACAGCAGCCCGACGACGGGAACGAACACGCTGTATATAACGGGCATCGGAGGAGGCATCACCAATACGACCATGACCACGGCCGCGGTGGAGTTCGGACTTGTGCCGGTGTGTTATGGGGCCTATACGGGGCAGGTCACGGACAGCGTAACAGGCAAGGGGGTTCCCTACGCCGTGGTAGTGGTCCTTGGCGGTAGTGGTGATATAACGGCTGACGCCCAGGGGTTCTTCACCATCACCAACATCTCGCTGGGTGGCAGTGACAATCAGCCGGAGTACTACGAACTCGAGGCCACGCGGAGCAATTATTGGGTCAGTTACACCAATGCCTACGCCGTCTGCGACACAACGAATACGGTCAACCTGCAAATATTGGGGATAGAAACGGGGAGCCTCACGGGCACTCTGACGGCGGAGGGAGGCGCGCCGCTGACCAATGCGTATGTCACCGCGACATATGAGTATTCTCAATCGGTCCCGACGACGAACGGCGGGGCTTTTTCATTTCCATCGCTTACGTTAGGGAATGACAACGCGACTATTAACTACTCCGTTTCCTCGCAGCCCGCGGGTTACTGGCCGGTTTATACGAACGTCTATATTCAAGCAGACAGCAACGCGGTTGTGAACCTGGTGGCAATCCCGATATGTTACGACACGGTGTCGGGGAAGGTCATCTATACGAACACAAGTTTGCCGGCGTCCGGCGTATCCATCGAGCTCTCAACGAGCACTACGTATTACACAACGACGGATGCGAACGGGAATTACACGGTTACGAACGTGGAAATGGGCACCGACAACGCTTCAACACCGGCGTACGTTCAAGCGTACGGGGTGACTGGGTACAATTCGGGTTCCGCCAGCATTACCTTGACGAACTGTGGTCAGGGCTTCACGGAGCCCACCATTGGCCTTCAGCCCATACCTGTAATAACAAATAATTATGGTATGGTAACCGGGCAGGTTTTTGATGTGCAGACGCGCTCGCTGATCAAAGGCGTTGAAGTTTTTAATCCCTTCTATGGCACATACGCATATACCGATACCAACGGCTTTTACACCGTTTCCAACGTACTGGTCGGCACGGATGCGACCACCAACACCTATTACGAACTGGAGGCAATTTCCAACGGTTATTTTACGGTCGTCAGCAATGTGGAGGTGTTTGCGAATGAGACATCAACGCAAGACTTCTACCTTTTGCGCGTGGGTTATGGGTTTCTGGATGGGATCGTGCTGGATCAATCGACGGGGCTGCCGGTGCAGGGAGCTTCTGTCAATGTCAGTGGCGCAACGAATACCGGGCCCACCGGCGAATTTTACAGCAGCCCCATTGCACTTAACTATCCCAATGCACCGACCTACCAGTACCTTACCGTGCTGAAGACCGGTTATTGGACGACTAACATAACTGCTTACGTTACCAACAGTGCCACCAATTTTGTGACGATCGATTTGCTCCCGGTTTGCACGGGAGCGACAATTTTAGGAAACGTGATCAATGCGTCAAGTCAACTACCGATTGCCGGGGTGGAGATCTATCTAAGTGATGATCAGTCAACGTTTAGCGATGCCAATGGTAATTTCATCATCACCAATATCACCGTAGGGAATGACAATTCGCCCGAGCAGGTGTCGGTTACCGCCGAAAAAACGGGTTTCATTACGCAAACCAAAACCGTCACGATTTTCTGCGGGGCGTCGATCAATACGGAATTCGGCGTTCCAGAGACGGTGTTTGGGGCGATCGATGGTTATGTGACGAATGCCGTGACGGGGGCTCCGCTGACGAACGTGTTCATCGGAACATCGTACGGAGGGACGACGAACACGGACACCAACGGGTATTACCTGCTGACCGACGTGCCAATTCTTGTGTCCAACCAGACGTGGACTGTTACCGCGGATCCCAGCAAGACATATGGTTATCCCGCACAGACGAAATCCACACTTGTGACATCGAACATTACAAATGAAGTGGATTTCGGGTTCGGCGCCCAAACGGCGTTGATTGTCTCATTACAGCAGACACCGAGCAATGCCATCCCGGTTGGGGCGGACCTTCTGTACACCATCAACCTGACCAATACCACGGAGACGGCGGCCAATGTTGTTCTGACGGATTTATTGCCGCCCAACGTTCAATATGTCAAATCGAGCGTCACTAATCCGCCGGGCGGACTTTTCACAACTCCCAGCTATGCCAATGGAACGGTTACAACCAGCGCGAGCAGTTTTGATGCAGGCGAAGTTGTGTCGCTGTATATCACCGTTGTTGCCACCAGCGCCGGCAATCTGACCAATATCATCAATGTGGGAAGTTCGACGACTAATCTTGCGCCGAGCACGGTGACCAATGCGGTGGTCACGAACGCCGCCATCGCCGCCACGATCATCACTAACTATGCGGATCTCGCCGTAGGAGTGACCGCCGTGCCGAACCCGGTGCCGGTGGGGAATCAGCTCACTTATACGTTAAATGTCACTAATTTTGGCCCGGCGGATGCGCCCGATGTGTACGTGACCAATATATTTCCGCCCAGTGTGACTTTTAGCAGCACGAGCGCGAGTAGTTATACCCTGATTCCGAACGGTTTGGTTTGGAGTGTCGGGGACCTGAATCCCGATGCCGACACCACCATCGCTTCCACAACCATTATAGTTGTGCCTGGGACGGCCGGGGAAATTACGGACACCGCAACTGTGGCCGTTAATTGGGAATCGACCAATGGAAACCCCGAGCTCGTTGTGATCGACACGAATCTTGCCAATAACACCGCGAGTGTCACCACCCTGGTTACGGCGCAAGTCGCGACCAACACATCGCTCACTTACGGCTCGAACATATTCAATCCGCAGACGGGGTTATTCGACCAGACGGTTACGTTTGTCAATGAAAGTGGCTCGATTGATGCCAACGTGCTGGTTGAGGTGCTGAATTTGCCGGCAAATGTGCAGGTTTACAACAAGACAGGAGTGACCAACAAGATTCCGTACGTCGCCTACAATCAAGCCATTGGGCCAGGGAGCAACGTTGTTTTCGTGATCGAATATTACGAAGCAAACCGGCAGCCGTTCCTTCCGACGAACTTTGTCGCGTTGGTCAGCGCCGTCATACCGACCGTTACGACTCCGACTGGAAGCGCGACGGCGGTCACAGTGCAGTTCGAAAGCCAGGGGCAGGTCACAATCGAGTTTCCGTCGCAGCCGGGGCACACCTATGTGGTGGAATACAGCACCAGCATTTCGGGGCCGTGGGTTGTTTCGACCCCACCGATCGTGGCCGCGAATACCCGCACGCAATGGATCGATTCCGGCCCGCCAGTGACTACGAGTCCACCTGGGTATGCCGGCGCGCGCTATTATCAAATCGTGAAAACAAAGTAACAACACTCAAGGCACACTATGCAATCACCCATTTCCCTCGTACGCCTGAGCGCTCTGGGCGCTGTTTTCGCCGTTGTTCCGCTTTCCGTCCATGCGCAGGACCAAGACGATGGCTGGAACCATTTCGGGTTGAACTTTCGCGCGGGTTTCAATATCAGCGCGAAGTTCTCGGAAGCGTCCACCGGCGCCGCGCTTCCACCCGGCCCCGGTGCCGGGGCGGGCTTGAACCATCAGTACAGTGACGGCTTCGTCAATGTGGATAGCAGCCACAATCTTGGCGGGCAGACATGGAATTGGGGCTATCAACATCCCTCTCAAATTGTGACGGAGGGCGAAGGCACACCAAGCGACGTGCTGTTTCATGCCACGGGCGGCGTGGGCGGCAGCGACAACAAAACGGATGATCCGAACCTTGGGTTTGACCTCAATTACGTCCGCGACCTTGTTCATGCCACTTGGGGGCAATTCGGAGTCAAGATCGCGTTCGGTTACACTCACATCCAAGTCACCGACAATGATCCGATCAGCGGGGGAGCGGAAACTGTCACGGATGAATATCCCTTGAACGGCGTGGTGCCGCCGACGGCCCCCTACACCGGGAGTTTCAGCGGGCCGGGACCGGTCCTTGGCAGCCAGCCAATTTCGCGAACCACTTCGATGGCGGCGGGAGGAGGAATCATCACCGGGTCGCATGATGTGGACGCAGCGTTGTATGATTTGCGACTGGGACCGTCGGTCAACATTCCGTTGTTCAAGCGATTTTCCGTGCAAGCTGGAGGCGGATTGGCTTTGGGCCTGGTGGACAGCGATTTTACCTACAATGAGAGCGGGGGCGCCGGAGGCAACACGCATACGGATTTCATGCCGGGAGCTTATGCGGAGGTTGGTTTTGCGTATAAAGTCTGTCACTCGGCTAAGATTTATACGGGTGCGCAATATGAATACCTTGGGGATTTCACCCAAAGCGCCAATGGACGCACCGCACGGCTTGATTTGGGCGGAACGATCTTCTACGAACTAGGCTTTGAGTGGAATTTTTAGAAGCCTGTTGCAGACAGATCTACGGCCTTGGTTCGGTGCGATGAGCGCCGGATTTTAGGTAAGCCATCAAATCCGCAATTTCCGCGGCTGTATAGGAGTTCAACAGGCCTTGTGGCATGGGAGAAATGTTTGAAAGCTCCCGCTTTTGAATATCGGCTTTGCGCACTTTCGTAACGATTCGATTCACAAGGTCGGTCATCAATTCAACTTCCGCCGGAGTTTCGTTCACCACCCTCCCGACGTATTGGTCCCCATCTTTCGTAATCACGGTCGTATTGCGATACTGGTCGGGAATTACTTTCGAGGGTTCCAAAATGGACTGCAATACGTCGCGCCGGCTGTTGGAATTGTACACCGCCGTCAAGTCCGGCCCAACAACGCCTCCGCTGCCGTCAAAACGGTGGCACTGAGAACATCCGGCGGATATGAAAATCTCTTTTCCGCCAGTGATGGAGCTGGAGCCGTCCAGGCTCTTGTCGAGAATTGGCAGGAGGTCCTCCACTGTCCAATTTCTTACGAATTGGCGGCGTTGTGGCGGTGGCGCTTTGGTTTCCGCGGGAAAGTTGGTTGCCAGCCACGGCGCCAATTCCAAATGCTCGGAGGGAGTGAGAGAGTCAATTGCTTCCTGACGGAAGTTTGCAAGATAACCGGGGAGGCTGCTTCCATCAGAGTAGGAGCGGCCGGAATTCGCGAACCAGTCGCGCAACGCCGCTGATGGACCCGGTTGCAAACGGCCATTGGCATCCCCGGCAGACCGATGACTGAACCACGCGAAAAAATGTTTGCGTTGCTCGATGGTCCAACCGTGTTGGAGCAACCGGAGGTCATAAATGTAGCCGATCTGCTCCTCCTGCGTTTTGGCGGCGTCCAGCAACGCCAGGGTTTTGGTCACGACATCGGGAGCTTCGAGAGCGACTA
>DATAXU010000165.1:0-4893 GCA_036272955.1 Verrucomicrobiia bacterium
TGGCGTCCGGGGAATCCGCCGCAGATCAGCGGCTTCGATTCATACGACAAGCTTTTTGGCGACTCGCGCAAATGGCTTCAGGACGGCTGGGTGGATTACATGGCGCCCCAGCTCTACTGGCCCATCGATCAAAAAGCGCAAAGCTTTCCCGTGCTGTTGCAATGGTGGAGCGCGCAAAATACTTTGGGCCGCCACCTCTGGCCGGGAATGAAAGTCTCCGGCTGGCGCGGTGTGAACGATGACGCCGTGGAACTGGCGCGAGAGATAGAATTGACTCGAAAACAGAACAACTCGCCCGGCGTCATTCTCTGGCATGCGCGCCCGCTGATGCACAACGAAGCAGGCGTTGCGGATGCCCTTGAACGCAATGTCTATCGCTCGGACGCGCTCGTTCCCACTTATCCCTGGTTAAGCAAAGCCGTTCCCGCCACTCCGCATTTGAGCGTCCTCGCCGACCGAAACGAACTGAAGGCGGAATGGAACTCCGGCGGCAGCGCTCCGTGCCGATGGGTTGTGCAGGAAAAGATCGGCGGCAAATGGTCCACCGAAATTCTGCCGGAACAGAAGACGTCCGAACGGATCAAAGCGGCTTCGCTGGAAGCAATTGCCGTCGCCGCCGTCGATCGTTACGGGAACATGAGTGCGCCGGCAATTTATCACGCCGGGCGTTGATGCCGGATTTCCCGCACGTCCAGCGTGCCCGCCCGCGATTCGTAAAAAGCTTTTCCATGTTTGACGCCGACGATTCCGTAACCCGTCGCGGTCGAGAAGAAGCATTTGAAATCCCCCTTAATGCGGGGTTCAACGTAGAGAACGTGTTCCACGGCGTCATAGCGCGCCCCACTCAAGCCAAACAGCAGCGCATAGGAGGACATCGCGCGGGCATACCAATGCCCGCACTCGTACTCATCGAAAGGATTGCGCACGCGGCCGTCGTAACGGGCGCGGCAGACGCGGACAACTTCCAGCCCTTGCGCGACGAGGCCCATGCGCATCATGTGCGAGGCGGCCTGGTATTCGGAGCCGGTCCAAACTTCGTTGGAGTAAACCATCGGTAACGAAGGCTCGCCGCCGCGGGGCCATGTGCAGATTAAAAGGCCACCCTCGCCACCAACGGCGTAGGACGGGCGTTGCGAATTGGCGTGAAGGGAAAGATCGCGCTTAAGATTATACTTGTGGACCGAGCGAAGGTGGCTTGTGACTTTCGCGGCGTCCAACGGCTGGCCGACATCGCAGACCAACGCCATCCACGCTCCGAGCACGCCGTCCGACAAACAGCCGCTGCCGATCTGATATTTCGGCCCTTCTTTTTCGAATATCGCGCGCGCTTCCGGCGAATAACTGCCAACGAACCCTTTGCTATCCATCGGGTCGTGTGCGCGCAAACCTTTCCACTGAACGCGTTGGAAAAAGTATTCGCCGTTGAAGATATCCGTTTCGGTGTGCGCTTTGCCATTGGCCAAAAGTTCGGCGTAAAGTGGAACATCCTCGCCGAGCGCCGCGGCCATTTTCACGGCCGCTTGCAGCGCGCCGAGATAAAAGCTCGTGCATAAACCGTCCGGCCCCCAGAATTCTATGTCGTAAGTATTGTGATGAGGCTCCTCCACAAGACCGTGCTGGCGGGGGTCCCATGTCTCGATGCAATAATCAAGACTGCGCTTGACGTGCGGCCACATGGCGTGGAGCCATTCCGTGTCGCCGCTGATGCGCCATTCGCGGAAGACTTTCATGATGCCGCCCAATTGGCCGTCGGCGGCGGCGTAAAAACTATGTTCGACTGGCCGGATCGGCAACGAGCTGCGGAAGGTCTGATGGCCCTGCTCATTCTGTGACGGCCCGAACTCGGTTTCCCGCAAAGTTCGTTCGAGCGCGGGAAACAAGTGGGGAATGGCTTGCGCGTAATTCCAAACGTGCGTGCAGGAACCGTGACAACACCCTTCGTTGTCACTGCAACCCTCCCAGGACCAAAGTTTCCCGTCGGTTTGCCTCAACACAGTGGGCGATTTCAATATGGTGAGGTCGGCTGCCACCGCCTCGATCACTTCCGGCGGGAGCGTGCTTTCGTAAAAACAATCGCTGAACCGCTTCGTATTGCGGCGCAATTCCTCATAGTGCTCGCGCCAATAAAAACTGAGGCCATTGATATCGGCGAATCGCCCGGCGTACCAGGGTCGATACTGCGAAGCGCGGGCCGCGGCCGAAAGACTGGATGGATCTCCGCCGATGTGAAAATTAGTCCGGCCCGAATACCACGCCAGACGCAGCACCAGGGTTTTTGACGCTCCGGGCGCAATATTCAACGGAACGAACAAGCTTGCGCCCGGACTGGGATCGCCCGAGGTCTCCGGCGGTGAATCATAACAGGCGGCGTTTTCGACGTCCTTCCAAGCCATCGTCAGGGCGTCCCACCAGCCGCCGCGGAACCACGAGTAATTCACCTTGACGCCCGCATCAGAAACCGTCGCGGAAAACGCGCCCTCGTCCCACGGCTGGTCCGCGAGCGCGCCGTTCCAGAGAATAAAGCCGCCTTCGATGGGTCGGACGGCTTGCGGATGATTCTGCTCCGCCATGAAGTTTTTGCAATTGAATGAAAAGACGGCGTCCAGCGGAGTGGTGGAGCGGTTGGTGAAACGGTATTCCAACGCCGCGACTGGAAGGCTGGAATTATCCGCATCGCCAGGCTCAAACGGACTCCAGCCCGTAAGCTCAACTTCGAGGGGGATGACGGGATCCGAAAGAAAAACGGTTCCAAATGGAAAACGCGCCAGGAATTCCGCGCGGGCGAAGCGTGGCAGGCCGTAAGTCGTTCCGCCCTCGCCATTGCCCGCGCCGGGCGGGCCGAAGATTTTTCGTGTGGGCACCGGGCCTTCGAGGACGCGCGCCGTTGGAGAGCCGGGGCTTTTTATCGAGATCGCGGCAAAGACACACGGTTCGTTGAAAAGCTCCGGGCGGTTGCGGACCGAAACATGCGAGAGAGCGCCCGTTCCTTCCAGGCAGATCATGCCCGCGCCGATACCGCCCATCGGGAATGCAATGTGATTGAGGTAGTCACCCGAATAACGGCCGCGAAAGCGCCGTGCATCGCGCCTGGATTCCGGCTTGGAGTGGGGCGAGCCTGCCGCAGCGGCGCCCACCGAGGAGAAAGTTCCGGCAGCTGCCGCGGAAATTTTTAGAAATTCCCGCCGCGGCATCCGTGAATTGTCCGGCAAATCATTGGCCATACTTCAGTGCCATTCCAATTCGTCGCGTGTGGGGAATTGCGGGAATTTTTTGTGCGGCTCCTGCTGGTACCAAAATGCGACCGAGGCGATGTCATCCTGCAATGGAAGGTAGCGGCCGCCCGGTTGCCACCCCAGCGCCTGGATGGTGACTTTGAGATCGTGGTGAAAACGCACGGGGTCGGGGATATGCCATCGATAGAGACTGAAGCGTTGCACAGCGTCGTACATCCCGTCGGGACGGACCACTTGCGCCAAGCCGGTGTAAGGGGTGTTGAACTCGGTGTAACCGGTCTTGCCGTTGGCGCCTGTTCCCTCGAAATCGTACGCGCCGCAAAAATAATCCTCGGTGCCCGTGCCGCAAATTGTCGGAAATTCCTTGTCGCCATCAATAAAGAATTTGACCTCCCCTTCGCCCCACCATCCGGTGTTATGCACGCCCCAGGCGAGGTAGGTTCCGACATATTGGCCGTCGCCCTCCACGCCATCAAGGATCGTGTAAGTGCCTTTGGTTTTGAGTGGGTTCTCCCGGTGGAACTCAGCATGAAAATAAGCGGCGTTGGTGGGGACATCGCCCAAGGCGTAATTAATCTGGTAGTAGAGAGTCATTCCTTCATCGGCCAGATTCTCCATTGTGATGCGGCACTTTTTGTGGAAAGGCATTTGCCAATAGCAGTTGAATCCACAGCGGGGATTGACGCAGACGGGCAATGACTTGATCAAAGGGCAACGGTCCCATTTGGCCCAGCCGCTGGCAAAAAAATCCGCGATGGGGACTTCGACCGAAGGATCCGTTTCATCATCCCAATAAAAGCGCAAAACAGAAGTCCGCCAATTACCTGTGGGCGTCATCCAAATGCTGCGAATAGATCCCGGCCCGGTGATCTCCGCGAGCGTGAACGTGCTTTTGCCTTTGATGCGAACGGACGGCGACACCTTCCACCCCTGCCCCAATTCGCGAGAGGCTCCCTTGCCCGTGCCCTCCGTCGCCATCCCGCCTTTCCCTGGTTCGCCGGTGAAATTTTCCGGGCTGATGGAGCGCGATTGAACATCGTAAAGGCGGTCGATATTCTGAAGGTTTACGTCCAGCCCCGCCCCCGGCTGATCCTGGGCGCAGGCGCGGCCATGAAATCCAAGAATCGCGACAGCAAAGGCAAGTGATCGAAGAATTGTTTTAGTCATAGAATCCCCAATTGTGGCGGGAGACAAAACGGGTTGTCAACGGAGGATGGGAAGACCGACCGTCAAAAGACATTTCGATCTATTGGATTATTAAGTGATAAATACTCATAAAATCGTCCAAAAATCCAATGGTACGTTTTTTCCCCACTGCGTATGCCCGCAGTTCAAGCCGATTAAAAGCCGCCAGGCCCTGCAATCGAACGAACAAGATCGTAAATTTGCCGAATACCGTTCTGCGGCGACAAAGAAGTGTGGCACGTTACGCATTGCGTGGCGTCGTCGGGATATTCAAATCCGCAATCGGGGCACTTTTTCATTCAATTACTTCCCAGGATTGTAGTTAAGGTACGGTCCCAGCCATTTTTCGACGACGGAAAGTTCCATTCCCTTGCGGGTTGCGTAGTCCGCGATCTGATCGCGGTCCAGTTTGCCGACGGCGAAATACTTTGACTGCGGGTGCGAAAAATAAAGGCCGCTGACACTGCTGGCGGGC
>DATAXU010000166.1:0-3396 GCA_036272955.1 Verrucomicrobiia bacterium
CACCAAAGTCCCTGAACGATCCACTTCCACGCGGAACTCCGCGATTTCCGAAAATTTCCCCAAAATGTCCTCCACAGCCGTGGGATAAATGTTCACGCCACGGACTATGAACATATCGTCGCTCCGTCCGAGAATTCCGCCGGCCAGCGCCATGTCGCGCCGTCCGCACCCGCAGGCTTCCACGTTCGCGGTACGCACCAGGTCGCCGGTCCGATACCGAATTACCGGCGACCCCAAGCGGCCCAAAGTCGTTAAGACCAACTCTCCGGTTTCGCCGGGGCGGGTCGCGATTCCGTTTCCATCCACCACCTCCGGCAGATAGGCCGATTCCAAAATGTGCAGCGTCCCCGGCTGTTTTGGGCACTCGTAGGAAACCGGCCCTGTTTCCGTCATTCCGTGATGGTCGAAAATCCGCGTGCCGGGCCAGAGTTTCTGCAATCGCGCGCGAGTCGCGGGAATGCTGCCGCCCGGTTCGCCGGCAACGATGATAGAACGCAGCGACGGAAACCGCGCGCCCGCCGCGACTTCCGCAAGGCGCGCCGCGTAGCTGGGAGTGCAACAGAGAGCGGTGGCCTGGTTGTCTAAAATTGCCCGCACTCGTCCCTGGCTGTTCAATCCGCCGCCGGGCAGGCAAAGACAGCCAAGCGTTTGCGCCGCCTCAAAAGCGAGCCAGAATCCAATAAACGGCCCAAACGAAAACGCAAAATAAACCCGATCTCCTCCGTCGATGCCGGCCACGCGGTATATCTCTTTCCAACTCTCGATCATGGCGTTCCAGCTTTCCGACGTATCCAGCCAGCGCAACGGGGAGCTGCTTGTTCCACTGGTTTGATGAAATCGCGTATAGCGCTCGATGGGGAAGCTTAGGTTGCCGCCAAACGGCGGGCGTTGTCGCTGGTCTTCCGCCAGTTCCGCCTTTGTGGTGAAGGGGAATCGACGTCGGAAATCTTCAAGGCTGGGGATGGCTGGGTCCAGCCCCGCGAATTTATTCCGATAAAAGGCGTTGCCGTTTAAAACCGCGGTGAGCAACCGGCGCAGTTGCGCGAGTTGATGATCGGCAATCGACTCGCGCGTGGGAAAATCTCCCGTCATTGTTTCTGAACCGCAATTGGCGCAGGCGCCGCGGTGTGGGGCCTGGCGGGCGGCGGCTTGAAGAACGTCACAAGGCATCCGCCTGCCGCAGCCATGACAATCCCAAGATAAAACTGCCAGCGGATCGCTCCCCATCCACCTTCCGGCGGATTTTGGGCAATGGCGACGATGGCATTGACGATCGGCGCGCCGGCAAAAACAATCGACATCACCACGCCTGGTTGTCCCTTGGCGCTAAAGGCGAGCAGGACGCAAAAGGCCCCGACCGCTCCGACAATCCCGGCCAGCAACGACCAGCCCATTCCCGCCATCGGAAAACTCCAGGCCGCCTTGCGCGTCACGAGCATTCCGACCGGGGCCAGGACGGCCGTCAGGAAATAAGCCAGGCCGACGAACAGGAAGGCTTTAAAAACGCCATTGGATTTGTCCGCCATGCCGACTTGCCCGCTGTGTAGAAAAATTCCATACAACCCCCAGGAAACCACCGTCATCAAAGCAAATATTAGCCAGGTCATAAATATCTATAATGTCTGGGCATCTTACAAACCCGCCCGCCAATTGCAATCCCCGCCGCCTAAAAATCTCCCTCCTTCAAATCACACGCTGGGTGGCCACCTTTGCGGTCGCGCTCGCGGGCATGGGCTTCCCAAATCAGGCGCAGGCCTTCCAGCGTCAGGAGCGGTTCCACCGCGGTGACTTCGGGCAACCTCGCGGACATCAGCCGAGCATAGCCGCCGGTGGCGATGACCGGCAGGTGTGGGCTGTTCAAGGCGCCTTTCAATTCACCGACCAATTCGCGAATCAGCCCCCGGTAACCATGCACGGCCCCAATCAACATCGCCTGCTCGGTGTTTTTCCCGATGATCGCCGTGACTTCCCGGATCGTGATGCGCGGCAGCAGCGACGTCTTTTCGTGCAGGTAATCGGTCATCGCATTGAGGCCGGGCGCGATGATCCCGCCGACGTAGTTGCCGTTTTTATCCACGACGTCAAAGGTGACCGCCGTGCCAAAATCCACCACTACGGACGGCGCGCCGAAATGCCGTTTTACCGCGACCGCATTCGCCAGGCGGTCCGCGCCGATTGTGTCCGGCTCCGGGTAATCAATACCTACGCCACGCGTCGTCTCGGCTGTTAAATGCATGCAACGAATGCCGAATTCCGTCTTGAGGAATTTTTCCACCATCGGCGTCACGGCGGGGGCGACACTGCACAGGATGGCGCCCGTGATTTTCCCCTTCAGGAAACCGGACGCCGTCTTCTTCGCCGCGCCGTCGCGCCAATCCCGCGTGGGAATGTCAACGTGCCGCAGGACGCGGGTGTCATTGGCCAATCCGACGTGCGTATGAGTATTGCCGATGTCAAACAGCGCAATCATCAATCCGGTGATTGTAATATTCCATGAATCGGGCGGCGTCGAATTTCTTTTTCTAAAGCTCCATTGGAGGATTACATTTCAACGACATCAATGCGAAAGAATGTCCTCAACGCAGCGTTGGAAAACTCCGCGGACCCCGAGCGGGCGCGAAAAGGCATTGACCAATTGCAAACGGGCGCCGGCGCCGCCCTTTTCAAGACCATCTCCTCCGAACAAGCGAGGGTCCTTTCCGCGCTCCTGAGCGGTTCGCAGGCGGCGTTGGAATTATTATTGGCGCACCCGGATTGGCTTGCGCCGCTTCTGGAGGACGGCTCCCTTCTCTATCCGCGCCGCGAAAAGGGGCTGCGCCGCCAAGTCGAGCAATTGTTCATGGGCGGGGATAACAGCGCCGCGCTCGGCGAATTACGTTTGTTCAAGCAACGGGAAATGCTCCGCATCGCCGCGCGCGATTTGGCCCGCCTGGGCAACGTCGGCGAAATCACACGCGAACTGTCCGATCTGGCGGATGTGTGCCTCCAGGCCGTCCTCCGCGTCTGCCAGGAGCAATTGGTGCGGAGATTGAGCCGCCCATTTCATCTTGACGCCAATGGACGCTGGCAAGAAACCATGTTCTGCGTGATCGGCCTAGGAAAGCTCGGCGGGCAGGAACTCAATTACAGTTCGGACGTGGATGTTCTGTTCGTGTATAACGACGAGGGGTTTGTTTCCGAGGTGCCGCCCGGTCAAATCGAAACAATCGGGCACGCGCTTTCCAATCATAAATTTTTTAAGCGCCTCTCGGAAATGATTGTCGCCGAAGTGAGCCGGATGACGCCGGAAGGCGCGCTGTCGCGCATCGACATGAGGCTCCGGCCAGAAGGGAAAATGGGGCCGCTGGCGCGTTCCCTTCCCAGCTACGAGGATTATTACGCGCAATGGGGGCAGAC